>NZ_LJSO01000001.1:689969-805319 GCF_001399985.1 Pseudoalteromonas sp. P1-8
TTAATCCCTCAAAATGATTAAGTATTATTGCGGGTTGGTATTAATTAAGTTTTATTTATGAAATGGATTACCTTCTCCAAATGCGCTTATTCTCTTATTGTTTTAGCCGCACTGATTACTCTAGTCATCACAATTGATAATTTTGACAGTTCAAAAAGTCTGCCAATTGGTTTTGTTTTATGGGGGATTTCGCCCTATTTATTAATGGCGTGGATGGTTGAACACAGTAAAACAAGAGTGGCACAAATTGCCACGTTTATTGTCACTATTATGTGTGTCTTATTTGGTACTGTGACCATAGGTTCAATCTATTTTTCTCATGATGCACAATCAGCGCAGGTGTTTCTTTTTGCTCCATTATGGCAATGGCTAGGATTATTAATACTCTGTATTCCACTGTATTTTATGAATAAGGTCACATCTAAATCGAACCGAGGCTCGAATAATGGAAGCTAAACGGAAACACGATTTTGAAGGCTACTTGCTTGAAGCTGGATTTTTAAGCATCGAGCAAGTGCTAAACCAGCTTTAATAACAAACACTACCACTGGGATTAAACTAGCTGCAGTTTGTCACTGTGTATTTTGTAAAGACAAACTCACTGCCATGTAATTTTGAGCCCAATTAGCCAGCTCCACGCGGTTACGCGATGCCGTTTTTTTGAATGCACTGTACAGATGGGTTTTAACTGTATGATCGCTGATATTTAAACGCTCTGCGATATCTCGATTACTCGCACCTTGGGCAAGTAAGTGAATCACTGATTTTTCTCGTTTAGTCAGTAAGCTGAGGTCAATATCTGTATTTACCGAATCGTTACTAGCATTGAATTGGCTGCGAGACATTGCAGATAGCATATGGTTAAAGGTAGTAGAAATACTCTTACGGCTAAAAAACAGCTCGCCATTGATCACTCTGACCAGCCCTGCAAAAATATCCTCAGGTGATTGATCTGCAAAAAACACCCCTTTAATGCCATTTAAAAGTAAGTTTTTTTCGCAAATTGCATTAGCGTCCGCATTAAAAATAACCACTAAATGTTGCTTAGCAAGTTGCACTAACTCTGCAGGTAGTAAGTCTTTCCAATGTGCGTCAGTGCTATCAATCAAATAAAGGTTAAACTCTTCGCGCATAGAGTCTTGAGGCAAGCTTGCATCGACTTTCACGCGCATAAAAAACGCATCGAGTATTTTAATTAAATATTGATAATTTTGACTGCGGTTTTGTAACCTTGGCTGTGTTTTTAGAAATACAGAAGTTGGTTGAATCATCTCATTTCTTCCTTGAAACATTTTATTCACAATACCTAATTTAGATACATGATTCAACCGTTCATAAGCCTTTATTTTGGCAATTTACAACATTACTAACCCATTTGGATGGCCAGACGCTCAGGTTAATATAATGTAAACAAACAATACTCACATCTCCCCTTTTAGAGCGAGTCATCAAGTAGTTTGTAAAAACGTGATGTTACACCGTTTGTCCAACCAAATCCTTGCTGTACTGTGTATTCGCCACCACCTGCACGGCTAACTAATTCGCACACATTGTACTTTTCAAGAAGGCACTTATCTTCTGCAAAACGCACTTCGATCATACTCAGCCAGTTTTTTATGATCGCCTGTGCCTCGCTGACAAAGCCATACTCTGTTAAACCTTTTACAGCGAACCATTGTAGCGGCGCCCAACCGTTAGGACTATCCCATTGTTGTGGTGTACTACACAATGTTGTCACTAAACCACCGGGTTTTAAAAACTCACTCATCAGTTTTTGCTTCACTTGTTGAGCTTGTTGTACAGATGCAGCGCCTACAAACAAAGGAACAGCCATTGCCATCGAATCGACACTACTTTGCTGATTGAGTCGAATATTGTAATCACGATAAACACCCGCCTCAGAATTCCAACAATAGGTATTAATTGCATCTAAGCGCAGTGTAGCCAGCTCAGCAATTGATTGACTCTTTTGTTCTTCATCAAGTAAACGGTAAAAACGAGATAACGTATGCTCTAAGTTATAAAGTAAGCTATTCAAATCAACCGGTATGATATTGGTTGTTTCAATGCTTTTTAAGTCATTATGATCACAAAGCCAACGGCTACTAAAGTCCCAGCCAGACTCGCATGCAGCACGAATATGTTGAAAATAACTTTGCTGCTGCTCAGTTGTCAGTCCTTCAGCGTCATGTAAATCTTCTTTTAATGATTCTGGACGAGGTGTTGCTGCACTATCCCAATAGCGGTTTAAAATAGCCTTATTAGGCATTTTTACAACACGCCTAATAGCAGGCGTTTCACTGCTAAGGTCGTTACAGCCTTGCATCCAAAATTGATACTCAGCTTCAAGTGCTATGACGGCGTTTGCCAGCCAAGTTAAATCTGCTTCATGTTTATATTTAGCGTCCCATAGCATCGCTATCATTAACGCCAAAACAGGTGGTTGCGAGCGAGAGCTATAATAAACACGGTTACCATTTGGAATACAGCCATTACGTTCTTGTAGGTCAATAAAGTTATTAACCATGGCTTCAATGGTGGCTAGGTCGCCACAATCTTCTAAACCCAAGGCTGTAAAATAACTATCCCAATAATAAATTTCTTGAAAACGGCCACCCGGCACAATGTAGTCAAACTGCAAAGGCATTAGTGAGCTTGCTAAATCAGTATCAGCATTGCGATGCAAATGCGGCCATAGGTCAAGAATATACTGTTTAACTGATGTGGTATCTAATTTCGCAGTCGGAATAGACTGATCAGCAAAAACAAAGTTCGACATCACAAATTCACGCAACGTATCACCTTTTAAAGGGCCTACAAGTTGATATAACTCACAAGCACTTTGCCAAGATAAGTTTGGCACTGCATCGGCAAACATTTTTGAATCAGCAAACACTTCTGCTAGCTGTACGTCTTTAAATAATTGGCTATTAACGAAGTTCATGACAATCCCTTATGCTGCGCTTGAAGCCGCTTGATACTGTGGTTTTAGGGTAATTTTCTTAAAGATTGAAACGGTGATTAATAGCAAGGCTATTGGCACTAATGTGAGATAAAACGCATGCTGACCGCTAAATTTATCAAATACAAAGCCCGTAATAATTGAACCTGTTGTTCCACCTAATGCAGAGAAAACCACAATTAAACCAGTCATAGCAGCATGCTTGTGCTTAGCAAGTGAACTCAGCATCACAGAGTTAAGTAACGGGTAAATCGGTGCCATAAAAAAGCCAATCAACGGCAGCATGTATGCTGCAAAAGGCACATCAAACACACTTTTCACTTGGCTTCCATCTACATCGTGAGTCAAAGGCAGCACCAATAATACGAGCACACCCATAGCGACCAAGCAGCCCATTAATAAACAGAACCAACTAATAAACCTAAGTACTTGCCCTGCTACCAAACGACCAAGCGCTAACGCAGCTGCAAACAAACTGGCAAGTTGGATACTGACATCAACAGGCAATTTTAAAACTTGGTTATTAAAGGTCGGCAGCCAAGTGCCCACGCCTTGCTCAATTAGTACATACATAAATGCACTAACAACAAAAATAAGCACAAGGGGTTGGTAAGTCAGCTTTAACATATCAATAAAATCATGAAGCTGCGATTGCTGATTGGTTTTTAGTTCTGGCGATTTTATTGGTGCCGCAATCACAGAAATAAACGCCACCGCAACAATCACTGCAAGCAAGTAATAAACATTCAACCAGTGGCTACTTTGCGGGTTATCAGCGTCTATAAATAACGCAAAAATCCAATAACCCGACAGCACGCCAAGCATAAACACCCCTTCAATGGTGTTTAATAACGCTGAATGTTTATTAGCATTATCAGTCACCTGACCAATAACAGAGTAAACAGAGATTTTCATAACAGCAAAGCTGCAACCAATTGCGGCAAATAGTGCTTTTAAAATCCAAAAGTCGGCAATGCTCGGAACAACCAAGCACATTGCTGCTACCAGTAATAAAGCACCGAGCATAGCAATTTTATAGCCTATGCGAGGGATAAATGACGCCACTAAAAATGACACAATGGCAATACTAAGATCCTTAAATCCTTCAAGAACAGACGCCTGAGTTTTGCTTACATCTAAGCTATTGATTGCTTGTAAAATAACAGTGCCTACACTATTGAGCATAATAGCAAAGACAAAATAGCTGCATGCCAGCGCGATAGTTATTCTTATAGGATTCATTCACTTCAACCTATGATTATTTTTATTCAGTCTAGTTTAGCGCAAAACAAAATGCAAACGTTTGCATTTAAAATTACACATATTGCTAACATTCAATAGGTTTAGCGCTGACTCGACTGCCTATTTACTAGTTCTATTTCAACAACTTGAGATTCTACCGACTGGCCTGCTAACTGGGCTAACAACTTTTCAACAAGAATAACTGAAGCGCGTTGAGTATTTTGTTTAATACTCGACAAAGATGGGTGACTGATATCTGCCATGGCAATATCATCAAAGCCCACGAGGGCAACGTCGTTTGGAATACTAATGTAACGCTCTTTCAGGGCTTTCATCGCACCAAAAGCCACCATGTCACTACATGCCATAATGCCATCAAAGCACAGCCCTTTTTCTACCAACAATTGGTTAATTCCTTTATAAGCAGCACTACTAGTAATATCGATAGAAACCACGTGAGGAGTGGCTTTGGCTTCATTAATAGCATCTAAATAACCACGGTGGCGTTCACTAATTTCAGCGTGCCCAGGGTCACCTAAAAACAATATGTTTTTAGCGCCATTTGACAATAAGTGCTCAGTCGCTATGCGACCACCTAAATAATTATCGCTGCCAACAATTGGGTAACTGCTGGGTGTTTTTGGATCGCCCCACACAACTAAAGGAACACCAGCACTCGCTGCAGCTTCAATATTTGCTTGGCTTTTACCTTGGCCGACCACAATAATGCCATCGGCACGGCGGCTATTAATAAAGTAATTTGCCCAATCATCACTGGCCATAAACGAATTAGAGAGTAATAACTCTAAGCCAAATTTATTTAGCGCTAAATTTATTTCACCAACAATTTTAAGTAAGAAAGGGTCGTTAATAGACTGTTCTGTATCACCATCGAGGTTAATAATAACCGCAACAACATTAGTTTTTTGGGTGCGAAGGCGGCTAGCAGCCGTGTTTAAACTAAAGTTATGTTTTTTTGCTAACTGTTGAAGCTTGTCGCGAGTTTCCTGCTTTATCAATGGGTTATCATTGAGCGCACGAGATACTGTCGACGTAGAAACACCGGCTAATTTCGCAAGATCAGCTAACTTTAATTTTCTATCATTCATGATACTGAAACACTGCTTTCCTTTAAAACATATGCTGGCAATATACCACCATTTCGACCAAATCGCTGCGCCAAAGAGCATAATATTTTTTCAGTAAGCAAAACAGACCAACTCACCCTGTGGGTAAAAAAAGGACAAAAAATTGAAAAAACAAATTGCAAACGTTTGCATAAATCTTTATGGTTTATAAAAGCAAGGTGTTAACAATTGCAAAATATTCGCTAATACATTGCTTTCAACAACATAAAAAATGGGAACACACAATGACAACTACATACACACGCAGTGCGCTAGCCTCTGCAATTTTGCTAGCTTTGAGTGGCCAAACAGTTATGGCCGAAGAGCAAACTGAGCAACCAGCGAAAGAAAAAGTAGAACGTATTATTGTATCTGGTACACCAGCAGGTATTGGCGTACGTAAAATTGATGCTGGCTATGCAGTAACCAATATCGATGCAGATCAAATTGTTAAATTATCGCCAAAAAGTACAGCTGATTTATTCAAAGCCGTGCCGGGTGTGTGGGTAGAAAGCTCGGGTGGTGAGTCTGGCGCGAACGTATTTGTACGTGGTTTCCCTGGTGGTGGTGATGCACCATTTTTAACATTAAGCCTTGAAGGTTCGCCAATTTACCCTGCGCCTACTTTGTCATTTTTAGAAAACTCGTCGTTATTCCGTTTAGATGAAACAATCGAAACGATGGAAGCATTACGCGGTGGTCCAAACCCTGTTGTATCAAATGGCCAACCAGGTTTAACAACTAACTTCCGCCTTAAACGTGGTAGTGAAGATACCGAAGGTGTATTCAAATACACAACTTCAGATTATGACCTACAACGCATTGACGCTATGGTTAGTGGTGAGATTTCTGATGACTTATTCTTTATGGTGGGTGGTTATGTTAAAAGCTCTCCAGGTATTCGTGATGCAGGTTTCACATCAGAAAAAGGCAGCCAGTTCACAATTAATATCACTAAAGAATTAGAAAATGGCACCATTAACTTATACACGCGTCAAACAGACGACCATGGTGCTTGGTACTTACCAACGCCGCTAAATGTTGACGGTGTTGACGCAAGCTACACGCAGCTGGGTACTCTAAATCGCCAAGCGACTATTTACACTGGTGCAAATAATGACGAGCAACAGATCGACTTAGGTGAAGGCCGTGGTTGGAAAGGTCATGTTTCTGGCGGTAGTATCAAACTTGAATTCGATAACGGTTGGAGCTTCACAGATCGCTTCAACATCACCAAAGGTGATGCAAACACGTACGGCTTAGTACCGGCAGGCTCTGCAACAACCGTTGGTGCAGTGGCAGATAACGGTGAGACAGCAACAGGTGCAGTAACTGGCACAGAATACGATGCAGACACAGCGGTTCAACAACTTGGTCGTTGGGTGGTATTAAAAGAAATTAGCGCATTCACCAATGATTTAGCATTCGCTAAAAAGCTTGATAATTTATCACTGGCCTTTGGTTATTACACAGCAAGCACATCAGCAAATGACTGGTGGAGCTTAGGTAACACAGCGTATCACGTGCTTGAAGCAGGCGGCGAAATGCTAGACGGCATCGAGTGTAATGCAAGTGTTGATGGTTGTGACTTCAACTACGATATCAACTCTTCAGGTGATGCACGCACCAATGCCTTTTACACAACGGCTCAATATAAATTCAACGATGACTTTACACTTGATGCCGGTGTTCGTTTTGAAAACCACGAAGTGGAATACTCAGTTGATGAAGGTCTTGATGGCGTAATCGACAAGTCAGTTCAATATGACGAAAGCAAAACATCGTGGACAACGGGTATCAACTACTCAATTAATGATGACATGGGTGTATTTGCGCGCGTAAACCGTGGTTACAAAATGCCTTACTTCGACGACTTCCGCGATAACTTTAGCGCATACGAAGGTGGCGAAAAGTTAATTAAAGAAGTAACACAAGCCGAGTTTGGTTATAAACTATTAACTGATAGCACCGATTTCTATGCAACATTCTTCACTAACGAAGTAAAAGGTGACACCTTTGTTCGTCGCCCTGGTGTACCGGCTGAAATCTTAACAAACGAAGCCTACGGTATTGAGCTTGATTATAACTACAACCACGAATCTGGTTTCTCAGTTAACTTAAACTCAACGCTTCAAGAAACAGAAATCACAGAAAGCCCAAGCAACGAAGGTAACGAAAGCCAACGTCAGCCAAAATGGCAAGTACGTGTAACACCAAGCTATGACTTTGAAGTAAGCGATATGTATGCAACCTTATACGGCACAATCTCAGCGGTTGATGATCGTTGGGGCGACAACGAAAACACAGTTGTATTAGAAGGTTACGAAAAAGTAGACATTGGTTTAATTGTTGAGCCTATGGAAGGTATTAAAGTGCAATTAGCGGTTGATAACTTAACTGACGAGCAAGGCATCACCGAAGGTGACCCTCGTAATGCTGATGCACCGAATGGTCGTTACATCATGCCTCGTACTACACGCTTAAGCATTAGCTACGAGTTTTAAGCGATTCTCCCAAACCCCTTGATTGAAAGAATCAATACCCAAGCCACAGTGTTTTATAACCTGTGGCTTTTTTGTTTTTCAATTAAGCAATGTAAGTGCTGTGCTATAAACTTGTGCGATTCAAGAGTTAAATGCACACCTTCTTGCTGGCAAGGCGGAGCGATTGCTGTGATATCCAAAAACAGAGTTTGCTGTTTCACACACAGTTCAGAAAAAGCTTCAACTAACTCGCTAGACTTAGCAGCCGCACCTGCATATATAGATTGATACGCGCCAACCTCATACACCGCCGGCGGGCTTAGTATCATTATTTTGGGTAATTCGCGGTGCAGATAGTAGTTTTTTATATCTAAAATGAGTATTTCGAGGGCATTGGCAATATCAGCAGGCGACAGTGCAAAACGGCGCTTTAAATCATTCGTGCCGAGCTGAATAACAATCATATCTAAATGATAAGCCGCTAAGTAGGGCTCTAAGTATTTAATGCCCAGTTTATCGCCACTGAAAGGCGGGTCGTTCACCAGTGTACGATTAGGCTGGCCAGCTTCAATAACTTGGTAGCCGGCACCTAATTTAATACCCAGTAAACTAGGCCAGCGCTCATCGGCTGCAAAGCGCTTACCATCGACGGGGGAAATACCATAAGTATTTGAATCACCGAAACATAAGATATTCATTAGAATGGATTCAGTGTGTAACCTTGCTGCTGCAACTGTGCATGCGCGGTCATTGCCGATAACGCCATTTGCACACCAGGAATAAGCTGCTGCTGTTTTACCTTCATGTGCGTTGCAGACTGCCCGCACACATACACAACGGTATTATGTGCCAACAATTGTGAGATCAATTGCTGATTTTTATTGTCACTGTCAAAGCGCTGTTTATAAAAACTGTTTTCCAGTACATCAACACTTGCGCCACCATGCACAACTAAAGCGAGTTGAATGTTCTCAGGCTTCACACCATGGGCTATATGCATATTAATAAACCGTGCTAATGAGTTCATTTTGTTATTCTGCGCCCCTTTTTCTGCCGCATCAGCTACATCAAATGCCACTTTGAAAACCGTTTGATCAGAGATTTCTGCATGGTTTGGCACATCATAATAAAAACCAAAACCTTTGATAGCAGGCTCAGCTTGCTCTGCATAACTAAACGAAGATAATAAGGCTAAAGATAAACCTAACAGTGTTGATTTCATAAAAGTTCCTGTTGTTTTTTACTCTAGCCTACCTTGTTTAAACCCGTTTAACTAGCATCAATATGATGGTGCGCTTTAAAGGTCATGCCTAAGTAATTAAAGGTGTTTTTAAACATCTCGATAAACGCGTTAGGTGCCTGAGCAGATCCTGCATTTGAGAGCAATGAAAACTGCTTTTCACGCAGTGTTCTCAGTTTTGTCCTGAGTGTTTCATCATCCATGTAATCAGTGATCCGGTCTAAAAATGCTTTAAACTGCGGTGTGGTGTTATACCAATACACAGGTGATGCCAGCACCCAGTGTTGATAATTCAACAGCGCTTCAAATACCGCATAAAAGTCATCATTTTTATATTGCTTATCGTAGCAATAAGGCGAGATAACATAGTCATCTAGGCATACTACATCGCCGCCATACTGCGCTTTATAATCATTAACTTGTAAACTCGTATTACCCTTTTTTCGCGCACTTGAATAAATAATTACCGTATTTGTTATTGGTTTTTGTTGCATGACTATCACTCCTTTTTTATGATGTGCGCAGCGTAAAACCTCAAGCTAACTTTAGGTCAACACCTTGGAGCAAATTATGTCAGATAAGAAACTTATTGATGCAAACCTAGCGGTTGGCTTTGTGGCAAAACGCAGTGGCGTAAAAGTTTCAACTTTGCATTTTTATGAGTCTAAAGGGCTTATTCGCAGCTGGCGTAATAACGGTAACCAGCGCCGCTATAAACCCGATGTATTACGCCGAATTGCCGTTATAAAAGCTGCGCAAACCATGGGCATAACTCTTGAAGACATTAAACAAACGTTAAGCACCCTACCCGAGCAACGCACACCCACTAAACAAGATTGGGCAGCTCTTTCAAAAGTCTGGCAAACGCAATTAGATGAACGAATTCAATACATGCAACGTTTGCGCGAACGCGTTAATGGTTGCATTGGCTGCGGCTGTTTATCAATGGCCAAATGCCCTATCTACAACAAAGATGATTATTTAGGTGAAGAGCACAGCGGCGCTGTGCTGTTAGAAAGAGATTAAAGTTTAGCTTTGCTCAGCTCACACATACCGTAAATAGCAAACGTATGCTCAGGCGCCTCTTCTATCTGAATATCAACTGTTTGTGGGCTTTTTGAGAGCTCGCAAACAAGATCGCCAAGCAACCCTTTAAGGGTATTACTATTTTCATGAATTGAAATACTTGTATACCAAAGCACAATACCTTCAGGAGTGCCATTTTCAAGGTAGATATGTTGAATAAGCGAGTCATTATCAAACATATTTGCAGGTTTAGCCGTTCTTATTAGCTTTTCATCAAAGCGAAAGCGGCCATTCTCATCTGTTATCGTCTTATCAATGTATTCTTTACCATAAGTAAGCGAACGGGTTACTTTTTGCTTTGCCACCGGCTTACCATTATCTAGTAAAACCCCTTGAACTGGAGCAGATAACAAAAAATCACTTTTATTGAACAAACCAAACATGCCTGCAAAAACCTCAGTTGAAGTAAAAAGAATAATAGCGACAAATGCTAACCTAACAAAGCTCACTACCACACGGCTTCTCTATTTACTTGGCAATCTACTGGATCTAAGTAAGGTTTTAGCTCCTCAGGGAATCCATGTTTTTCGGTTATGTCTTTATCAATTTTGAAGTAATGCTCTATCGATTGATATAAGTGAGTACCAAGCGGGATGGATGTATCCATAAAGGTCATGGCTGTAGCGTATGCCAATGAATCCCATTCACGATTTGAACCACCTACATAAAAAGTGGGCTTAGTGAAGCGGTAATGTTTAGGGTATTTTAACGGCACCATGAGTGATACAAATACACGTGAGCCACCACGGGCTGAACCGACATTACGCTGATTTGCGCCATAGCAAACAATGTCTTCATAAGGTAAATAAAACGGTTTTCTAAACAAGGTATGCGGAGTTTTTACAAGGCCGGTATGGCGATTAAAGTAAAAATTATCTCGGTGCGCTAATATAGCGCGATGTTTCAGCATATAAAAACCGACAATAAACATAGGTGCATATATAGCAAATGGCACCCATCGATAGTCGCCCCACACAAAACCAATAACAACCAAATCAACGAAAAAAAACATAACCGCAGCGACCATTAGCAGGAAACTTAGAGCAGTAAATAAGTTAGACCAGCCTCCAAACCATGAAATAGCCAACTGCTTACCATCATTCTCTACCCAATGCCCCTCAAGTGTTGAGCCACTATCTGGGGATTCAAGCTCTGCTGCATATTGGTCAGTAAAACGCTTACTTTTAAAGGTACGCGTTTTGAAGCTGCAGCCATTGAGTGCTTCAGCTTTTTTTAAGCGCGTTTCATAACTGTCTTGATGTAAATAGTCTCTTGGTAGTTGCTCTGTATAGGTTTGTCTATCATCAAAATATTTACTACTGTTCTCGGCTCTCCTTCTACTTTCTGCTGCTTTTTCAGGATTATCTCTTCTAAATTCTTCTAATCGTACCTCCGCTTTTTCATCTAAGGCCAACTGTTTAATGGTTTTATCTTTTGCTCTAGCAGGATCTCGGCCAGGGTTTTCAGCGCACCACTGGTTAATTGCGTTAATACGATTTTCTCTTTTAATTTTTTCTCTTTCTTCATGAGTTAAACCGTCGTTTTGTTCAGCAATATAGCGTTTAAGATCCTCATCACTAACAAGATTATCAATTAAATCATCCAGCTTGCTTGATTTTACTGAGCTTTTATCATCACTACTCATTGTTACTCCTTTATTTGCTGCACTTATTCTGTCTTGTTTTTATATCTCAATTTATCAAAGCTTAGATTTTTATAATTTAGCTTTTATAAATGAATAATGGCTTTGCTAGTTTCTTTGCCTATGCGGTGGATAAACTTACGATCATCACCCCAAGAGAAGAACCCTGGCTTTTCACCTTCTTTGTAATATTCGATTGGTAAGCCATAAATACTATTAAAGCCCTGAATTGTAGGTTGACCTTTACCTTCTGGGTACACTGTCGCCTCTAATTTAAGTTCGATTTGATCACCAGGTTTTAATCCAAGCTCTGCCAACAAAATGTGATTATTTATTTCGGCCTGCCAACCCGTTCGAGCAGGCTGCAACGCCCACATACTTTTAAGTAAAATAACCGAATCTAATGGAATTTCAGTAAAGTGTTTATTCTTGCTATATCTTGCTAGCCTAGTGTCATAATCAGTTAGTAATGATGCAGCGTAATAATTTAGCATGCCCTTATCAGGTGGAAGCATTCGCCAGCTAATCTTTGTATCAACACCTTCTTTAACTGCAGCTATAGGAGCCGTTAAGCCCATTGAAACTGTTTTAGCGTGTTCATTTGCAATGACTTTTGTATAAGGCTTGTAAAGTACGTTGTATATATCAAGAAGTGCTAAATCAGGGCGATTTCGCCATTGTTCTGCTCGCACACTTGTTGAGCCATCATTAATAAAAGCAGCCTTACCCCATGGGCATGCATGCAACCAAGCTTCAACCTCTGATTCACTAAAATAATAAATAAGCCCTGCTGCAATAAGAATGATCACTAAGCCAGCAATACCAAATACGGCAATTAATGCAGATGCACCTTTAGTGACAATAGCAATGCCCGATGCTGCGGTCATACTTAAAAAACCTAAAGCCATAATGGAATTAGCCGTGGCAAGACCTACATTCCCCTTGTTATATTCATTAACAGCATCTCTGACAGCCACATAGGTACTAATCGCGCCTGCAAGCAATGTCGCAGCATTGGCGGCGTAAAACAATATTACTTTCGCGGTAATTACACTGACTCTTCCTCTGAGTATTTTTTTAGTAAACTCACTTGCAGGCACTTTGTTTTTGGAGAAAAGTTTCAATTGTTCAGAACTTGGCATACCATAACGGCGCTCAACAAGGTCTTTACCTATATTCACCATTACATCAAGTAAATCTAAAGTAGCCGATGCTTTATCCATGGCACTCACGCCATCACCCGTTATTACGGTATAAAAGTTAATGGCCTCTAGCCCAGAAACAAACGGCAATACACCAATACTGGCTGAGCCTACTTTACCCGCTTGCTGTTTGCCAAATGCTGTTTGTGCGTATTTTTTGAGAGACTTATTGTGATCTTTATAACCGGCTAAATCCCAATCTGTTTTAAGTTGTTTTTTCTCAACATCTTCTATATCACTTTTTAGTTTTCTCTTTGCTTCTTTCAAGGCTGTTAGCTTATTCTTATCTAACACCACCATTTTTTTTATTACTTTTTCTCTGGCGCTATCTGCTTGGTAATATTGCTTAGTAACCATAGCCTCAAGTTCATTTAAAGCGCCATCTAAACTCGTAATAAGGTCTAACCGAGCAGGTATGGTTACTTTATCGTTAACTTTAAGTTTAACAATCGGCCGCGTGCCACCATTACCAGGGTAACTGCCCTGACTCAATGCTTCATCAATGCCTTCGGTTATTTTATTAAACTCTAAAATGCGTTGTTCAGCTCGCTTTGCACGGCTGTCAAAATTAAGCGGCACGACTGAATCGGGCAAGTTGCCTTGATAATAGTCGTTAACGTCAATATCTATCTCAACAAGCAAGTCGTCTGAGATCATATGCGCTAAATGCATTATTTTTTGATACGGGTTGTACGACATCGCCACTGACTTAATACGAGCCTCAATATTAAGCATGTCGAGCCCAACACTTTTCAGGGTTGATAAATGCGCGCGGGTTACACTACTTTTTGTTTTGGCTTGTTTAAGTAATGTTTTGTAATGTTCTAATTCTTTATTTCTTTGTTTAAGTTGCCTGTTTAACTGCTCTGTGATGTCATCGCCATCAATACCTTGATTACGCGCTTCTTGAATTAGCTCATTGCGTGATTTTTCGGAGCTTTCAATTTCGCTTTGTTTGTTTTTTATCTGTTCTTTTAAGTTTGCTATTTGCTGCTGAACCTCGTTACTTTCTTGCTGAAGGGTCGATTGTTTTTTTCTACGTGCAGTAAACACATCTTTAATTGTTCCGCTACCTTGAGACATTGAATATGTAGCAGAGGGGACTTCCATAATAATATTAAAAAAGCCCCATACAGCTTGACTGCTTCGTCTAAATACTTGCGTTAAATCACCTTCAATATAGCCATCTAGCCCATCGTCGTTGCTCTCAAGGGCATAGAATTCATCCATATCAAAATCGATATTTTTAGGGTCGTCAGGGTCTCTAAAATTTAAGTAATCGGTTAAGCCTGGGTTACTGCACTTTTCGTCAGGAAAAAGTAACTTGTGTAATTTCAATAAGTTTTCACGATTACTAGTGTCTTCAGGGTGGGTACCTAACACTTTTAAAATGATATGCTGGCCTAAGTCATTACTGTCTATTTGTTTAAGCTTTTGTGCGTCTTTTTCATACACTACGCTTGAACGAAGCAAGTCTGCCGTTAAATCTTTAAGTGGGGCTAATACATCGCACATTAGTTGATACATATCGAGCCTTCGATTGCCCGTGTGATATGCATAATCCCTCGTACATTGATAAAAACTAGAGGCGCTATCTTCGTCCTCTAAAATATCTTTTACATTAGCTCTTAATTCATTGATATATTCGCCTAACTCGAACACTTTTGCTGTTGCTAAAAATTTTCTGAACGCTGTTTTATCAAATTTGTTATCTACCCATTTTTTATAATCAGCAGCAATATCTTGCTCTTGTTCAGAAACACTGTCTTCACCATAGGTTGCTAACTTATCTGAAACAGACTGTGGAAAAGCAAAAAAGGTTTGCTGAACAAACGATGCTAATTCAAGCTGACCCCTTTGTTCTTTTGTGAGTTCAGCTACACTCGACACCATTTGTCCATTTGCGACTTGCTCTATCGGCAGTGAACTAATTACTGAACGCGTTAATGTAATATCCGCTGCGGCTTGGCGCACTTTACCTATCTGGTCAGGAATAACTGGGCAATACACACCCGCTTGATTAACAACATCAAGCACAACATGCTTAGGTAGCTTGGCGCTATTATAACCTTGTTCAAAATAGCCGAGTTTATCTAACGTGAAAAGCCTATCACCTCGTAATAGTTGCGCATCACTATTATTATCACCGGGTTTTACTGGCTCGCCATAATTTAATCTTGGATCTTCAGGGTTAAGGCCACCAAAAAGCTCTATTTGCTTCCAAGACCATTGCACTTCCGAATAAGCTACTTGAACCTCACAGGTTTGCCCATTTAGTTTATAAGGCACAATAACTGTTTTGAGTTCTTCGCCCGTTGCATCTCTGTAACCTTTATTTTGCTTCCACGTCATGACGCCTTTTTGCCACGCAAGATTAACATCATTAAAACGTGTCACGTTTTGCTCAGTTGTAACCTTGAGTTCACGCCATAAATGACCATCAACAAAAATGTATAAGTAACCATCTCTAAGATTCGTTTTATGATTATCTATTTCATCAGCAGGATGTGCATATCTAATGGGAAATATATGAACTAGTTCAATATCAGCTGTATTATCACTTTCTTCTTTTGCATCCACTTTATACAAAGGAATTTTGTAAAAACCTTTTTGACTTCTATCAACTGACTCATCTTTAACCATCAGTGATACATTTTTCGTACCATCTGATTGGCGTTCAAAAACAAGTTCTCTGTGGGCATTTTTTATATTGATTTTGTCTGCGACACTTAAATCACTCATTGGATATTTACCCCATCTTCGTCTAGCTTTTCTGCTCCAGATAATTTAACTATGATCTTTTTCCCTGCATTTTCAGCTTGCAAACTATCCCTAACTTGCACTCTAAGCCCCCTTGGTGCGGGGCCGCCAGACTGCATAAGAGGCATGGGTGGGGTATTTTTATTATTTGATATCATCGGGTCGCCTTGGCGAGCCGCAGGCTTGCCTTCAATCATTACGTTAAATGACCCCATAATAAATTCGGCTTTACCGTCGTTCGTTCCGCTAGCGATACCTTTTTTATCACCTGGAGAGTCACCCGAGCTTTGAGAAAAGTAACTTTTTACATTAGCAGCTCCTTGACCATTCACTTTGACTGAACTTGCAACAGAGGTAACATCGCTCGATTGGGCTTTATTGCCGTAGGGAATAGGCACAACGCTGGTGCCAATCGTGGTTAAACACACATCGATTGTTGTTAGCTTACCGCCGCTATCTTGATGCACAGCGGTGCGGCCATTAATAAGCACATTTTGCCCAGAGACTGTTGCGGTTTGCGGTGCCTCTGATTCTGTATCTTTAACTAATTGCTGCTCTGTACCTGCTTGCCAACCTAAATGATTCGACACTAAATCTAAAAAGGCACGAGGGTTATCGATTGGTTTGTTAACGTCCATATTAGTCTGCGGTTCGTTCCACGGCAGAATTGGCTGGTTTTTCTCGTTATCCCATTGTGGTGGCGGAATAATGTAATCTGGAATAAACCGATTAACCAGTTCACCAAGTGTATGCTCTCGGTACTTAGGTCTGGCTATTTCATCTAAAAAAGCAGATTCGCCTTCAGAGCGGTCCGAAAAAATGGCAATACCATTGGCTTTGCCGAGTGCACCGTTGCTTCGTGCACTATTGGTTAGACCTAGTAATGTCGGGTTATTATGGCGCCATGTAACACTGCCGCCGCTTCGTACGTCAGCAGTGAGTGCGTCTATGTCGTATTGTACGCTGCCTGATTCTTTGCCAGCCATGGCATTTATATATGACATTCGCTTTCACTCCTTGAAATCTTAAATAGCTGTTCATTTGGCTGATTGAACACCACAAAAACGTGTTCAGAGTCAGCCATCAGCGGGTTATGCAAATAGCTTCCAGCTAATGCAAATGCCGCAGATTGGTTTGCCACGCCTTGATAACCAAGTACGGTATTTAGTTCGGCAAACTCTATTAGTTCGTCATCATTTTTATAGTGCTTTTGGGTATAACTAAACCACTGCTTTTGCCATTCATACGACTGCATGCCTGCAAAAATAAAGGAGTCACTAACCTGTATGTTTGCGCTTTTAAGCTGAGTAGGCATTGACTCATCAAAAGTCATGGCTTTTAAACAACCGTGTCTGTGTACCAACAATGCATAGCCACCTTCGCCATTAATTACGCCGCTAGGGCCATTTACAACTTGTACTGTGTGTTGTTTAGCTTGCTCAGACACGTATTCAAAACCATTACACGAATCAACGGCAACTACGAGGGTATCGAGGTCGGTTGCTTCGAGCTGCCAATCGCTTACCTGTTCAAAGGCTGGTGTTTGCTCAGGCATTGCGTCAGTCAATAATTCACTTAATGTGTCATCATCAATCAGCGGCTCGCCATTACTGGCGTGCGGTAATATAAACTGAACTTTATTGACCCTAAATGAACAACAAAGTTTTTTTAACTCAATATTTTCAATAATATGAGATAAAATTAGCAAGCAACGAGTTTGCCTATCAAGCCCTGCAAGCTCAGTCAGTTCTACAAATACATAAGGGGCATCTAAACTAATATCGCAGCGGATCAGCGCTTTGCTTGGCTTTGAATACAACATTTGGTTTGCCACTGAAGTATAAAAGCTTTCGGTATAGCACCCCGCGGCATTAATATGATAAAGAGTATCAAACTGCATCTTTACCTCCTTGCTCAGCAACGATTATATTGCTGCTACTTGCCACGTTATCGCTGTTGATATGCCCGCGCCATAACAGCGAAAAGCACTGTGCGTCCGAATCAATTACTAAGGTATCGCAGTGCATGTCGATATCATGCCTCGTTAACGTATTAACCACTTGTACTAGTGGCTTAAGCACAGGGAGCTCTACAGTTTGTTGCTGGCCATATTCTTGTAATGGATATAATCCGCTTAACGAAAACGCCCAGCCTTTTGTAAACACTTGCTTTGTTTGTTGATCTGTTGGGGCTGTGTTGTAAAAGTTGCTAGCCAATGACGTTTTGAACGGGTACTTACCAGCCATAAGTGCTTGTTCGTCAATATCTGGCATTAACTCTAAACGCGGTGACCAATGACTCGGAATTGCCGAAAAGCCAGCAACGCTTACTTGATGACTTGGTTTTCTTAATACCTCGTTGGCATACTCTATCGCAGGTAAAGGCTGCCCTACTGCGTGCTTGTTTTTCAGTTTAAAGCCAACACCTATAGGATTTTCGAGGCTGTAATCGCTTTGATCATGGTGTGCTTTGCCCCCAAACGCACGGCTATAGCAAACAGCTGTTGGCGTAATTGGGCATGGATCTGTTGCGACAGGGCCAAGCAGTGAACGGCGCCATTTACGTTCGCCAGTAAGGCGTAATCGCTTTTTAATTATCGGTGTGTCGTTTGCAGCTAAGCCTAGCTCAACCTCAATAACACGCGCAGTTTTGCCCTTTGGCGGGTACGCAGTAAAGTTGCCATACACTTCGAAACCTTGCTTAAATGCCACTTGTTCATTCACTGCCACCAGCGGCTCGCTAGTCGGATCACCGCTATATTCGTCAGCCATGACGATTTCAACACACGGTTCCATTAAGCTAGTATTGCCTTTTTCATCAAACTCAAAGCTCTGTTTTACCAAAACAACATGAGACGCAGTGCCATCTGTTTGCCAACCTTCAAACACGCTTGCTTGCCAAGGAGTAAAGTTATGCAGCATGCTTTGCTCCTGCTATTAACTTTTGCCACTGAACTGCTGTTTGCTGAGTATGATAAAGACCACAGGCCAGTGTTAATTCAAACTGAGGGGCAAATACTCGCTGTACAATCTCGCCTGCCAATTCTGCTAAGCCTTGCTCTGGCTGCGCTTTTGTAAAACTCACGCCTTTTAAAACACACTCTCCTTTGCTTAAAGCCAGTGCTTGCCTAACATGCTCTGCATCATGCAAGTTTATACCGGCTTGCACATGATGCTGATTTTGCGTGCTTACCAGTGTTAAGGCTTCTGCTTTTGCAAGTGGTCTATCTGTTAACGTTAGCCAAGCCTGATAAGCTGCTTGCTGTGTTTGCGCAACGCCCATAAGCTCTATCACCAATACCAGCGCTGATTTATACACAAAGTGGCTTAATACGGTTTGGCAAAATTCTGGGTGCGCTTTACAAAATAAAGCGCAAGGCTCATGCCAGCGACTATCGTCAACCAGCCCCGCTAATTGTAACAACTGCGCTTTTTGTGAAGGCTCGCTAGTACTCGAAAACACTTTAAATACTTTATCACTAAGGCTTTTATCACCTTGGCAATAGCAATTGACTAAAGCGGCATACACCAAAGTAAAATCAGCATGAGCGAGGGCTTGTTGTAACTCGGCATCATTTAAAGGCTGCGAAAACAAAATAGTTTTAAGCTGCTGCGGTAATGACTCTTTGCCCTCTAGCACTGTTGCTCTGAGTGCTTTTTGTTCTGGGATAGTCCAATACTTAAGTTGCTGCGATAACAAAGTATAAACAGGCAGAGCTTGCTGCTTTTTAAGCGCTAAAAAATAATCACTGTTGTCTTGCTCTGGTGCAGCCATTAAACGTGTTGCACAAAGGACAAAAATGGCGTGCTGGTCGCTCGCTAACGCGATCTCACAAAAATCATCACAGCTAAGTTCAGCAAGGTCATTAAAGCTGTTCCCATTGAAGTAGTCGCACGGTGACTGCTGCTTAAGCGATGCCAGCACATAAAGATGATTAAGCACTTGATGCTCTAACACTTTTTGCCTTGCAAGACTATACGCCCCTGACGCAAGGAGCTTTTCTCGGTGCGCCATTAAGGTGGTAACGCGCTGTTGATGCTGTTTTAACTTAGAAACCGCTGCAAACATATTAATTAAGCCTAATCGGCCAACCTGCCAAGGTAAGGTCTTGTTGGCTATTTGCAGTAATATCTTCGCCTTCAAGCACGATAGTGCCATCGGCGAATACTTCGATGCTGCCCTTGGCGGTTTGCAAGCTAACGCTTTGCTCTGCGGCAATAATAATATGTCCTGCTTCGTTGCTAATGTGAGCCGCCGGAGATTGTTCAGGTGCGGCTAAAAGTGCCGTTACAATCACACCTTGCTCACTGTGTAGCACCACAACTTGGCTACCTATTTTGCAACACGATACATGGGCAGCTTGTAAAGCAACATCGTAACGAATGTGATTAATAACCACGCTCAAAGCTTTACCCTGAGGTGATACTTCACTGACCTCTGCGAGGCTTTGTTGCTGATCAAATAACTGAGTTACTGTGGCTGTCATTTTCAATCCTTGAAATTAGTTATTACTTATTGCATTGCCTTTAATAGCAATGTTTCTAGCCGATAGAGTGATATTGGTGGCATCGATAGTTAAATTACCCGCGGCATCAATCTCTACACTTGCACCACCTTGGCTGAGCTGGATCGAACCTCTACCTTCGCCTTTAATAGTGATATTTGCCCCGCTTGAGAGGTTCAAATCACCATTTGGCGCTTGAAATTCAAGGTTGCCATCGACCGAGTAGACACTAAAATCTTGCTCACTTTGCAAGTTAAGCTCTTGCGCTGCTTTCAGTTCGCTACTGCCATCAGTCGCTTCGATACGGGTATCGGCATCAGACTTTAATGTTAAATCAGCCGCAGCCGTTACCTTAATATCACCCTCACGTGTTTGAACTTGTAGGGTGTTCTCTACACGATTAGTAAAATCGTTGGCAGCAGTAAAAATGGCGTCATTTTCAGCAACAAACTGAAGGTTCTCTTTGGCTGAAATTTTGACGTCACCTTCCACTGACTTAAGTGTTGCTTGATGGGCATTCTCGGTTGCATCTAACAACAATTGGTTTTTATTTTCTTTATTTGCAAGGCTAATTTTTTCTTCACCGCTTTTGTCATCCATGATCAAGCTATGCCCAGCACGGGTGACAAGCTTATTCTCTGTCGGATTTTGGCTGGTAACCGGGTTCGGGCTGCTCTGATTATAAAGCGCGCCTAAAATAATCGGCCTATCTAGGTCGCCATTTTCACCGGTTACTAACACTTCGGTGCCTGTCGTTAATGGAAAATGCATACCATGACCACTGCCACCATACTGCTGTAGTAAGCGCGTTGGGCGGCTTTCTTGGCCTTCACCGTCTTGGTTAAACGGTAAGCGCACTAAGTAATTGCCATCGTCGTCAACCTCTTGCTCAATGGTGGCATTAAATGTTGCAAATACACGACGAGCAGGAGACAGCTCAGCTCTAAACTCAATGGATGCAGGCAATAAATAGGCTTGGTTTTTATAGGTTAACCCTTTAACTTGCGATCCATACTCTACTGCTGCAGATTGACTGCCTTTGTGATCAACACGCGTAATTAAATACAACCCTTTATGATCAGGGTGGTCATACACTGTCAACAACATACCGGGTCTTAAGGCACGGCAATCAGTATCAATAATTAATTGTTCACGCTGACAATCAAAGGCTTGTTGACGTACTTTAGCCAGCGAATTACCTATATTGGCGTTAGGAAAGTTATCTGCATAATGACTATCATCACCAAACCCTGGGTAACTGGTATTATTTGCGGTCGACACATTTAAGTTACCTTGGGCTTTGTAGTTGTAATCATTGAGCGACACACTTTGTGGATGCAGCTGTGCTTTACGGCTTATTGCAAAAATGGTTTCGCTATTTCGAACTTGCCCTGATGGCGGCACATAGCTCAGGCTTACATCATCACATAAGGACGAAAAGTCTTTACTGCTATTACAGACTTTGAAGGAGCAATCACCTTCTGTTTGCTCTACAAAACCATATACAAAGCCATACTTACGCATCAAACGCGTGACAAACTCATAGTCTGTTTCGTTGTATTGAACCGTCATTTCAAGGGTTGGTCCCGATGCTTGAATACTAAACTTTTGCATTGGAAAGCCAGCTTTAGTAAATACGCTTTTTACTATGGCAGCTGGATCCATCATGGTGAAAACACGGTTAGAGTGTTGATGCTTTAACAAAGTTAAATAAGAACTCATGGTCAGCGTATAGTGATAACCCTGATGGCTTTGCCCATGTGCAGTAAAAGCACTGATGATCCCAGAAATCGTGCGGTCGCTCATTGACCACACTAAATTGAGCTTGGCATCTTTACCTAACAGCATCTCGGAACTGAGGTGCTCTTGACTTAACACTTGAATAGAAAAAGCAAAGTCTTCACATAGGCTGTCATTGCTTGATTCAAAATCGGTCACCGAAACCATGCCATCCGGTAACCCTTGCACGCTGACACTAAAATGACTGGTGTTGGCTTTTAGTTCATTAAGGCTATCCATGAATCCCATTGTTCAAATCCTTTATGCTTGGTCCGCAAAGGTTGCGGTAATTTCATCATTCTCATCAACAGCTAGAGTGAGAATATCTGGCATGTCATCCTCTGCCATAAACTCTAAAATTGATTTCGCAATGCCTGGCAATATTTGCTGCTCTATCACTGCATTTACCATGCGCGCACCACTGTCTGATAACTGGCACTGTTCGGTCAGTTTGTTAAGTACGGTTTCATCAACACGTAGCTGCATTTTGTGATTATTCGCTAACCGCTTGGCAATACCGTCTAGTTTCAAACTGACAATAGATTGCAGTGCCTCTTTATCGAGCGCTAAATAAGGAATAACTTGCATACGCGCTAACAGTGCTGGGGCAAAAAATTGCAGTAACTGCGGCTTAATTAGCTCTGTTAGAGCTGTAATTGAAGGAACTTGCCATGGGCTGCCGTCTTCATTTAAAGGAGCTTGTTCATTATTCAATGCTGCATTGATTTGGTCTTGATTTTCAATGTCGGCATGTTCATCGTCAGTCGGTTCAGTTAAATCAATGACATTAGGTGGCGTGCAAGCATCAATGAGCTCAGCAGATCCTAAGTTTGAGGTCATGATGATCACGGTATTTTTAAAATCGATTTCGCGACCTTCGCCATCGCGCATACTGCCACGCTCAAAAACTTGATAGAACATGTTTAGTACATCTTTATGCGCTTTTTCTACTTCATCGAGTAAAATCACCGAGTACGGACGCTGCCTTACAGCTTCTGTTAATACCCCGCCTTCGCCATAGCCAACGTACCCCGGTGGCGAACCCTTAAGCTGCGATACTGTATGCGCTTCTTGATACTCGCTCATGTTAATGGTGGTTAAAAACTTTTCACCACCAAATAGTTGCTTAGCTAAACATCGTGCTGTTTCGGTTTTACCCACCCCAGAAGGGCCAGCTAATAAAAACACGCCAAGCGGCCCATACTCATTGCTTATACCTGCCTTACTTACACGCAACGTTTTGGCAATTTTCGCAATGCCTGACTGCTGACCGATCACTTCTTGGCTTATGGCTTTTTCAAGGGTAATCAAATTGGTTATTTGGTCTTTCACCATCGCGCCAACAGGTACGCCTGTCCACTGCGAAATGATTTGCGCGACGGCATCGGCATCGACTTCACTGTAAAGGCCATTATCTTGGGTGTTCTGCTCTTTGAGCGTTTGTCGTAAGTTAAGTAACACAGAGCTATCTAATTCATTTTGCGAATTAGCTTGCTTAAACTCATTGATTTGACCTAATGTCGAAATTTGTGACTCACGCGCGCTCGTCAATGTTGCTAAGTTGCTCTGCGCTGCATTTAGTTCTTGTTGTAAGTGCAGCAATTTGTCCATATCAACCGCCAAGCCTTGCTCGCTTTCTGCTGCAATGCTTTGGATACGTGTTTCAAGGTAATTAATGTGCTCACGCTCAGCTTCAATGGCTGCAGGATCGGTCGCAAACGACATTCGAACTCTTGCCGCAGCGGTATCTAGCACATCAATGGCTTTATCTGGTAGTTGACGACCCGTGATATAACGTGACGACAAGACCACTGCAGCTTCTATAGCATCATCAGTTATTTGAATGTTGTGATGTTGTTGATACTTATCTTTCAAACCCGCTAACATTAGCTGAGCTGCTTGCTCAGTTGGCTCATCAACTTTAATAAGTTGAAAACGGCGCTCAAGTGCAGCATCTCGCTCAAAGTATTTTTTGTATTCACTCCAAGTGGTTGCAGCGACTGTGCGTAACTCACCTCGGGCAAGCGCAGGCTTGAGCAAGTTAGCCGCATCACTCATACCAGCATCGCCACCAGCACCAATTAATGTGTGGGCTTCATCAATAAACATGATGATAGGGGTGGTTGAGTTTTTTACTTCATCGATCACTGTTTTTAAACGGCGTTCAAATTCACCTTTAACCCCTGCACCGGCTTGCAATAGGCCCATATCTAACACCAGTAATCGTACACCTTTAAGATCATCAGGAACCTGGCCATCAACAATACGCTGAGCAAATCCTTCTACTACCGCAGTTTTACCTACCCCTGGCTCACCCACTAAAATTGGATTGTTTTTACGACGACGACAAAGCACATCAACCATCATGCGAATTTCGTCATTGCGCCCAAGCACTGGATCAATTTTGCCTTGTTTCGCTTTCTCGGTAAGGTCTTCACAATACTCATCAAGGGCACCACCTTGACCACTTTGCTGCTCAGCAGCAGTATGCTGAGCACTTTGTTTTGCCTGTGGATTTAATCGCTCACTTGAGTTTTGGCAAAGCTTATAGAGGTTTTCAGCCATAAAACGGGCGTCAATTTTTTCAAGTAACGCAGGCAATTGCAGTACAGGGCTGTATGGCAATAACTCAGTTAAGGCATCAATCAACGCAGCGCCGGTGATCCAGTCACTTTTGTGCTGTACATTTGCACTTAACCAAGCTCGCTCAAGCCACTCATAAAGTCGACGAGAAAAAACAGGCTTACTCTGGTTACCCGCAGGTTGGCGGTTTAAAAAGTCGAGCAGCTCATGCCACACTGCGTCTTGATTAATATTAAAAAAGTGAAAAATATGCTCTAAATCGCCGTTACTACCTTCTTCCATCAACTTAATTAATAAATGTTCAGGTAACACTTCATAGTGACTACGACTGCTTGCAAACCCTGCCGCTGACTCAAGTGCTGTTGCAGTATGGCCATTTAGTTTGTCGATAAGCTGCTTTATGCCTTTTGCATCCATGTTGTTTTCCTTAAATCCTGATTACTTTTAATGTTGATATTGTTGATGTGTGTAACTGTGCACGCTGATATTTGCTTCAGCGCAGCCTAAATAAGAGTTGTGACCGAGTAGCAAATCGTTTTGCCCTAAGGCTTGCTCTGTTACTGCTTGATTAGCCACCTTAATTTGACAAATCCATTGCACATTACTAGGTAAATGAGTGCTTAACATGGCAGCCATTTTTTTGCCTTGTGAGTGCTGAGGATTAAGCGCGATCGCGGTGTCAGAATCCACAGGACCAATCACTATGGTCAGTACGCTACCACTAACTAATACGCGCTCACCAAGAACCGCTGACTCGCCTAACACCATCTGTTGATCTTGACCAAATGAACTTGGCGAGTCGATTTGCTGCCAATTTGCTCGGGTGTCATCCACAGTCAGTTGCTCAACCTCTAGTGAGTGGCGAAGTAATTGCGCTAAACCCGCAGCGCTGGTTTGTTTTAAACTGGCGATACCACACTGAACTTTTTGCTCAGTTTTGGTTGATAAGATGGCTTCGATTAAATGATCGAATTGCTCTGCACCACGGCCTTCAACATTGATGTGCGACTTTTTCCATGCTTGAAACAATTGGCAATAAAGCACATGATTAAACATGTCTAAAAACTGCCTGACTCGGCCCCCACTTTCTTGATCACTTGCCGCCTGTTCGAGTAAATAATGTGGCATAGGTGCATCTACACCATACAAGCCTAAAAATGATGTCGATAAGCTTAATCGGCCACGACCATGGTTATCTAATTCACAGCTACGTACATCAGTGGCAGGAAAGCCAAGTTCTTTATAAGGCTTAAAGATAACTCGCTCGCTAATCCCTTTTTCAAGTTCTGAAGGTGTTGCCCAATGTTTTTCAATTAGGCTCATCGCCTTAAACAAATTAAACTGCCAAGGAGCTGCAATCAGCTTTTCTATTGGTTCAGGTAACTTTGCCCAAACAGGGTGATTTATTGACTCGTGCATATTCATAACTGATAACTCTTGCCCGGTTCAATTTCCCAGCAGTGGGTTTTATAACTTGGAATCGCATTGACTCGGGTCTGCACGCTCTCGTTAATTGGCGCATACATTAAAAAGAACTGATGCAGCATATTGCAAAAGTGGTATAAGTCGGCATCACAAACAAATTTGCTTTCATCAATATCAATCAGTACATCAACACCTTTAATAAAAATGCCACGCTTAATTTGACTAATCGGTGTTGCGGTAATTTTTTGAATGCTATCAATACGTAATCGGTTTTCAGCTTTTTGTGACCAATCAAATAATACCAGTAAGCGTTTTAATTCGGTGACTTGTGTAATCTGTGAAAATTTCACATTTAATAAGCTTATCAACTGCCAATGCTTTGGTTGTTCAGGGCAAGGTAAATAGTTAGTCGGGCGAATTACATTTTCTACATTGGCAATGCTTGGCATATCTGGGCCGCCTATGTTTAAATCGCCCTCTTGGAGTAACTGCCTTGGCCAACCAGCATTAAAAACGGTTAAATCAACCGATAAGGTTTCTTTTTCTTCTTCAAGGTTAAATGGCAGCTGTAAATAGTGGCACGGCGCAGCACCGCCCACATCTTTCGTTAAGACGGTAAACAGTTTCTTTTCGTCTTCAAACACGCTCTGGTACCTGGGGGTGTAATCATACGATTTGCCACTTAACGAGTTGCGTCCTTTAACCTCATTAACGGTGTAACTGAAGATATGATCTGTTCTGTTTTGATCAGCGGTGATCATGTAATCAGTGCGGTTTGACTCTATGCGTATTGGCTCTGCAGGTTGTGCAAACAAATTAATAGCTGGCACGCAATTGAGTAAAATATTATCGCGGCTTAATTGATGACCCGGCGGTAATTTACTACTGCCTCTAAACACCAGCTCAAATCGATCAATATGCTCAGGTAAGGTCAGATCTTTTAAACCATCAAAGCGCATAAAGTAAAAACGGTCTTTTGCGTTAAAGTAGTCTAACAGCAGCGCATAGCCCGGATGGCTTTGTTCTGCATGCGGTAATAAAGCGCCATCTATATCTAAATAAGTAGCACTACAACCTTTTACTTTTAACTTTTTATTATGTTCAAAATGCGAGGGGCCAAAATCAAGCTCTGTAAACTGCTCTGCTGTTTTTAAAAGCTTAAACAAAGAACTACATAAAGGCGTATCACCACGTAAGTAAAACTGTAAATTTGCAAGGTCGTAATTTTTGCGCTCACCTTGGCAAACAAAGCGTAGGCCAATACGTAGCTCAGATCCTAAATGCGACTCTTGATAACGCACATGCTCAACATCAAGAGGACTAACTTGTAGGTCGTGCGTTGTTGTAAAGGTGATATGTTTTTTATCAACCACTGACTTATCAGCGCTTAGCGTCAGCCCTTTTTCAATAAGATGTGATTTTTGCATTGCCAACTTAGGGCTAAACTTTACAACCGTGCTTGATGGGTAATAACTCAATAATATAGGGCATAGCTGACGCAGCACTTGCTCTGATACCTCAGGAACAGACTCATCTAAACGCTTTTGCGTATGCGCAGTTAAATAGGCAACACCTTCTAGTAGTCGTTCAATATGGGGGTCACGATCTTTTAGCGCATCGATATTTAACATGCCTGCGTGCTCAGGGTAATGCTGAGCAAACTGTTTACCGGCTTGGGTTAATAAGCGCATTTGTGCATCAAAATACTGTTGCATTGAACTATCCTTTTACGCTGAATTAATCAAACTGCTTGGCATGCTCTGCCACATCGGCTTTACCACCCGACTCAAATCGGGTGTTAAGTTTGATACATTGTCCTGAGGTTAAAAATGCTTGTATATCAAGCCTAATCACGCAATTTTCTTCACGAATTTCCATTGGAATGACATTGGCATAGCGAACTCGTGGCTCGTATTTTTCTATCAATTTTTTAACTTCAAACGCCAAGGTGTGCTGTGAATACGGAAGGCCCTCGTAGATATCTTCGACATCAGGCAACCCATAATCGACCAAATGTTTTAACACGCCACGACGCGCATTAAGTAATTCATTTAGATGTTTGCAGACACTGTTTTGCTCATCAGTTTGAAAACCTTGATGACCATTTCGTGTGACAGGTTGAGTTAAAAAATCGAATAACGCCATAAACTTACCTCTAAGAAAAGGATATGCTTTCGCATATCCTTTAATTTTGCTGACTTATCGACCTTCAGTCCAAGAGTCAGAGAACTCGATGTTGCCATCAAGGTAAGTCCACGTAATGCGCTTATAACGTAGGCTAACTGTTTCAAGGTGCGGGTAACGCTCCTTGTCTAAGTCTTTTACGTTATGCATTGTTGGTAGAATTGAGGTGATTTTTACATCTTCCAACTTGTGGCAGAAATATTCACGCTCGGTCCCTGTGTCATCAATACGGTACCATTTAAGCTCAAGTTGCTTAAGTGTTTGACCGTTTGAGCACGCTTTGTACAGGTATGGTGTTGCTGCATCAACCGCTTTTGTAATAACAAAAGGTTCGTGCTTACGAGTACCTGTTAATTCGCCTGTGTCGTTATCTGTAGGAATGCGAAGTTCATGATCAAAGTGTAGGATCTCAATTGAACCTTCACGCTCTGCAACAGTTACAGAACCTTTGATGTCATTACCTTGGTCATCCTTTAACCACATATACGCTGGAATTGCCATTTCATTATTCTCCTTTTAGAATGAATTGTTTCCTGTTTAATGGCATAGGCATAAACAACCTTGTTTATGCCCCCCAAAAAGCCCGATGCTTCATGCCACTGGGGAACATGTCCCAAGTTGGCTGCAACCAACTTGGGGCCATTCTTTTACACCAACCAGCTACTCACCAAATTGACGTCTTTACACAGCCTGCTTAAATCCGTTTCATCGGCGGCTTGGCAGTTCATTTTTCGCCAGGCATTTGCCCAACAAGGGCAAGGCGAACATCAATACCTTCAACTTGGAAGTGCGGCACAATGTAAGTGCTCACGCGGTAATAACCTGGGTTACCTGGGATCTCAGATACCGTTACTTTTGCGTCTTTGAGCGGGTGCGTTGCAATTAACGACTCATCTGGGTTATTCATCTTCGTTACTAACGCACCTAACCAATCGTTTAACTGCTGCTCTAGCTCATGACGAGGTTTACTCGAACCAATATTTTCACGCTGCAATACTTTTAAGTAGTGAGCAATACGCGATACTAAGAAGATATAAGGTAAACGCGAGTTAATACGGGCGTTTGCAGTTGCTTCAGCTGTTTCAAGTACTTGCGGCTTCTGGGCACTATTTGCCGAGAAGAAACACGCAAAGTCAGAGTTTTTGTAATAGCTAAGAGGAATAAAGCCTTGGTTAGCAAACTCAAGCTCTTTGGTCTCTGAGATAAGCACTTCTGTAGGGATTTTAGTTTCAGAGCCCTTACCAGCTTCAAATGAATGCAAAGGTAGATTTTCAACTTTACCACCCGATTGCGGGCCGCGAATATTCACCGACCAGCCATTATCATGGAAGCTACGAATAATGTTGGCAGCAAATGCAAATGTTGCATTACCCCATAAGTAGCGCTCGTGATGCTGACTGTTCACATCTTCTTGGTAGTTAAAGTTACGAATTGGGTTTGTTTCACCATACGGTAAACGTAGTAAGAAACGCGGGAAAGCAAGACCAATATAACGAGAGTCTTCTGACTCGCGGAAGTTTTTCCAGCGTAAGAATTCAGCACGCTCCATATAAGAGCCAATATCTTGAATTTTAGATACTTCGTCTAATGACTCTTTTAAGAAAAACTTAGGACCTACGCTGCCCATAAATGGACAATGCGCCGCTGCCGAAACGCGCGAGATTTCTTGGAGTAGTGAAACGTCTGGCGCTGAGCAATCAAACTCAAAGTTAGACACCATAGTCGATACAGGTTCGCCACCAGGGGTATCATAATCTGATGTGTAAACATGCTTATATAACGCTGATTGTGTTGTATCTGGCGCTTCTTCAAAATCATCACGCAAAGTTTCTTTATCAACATCGAGCATTTCAATTTTGATATTCGCGTTATTTGGCGTGCGGTTAATTAAATAACGCAGTGAACGCCACGCTGATTCTACTTTTTGAAAATCAGGGTGGTGTAAAATCTGATCTAATTGCTGCGAAATAATGGTGTCTACTTTTGCAATATAATCATCAAGCAACAGCTTATCGATGCGTGTTACTTCTTCGCCACTCATACCTGCCATATCTAAAAAGACATTAATAGCAGCGGTAAGACGCTCATTCGCACGTGTTTCTGCTAGATTACCTGCATCTCTAAATGTATCTAGTTTGATTTCATCGCCTACAGGGGCAATATCAACCATGCTACATAGGTTTTCATAAGTTGATAATGGCGCTTGCTCTACCGTGTGAGCAGCTACATTTAATTGTTCTTGCATTGACATAGCGGCGTCCTTATTCCGTCACAGGTTGTTTTTCATCTTCAGAAGCAAGCGGCGCTATTTCATCTAGCTTCGCTTTTAGCTCATCAAGTTCTGGTTGGTTTTGTAAAACACGTTCCAACTCTTTTCTAAGTGATGAGTTATCAAGAAGGTTTGACTTCAAGTCACGTAACAAATTACGCATTGCCATCATTTTGTTTAATTCAGGCACCTGTGCAGCAACCTGCTCTGGATCGAACGATTTAAATGAATCAAACTGCAAATTAACATTGATATCACCGTCGCCTTTAATCTTATTTGCCACCTGAAAGTTCGCTTTTGGCGCGATATCTTTCAGCACTTGCTCAATGTTATTTTTATTGATCGTCACGCGTTCGCGCTCAGCAAGTTCTTGGCTATTCTGACCATTAGAATAGTCACCAATAACCAGCATTTTTAAAGGCAATTCGCTTTTTTGTGATGCCCCATCAGTATCAAGCTCTAACGATATGTTGATCCGAGCTCGTGGGATCTCTTTTTGAAATGTATCTGTCATGTTTCTTCCTTTGCAGTTTGTTTGTCTAACGACTAAATTCCAATTAGGCGTGTTACACCCACGCTATTGCTTGAGCCGGGTTTGTAACCATCATTCGCTGACTAATTTGCTTAGCAGCTAAACTCATGTCATCACTCTCTGTCTGAGACAAATTGGCATAACATTGCTTGGCGAAACGCCATACTTCCATGCAAAACTGTTGTTGCCACTTCGCTAATTGATAAGTTTCAATTTGCTCGAGTAATTCGGTTAAAATTGCCAATGCGTGCTCATAATGCTCTGCTTTAAGTAACAACTTAGCTTTAAGCAATTGACTTTGAGCTTGGTCGAATCCAGTTGGCGTACTTAATTGTGCAACCAAGCTAAGGGCTGCACTTAACTGCCCTTTTGCAACTTGCTCGCTTAAGGCTATGTAATGCTCGTCAAATGGATTTGCTTGCACTTGAGTTGTTTCATTTTGCGAAGCATATGAATTGGCAATGTCTAATAACGCTTCTTTGTTCTGTGGGCTGCATAACCCCGAACCATCGTCATATTTTAAATTGGTTAATAACGGAAATTGACTGACTAAAGTGACTAGCTGTTGCTCTAACCACTGTACTAATTTTGCTTTATTTAGCTGTTTCAACGCTGACAAAGTAAGCATTTGCAGATTCAAATTAAACTGCATAGCGCCTTCCATAAACAAACCCTCAGCAAGTAACAATGCTTGCTCTGCTTGTTCAGTTGCCAGTGCGTTTTCAATGGGGGCGAAGGCAGCCGCACGCGGTGCTGGCAGTCTTGTTTTGCCATTTTCATTGGCAGGTAACGCTAATCCAGACCAACGTGCTGCACGCGAGAGCTTTAAAACCCGTTCAATGTTGTTTTGTTCTTTATCAAAATTAAGCAGCTCACGAATTGCTGCTAGGTAAGCACTATCGCTAGCAATGTCAGCCACTTTAGGTGCAGTTGTCACTGGTTTTGCCTGAACAACTTGTTGCGCTACCGGCTCAGTCGTTGGCTCGCTGACCACGGTCGTCTCTTGTGCTTTAGGCTCTGATTTAACTTCTGGTTCTGGCTTAGCGACAGGATTACGAATTACTTGCTCTTTAACCCACTCATTCAGAGTTGATAAAGGCCCTGATTCAGCATCAAGTACAGGCACTGAAACCTGATTATATTCAGCTAACACAGTCTCTAATTCAGCCCATTGCTCAGGGCTCGATGATTGAGCTTGGGCAATTCCTTTTAAGCGTTCTTGTTGTTGTAAAAACCACGTGTTAACCGCACAACGCATACGTGCTTTTAAAGGATGAACCTGTTCACTAAACTGACTTAATAGTTGATTAAACAGTTTTAAAGAATGGGTTAAACCCACCACGCCAAACTCACTGGTAGCCGCAAGGCACAAGTAGCTCACTATACGTAAATCTTTACTTTGGTTTTGCAAAAGATCGGTGGCTTGAATAAACATGACTTTAAAATCAACTTCGCCCACACCTGACGATGAAGCTTTAAGTGCTTTAAAGGTTTCTTCGTATTTTAGATCTTCACCACACGCAAGCCCCGAAAGTGGCTTACTAAGCTCTTCAAGCCACAGCTCCCAGCTGTTATGGGTATGCGGATTAACTACACTCATGCTTTGCACCACCTTCTGAGCGCATCGTAAACACTCACATTGTCCATATCAGCAAAATTAAGGCTGTATTCGCTCGGCACTTTGTCTAGTGAGAGATTTACTAAATCAATAATGTCTTTTGACTTATCCTCAGCAAGCCACACTGAACCAAAATAAGATGCCGGTACAGGGCGGCAAAACACCGTTAGGCTCGGTTGCGAACTTTCATTTCCTAGCTGGTAAAAGAACCAAGGTTGCCAATTATGATCGGCAACGATCGAAGCAATTAAATGTAGCCAAAAACCTGCAACTAGGGCACTTTCGTGACTAAAGTGTGGCATAGGTAGTCGAATACCAAATTGTGTACGTAGGCAACCTCTATTCGCAATCGACTTTAATACCGCTGAAAGCTCTTCAATTAAAACCGCTCTGTGATGAATGTCGTTGATCCCTAAATGCTGCCAAACCACACTCATCGGAATACTGCGCAATTTATCAAGCTCTTGATTTAGATTTGGCTGCTGCTTTAATGCATCGGCCACTTTACTATACGATTTAGCTTGCTCAGCCATCGCATCAATTGAATGTGCTTCAACGATGCGCTGATTAACCCCTAATAGGTGCTCAATGACATGACTTGCATATAAAAATAGAAAAGCAGGGTGACGTTTGTAAGTCTCAAGTCCACTATGAATAAACGAACTAAACGGGTAAAAACGACCACTGCTATCAGTGCTTGGCTGTAAAACACCTAACAAACTACTGTCGTCACTGTTACCAGATACAAAAAATAACGAAGAAACACCATTTAATGCAGTTGTTTTACCGCCAATAACACCTCGGTTTATATGCGCGAAACCTTCTTGCAACCAATGGTCTAATGCAACAGACTCCCGAGAAGATATATTTAACTTTACAAAATCAGGCCTAACAGGAGTTTTCCCCATGTACCCGTAGGTAAACTGCTTAACCAGCGTTGGCGACTTTTTCTTGGTAAACAAATTAAACATACCTGCCCCTATTGAACCGAGGCTCTGCTTGCTTGCGCAAGTTGTGGCTTAGGTGCAAATAACGAATTAGGCAATGCAAAAGAGGTCAACATGTACTTTGAAAAAATACCGCTATTGCGACCAGACTTTAATGAGAACTGTACTTTTAAACTTTGCTCTGATTTATCAACTAATTCCCAGGTAGCAAGAAACTCTGTACCCTTAATCCATTTCACATTTGCTTCGTTAAGTACTTTTAATAAAGCCCATGGACCATCTTGCTCAATAGTGACTCTTCGTCCGGCGTTATCTAAACCATACAAAATAGCTTTTTCTGCTGCGCCTCTTCCTGGCCATGAGAAATTACGCCACTCTTCCGGTTCATTTCTATAGCGATAACCTTGCTCAGAGAACCCTAAATACGTTTCGCGAATGCCTTTTTGTGGTACGGGCATCATTTGGAAGTTAAAACCAGCCGCGTCTGAGCCGTTCAAGAATAAAGAGCGTGTTACTTTATTTGCTTTTGTTAAACCGTCTAATAACTCTTGATTAAAGCCAATCCCCACACCGTTCCATTGCTTTTCTTCCCATACACCTCGGCGTACTTTCATGAATGGTTTAAGTTGGCTATTAATAAAGTTCCAAAGCACTCCGGTTTCACTATTTAAGAACTCAGAAACATCGGCAATAGCAGCATCAGGGCCAGTTAAGTTGAATGGGTACTTACCAGCAATGCTGCTGCTATACATGGTATAAACTTGGTTTTCCCATTCTTCATTTAACTGGCTACGTGCTTTTGCCATGATACTTGCAATGCCTGACTGCAATGGCGCTTTAAATAACACATCAAGCGTGTCTTTTGTTTCTGGGTCTAGCGCACGAGTTTGGCTTTCTATAATGATCCAAGATGATTGCAATGCATTATCTTGGCTATTTCCAGACAATAAGTCTTGTACAAACACCATTGCTTGCGCATCATCTTCATTGCTGGCAGCCATCGCTTTTATATCTGAGTGAATGCTGCTCAAAGAACTAATGTACTGACTCATATAATCAGACATCTGCTTATCTTCATCATGCTGCGAGAAGCGACGCAAGTCAGCAAAACGTGTTTCAAGTTCAGGGGCTCTAACAGTACTAACTTGAGAAAAATCAGGGCGCTCTGCAACTTGTTTTGCTAACTTTCCTTTGGCCACTTTTTTAGCCGTCGTATCTGTTGCACCAGAAAGAATGGTCGCTATTTTGTCGTTGTTTGCACTAACCGCAGATGGTTTATCTGCAACAACGATGTTGTCATTCACCAACGTCATCAGATCAATGAGTGGCCCATCAGTTGACGAAAGGCGTGCAAAATTAATACTGGCATCATTTAAATCTCTAAAAGTAGACACTTTTATACTGTTCAAAAACGCGAACCATGTATTGCCATAGTCTTTGAAGTAATAACTACGCATTGCTTTTGCCAGTGCATCAGCTTGCGCTTCATCAACCGCATTTTGACCGCTTTCATTACTTGTGCCCATTACCCAATCACCAGAGAATACCAGTCGAGAAATACGTTTAATTTCTGGATAAACATACTCTTGCCAACCTGCATTGGTATACACATAAGGAATACTAAAGTTGCTTTTCAGTACATCGCGATTTTTCGCAGTCATAAACTGTTTTAGTTGAATGGCTTTTTTACGCTCAGCAAAGCTACTAATAATTTGTTGATATAGAGGTTCAGCTTCAGGTTGTGTGTTCAGGCTATTCCTTGCATTTAATACAGCCGTTTCATTATTTTGCCAAAATAAAATTTCACCTGGGTTTTCTAGATCTGTGCTTATGTTCGCTAAATATAAATCAACTAAATCGTTTAATTGTGAGGTGATCGGTGAATCAGCTTGAGCATCAATCTCAATGTTAAAGTGCTGGCTAATAAAACTAAGTAACTGCTGCTTGGCAAACTCATCGTCTTTGTGTTCAGGGTGAGCACTTAACATTAGATGTAATTTCAAAGCATCGTAATATGCCTGACGACTTGCTGCGCGAGCATCGGCATCATCTGCTGACCAAATAGCTTCAAACTCTTTCAGCTGCGCAAGCGTTTGTTTTTCTGCAGGAAGGGTGATCAACTGATTTAATTGATTAAACAAAACCTGCGAAACACTAGTTAGAGTTTCGTCACCCTCGTAAATGCCAAAAATGAAATACCATGGCAACTGCTTTTCATAATTATTAAGCGATTGATAATGCTCAAATAAATCAAGCGTAGCTGCAAGTTTTTGCTCATCTTTTGCTTTATTTACATTCGCTTCTACAATCGCTTTTACACGGGCTTCACCTTGATTCAACAATAGCTGGTTACTGGTATAAGAAGTAATGAGTAATGCTGTCACGGCGGCAATACTTGCCAAACCTGAAGTCACTGTTAAACCTTTTAACCAGCGGCCAACCAAGCGCTTTTTGCGGTTACCACGAGTTAGGTCTTGCAACTTGAAAATCACATCATTAAAAACACGATTGATAAAGTAGCTTTGCGTAATGCTTTCTTGTTTTTGCTCAACAACGACAGCACCAAATTGATCCCTTACGCCATTCGTAATACGTTCAATCGGTGTGCCCTCTTGCGTGCCAGAGGTAAAATATACACCAGCAAACCAAGGAACCTCTTGATACGGGTTGGCTTTAAATAACAAGTTTACAAACTCAGTCAACTTTGTTGATGCTGATTTAAATTGATTCGGGAAATCTAAAATTAACTGCTTACGGTGTTCATTACGTTCGCGGGCAACCTTGCTCAAACGTTGCTCACAAAGGCGTTGGTATAACTCCTCCATGCGCACTTCAAACATTTCAGCCGGATCATTTTGTTGATCTTCACTAATATCTAGCAAATAAGCACCAAACACTTGCTCGCGTTCTTTTTCTGTTAAGTCATTAAAAAATGGCTCAAAGCCGCTGATCAAGTCTGTTTTGGTAAAGGTTATATAAACCGGGAAGATCACCCCAAGTTGAGTAATAAGCTCTTCAATACGCTCACGAACTAGTTTTACGTGTTGACGAATTTCTTCACTGTCTGAGGTTAAAACATCTGCAACACTAATCGCGACCATCACACCATTAATAGGCAGTTTAGGACGATATTTTTTGAGCAAGCTTAAAAAAGATAACCACTCTTTGTTTTCAGATTGCTCTGTTGTGTAACGCCCTGCGGTATCGATCAGAATTGCTTGATCTGAAAACCACCAGTCACAGTTACGCGTGCCACCAAAACCTTGGATGTGCAGTTCATTTGAATTTGAATATGGAAAATGCAAGCCAGAGTTAGCAAATAATGTACTCTTTCCGGTGGCTGAAGGACCAATGATCATATACCAAGGTAGTGCATACAAAGCTGTATTACCACGGTATCCTGCGCCAAGATGGGAAGCTTTTAACGAGCTTAATGCTTCTTGCATCTTTTCTTTTATTTCATCAAGTTCAGCACTTGAACCCGCATTATGGCTCGCAAGTTCAGAGGCTAGCTTATCGCCCGAACGCTTTGTCCATAACCAACGGATAAAAATAAAAACGATAAAAACAGCTGTTACCGCAGCCATCGCGATAAGCTTTTTATCTGTCGTGTCTAAACCAACGATTCGGCCAGCAAACCAAATAATACTGAGCACAGCAATTAAGCCAATTAACTGCCCTGTTGCTCTTGATGACACTAAGCCCAGTAAAAAGTGCACTAGGCCGCTTTTGTTCACTCTTCCTTGCATTACTTTTCCTATCGAGTCTCGTTGGTTTTACTTAATTGCGTAAGTACTTCTACTTGATTATCTATACGTTGGCTGCTCTGAGTTGCTTGCTTGTTAATAACAAAATGAAAACCAGCAAAAAGCGAAACAATCGATGCCAAGCAAATTGATAAAATTACCCAATAAGGAATGTTTCGGCCTACCTTCATTGCAAACCCTTCAAGTGGCGCGCCATTATCAGATAGTTGCCCTCGTGGAGTACCACGTACATCTTCTATTTGCGCACGTACATCAACAATTAAGGCTTTAAGTTGCTCAATTCCTTTCACTTTGTAGATACCCTCAAAGCCAAGTTGCAAACAAATGTAATACACTTCTAATGCTGCAAACTTTGGCTCACCACCGGTACGAAGTTTTGCTAATCGCTCAAAAAACTCTTCACCCGCTCGATTATTACCAAAAAACTCAAGCTGTAAGGGTCTCGACATCCAATCCATTCGAAAATGCGCGCCAGAGCTCATTACAAATTCATCACACATTGCAGTCAGGGCAAACTTAACTTCCTGCATAACGCTGGTTGTTACTTGCTGGGTATAACAATTACGTTCAAACTCATCAAAACTCGTAAGTAACTGCTCCCGAAAGTCGTTTAGTTCAAGATCTGTCGATTGCTTTAACTTTAAAGGCGCAAGCGCGTTTATCACTGGCGCAATACAGGCGATTAAATCAAGTTCGTTTTTTGCTTCTTGCATTGTCTAGCGTCCTAATTTCTTGCCACAGTAACAATTTCGACCTGCGCCGCTTGTAAGCCAAATGGAATAAATAAACTAAGCGATTGCTCTTCAACAATTTGCTGCCAAATAAAACCATGAGTCTCTAAACGGAAGTATTCATAGCCACTTTTGATAGCTAGTTTATTAGGTGGTCGCTGACAATGTGTTAACTGCACGCCCGCAAGAGCCGATGCAATCATAATTTCGAGCTTTTCTGTGGCGCCAACTTTGACCTGATCACTAAACGTATCAATCCACTTGGTATCTTCAGATTCAAAGTATACGGCCAAGTAGAAGTCGTTATTATCAAAAATGGCTGAATCAATGGTGGCAACCTGGTAAATGGCGTTCGATACTTTCTCGAGTTTAAGACCTGCCATCTTTTTAGGAACAACACCTTCAAGTAATTTACTCAATAAAATATCTAAGGTGCCAAAGACATGAGTCAATTGCTTATGCTGATAAGGCGGGATTTGACTCACTAAATCACTGTGCTCGAACATCGACACAGAGCTAATTAAGTCAACAAGCTCGCAATATAATCGCTCTGGATGAACTAGTTGTACGTTTTTTAGATGGTCTAAACGTTTTGCAGATGGTGCCATTGCATTTAACAACAGAAAGCTGTTCATTTCGTTAGGTCCAAAATCAGTAACCGAACCAAAATTCTTTCTGCGACCAAGCAATACGTTCACTTTTGCATTTACCAAGTTCGCCGTTCTATTAAGCAACTCGGTTAAATAAAACGAGGCCTGTATCGATAATAATGGCGGAACAAACTCTTTGCTGACTTTAAACGAGCCGTCTTCAGCGCGCATAATTTTGATACAAGCAAGCGTATCAAAATAGGTTTTTACATCGTTATCTGTCAGCAAAATATAGTTAGGTTGTGCAATTAGCACTTCACGGTTTCTTGCTGCATCGTGGTGATCACTAAACTCAATGTAATCTGCTTGATAGGCACTGAGTTGGCCACTAGTTGCATAACCTTCAATGTCGCTCACAACTTTATTTGCAGCAATCGCTAAGTACACAGTGACTTCATCTGTATCGGCAGCTAATTCAAGCTTTAGTTCTTCGTGATGTTGACGATCAAACTCAAGTAAACGCCCATTTTCAAGAATCGCTTTAAAGCTGATCACCTTTAAAATACCGCGAGCGAGTGCTGATTCATCAATAGTGAGGTGGTGTAAACCAAAGGCCAATGGCGAAATCAAGCCTTGTCTAACAATCTGATTTTGCTCATGGTAGTCATCAAACAACTGAAAATGCTGCTGTGCTAGCAACACGCCTTCAGCCCATACAGGTTTCATTGGCCCTTTAACGTTCATTACTCAGCCTCGTCTTCATCTGGTAATTGAACTTCGTTATTTGTAATCAATACATCTAACGATGTAGATAATTTAACGGGCCCATCACCGAGCGGGTAAAACGTTTTCCATTTATCACCTTGGCGATCTCTAAAAAGGGCGACAATGGCAACAAAACGCGCATTTTCTGCTTGTTCAAATTCTATTTTTGTTTTCTCAGCAGGGTTAATTGTTTTTTCTTCTACGGTGATCAACGTATTTGACAGAACTGACTTATCTGATTTCCACAAATCTTCAAACGTAGCTGTTTTAAAGCTCTGTATATCTGAAAGTTGATACACTCTGAGTACCACAGGCAAAGCTTCATCAAATTGGTTCAAATTAAGATTATCTGTCGCAGTGATATCTAGCTCTACATTTGTGCTCATACATGCTGTTAAAGACATAAACAAAGTAATTAGCACTGCCTTTTTAATTGCAAAACGCATTCAAAACCCCATTGATTTATTAGATTAATTAATTTTTACAAAGAACTTCTTCGTAAACAGGACAGATTACTCGATTAAATCGCATTGATGCGCAATCGGACCATTTATGACTATTGAATATTTTAGGAAAAATACCTGAACGTTTATTTTCTTGATTATCAACAGCCAGAGACTTAATAACCACATCATCTACAGAAGATATTATTTTTGTATTTAGTACAATCAACTCATCAATATAAGCACTAATATCTTCTTTAATTAAAATGATTTTACCTTCATTTTTAGGTGGACTATTCAGGAAAAAGAAAAACTGATCGATCACCGACGCTGAAAACACTCGATGTGCTGGAATACCGGTCTGATCAAGTAAGGAAGAGATACTTTTAGTAAGAGACCAAGCCAAAAAATAAAAGTTATCGACTTGATTTATAAATAATTTTTTATCCATAAAATCATCCTTGATTAACCAAAAAAAGTACAAAGCCATGTCATACTTTTGGTACGTTAGTCCTTAAAACGGGGGCATAATACAAACATCCTTTCAAAAAAGTCAACTCAATACAGCTCAAAAATAAAACTAATTTCGAATTAATATAAAAACTAATAAAAACGTATTAATTAGCATTTAATGGCATTATGAACAAAATTATGGCGCAATTATTACGATTACAATTATTCTATTGAATATTGATTAATAAGTGTGTATTTTCCCATTTCTTGCTACAAGACTTAGTTAAAAAAGGACAAGGATGTGTCTAATTCTCGACTATTAATTGATGTAAATAACATAACCCTAAATGTCACTCAGGTAGATGGAATTGAGCAATTAAATCAAGGGTTTGAGTTTATTCTCATTGGTGAATCCAGCCAGCAAATTCTTTTAGAGCATCTGCTTTTACAAAGCGCATTAATTACATTCGTTAATAAAGATAATTTTTTTCGCCACCTAGCAGGGATCATTTTTGAGTGTGATAATTTAGGTACATTCAAAGGTAAATATCGATATAAAATAATTATTAAAGATAGATTGAGCACATTAAAAAACATTACAAACAGTAAGGTTTTTATTGGCGTTAATTTAAAAGATATTATTTTTTATTTAGCAGGCCAAGCTGGCTATTCACCTGGGCAAATTGATTTTCGTGTCGGATCATCACTGCCAGCGCTTCCACAGTGTGTGCAAGCAATGGAAACCAACTGGCACTTTCTACAACGCATACTAACCCAATTTGGCTTGTTTATTTGGTTTGAAACAAAAAATAACATTGAACTGTTAGTGATCAGTGATAGTAACTTAAACAGCCCATATTTGCAGCGCGGTGTTGTATCAGTCAAAAACTCGGCCGGTATGAATAACGATGAAAATACCGCTTATGTTGGCTTTTTTAACAGCCAAGTACATCACTCTATTTACAATGATCGCACTGACTGCGTGGCCCATGGACAATATTTAAAGGTCGCAAGTAACAGTCAATCTTACTTTGAACCATGCGCAGCAACACCCAGTGCCGCCTCATTACAAGCGCAAGATTTCAGTAACGCGTTAGCCTCTCTTAATAAAACAACGCAGCTAGTGGGTAATGTATGTGATTTATTTGCGGGTAGCTCAGTTGCAATTGACGACCAAACCGGCACGGGCAGTAGTGCTGATTTACTGTGTGTTAGCGTTTATCACAGCAGTGAACAACCTAATGACGAAAATAGTCACCAAGGTTTAACACGCTATAGTTGTAAAGCCCAATTTATCGAACGTGGTACGCCTTTTAAAGCCAAACCTTTGCCACATCAACCCAAACCTATGGTATTTCCGGCTAAGGTAGAGTCTTTAACGACTTCTAGTTTCATTGATGATTTAGGTTGCTACCGTGTGCGAACTAATTTTGACACAACAGCAAGGCCAATTGCGCAATCAAGCCAAGCAATTCAGCAACTTGCTTTATACGCATGTCAAAACCAACCTCAGGCCACTGGCTGGCACTTCCCCCTTGTTGGTGGTTCTGAGGTACTTATTGGCTGTATAAATAACGACCCTAACAACACGTTTTTAATAGGTTTTGCGATGAATGAATCGCAGCCAAGTGTTGTCACCGCTGCAAATAATACGCAAAACAGGCTGGTCAGTGCGGCGCAAAACGAGCTGCAGTTTGATGATGACAGGCAAGCACCTAAAATCATTTTACAAACCTTAGCCAATGAGCACTATCTTGAGCTCAATGCCAAAAAATCAGGCCGCCAATTTATAGAATGGATAAGCCAGCTCGGCACCATTAACTTACATGCAGGAAAAGACCTTTGCCTAACAACTGAGAACGACAACATTCAGTTTGTGATTAAAAATAATCAGTTTATTGATGTTAAAAACAATGTTTCGCTCAGCACTCAAAACCGCGATATCAACATGCAAAGTGCAGGTAGCCAAGCATGGCAAGGAAAAAACACTCTTATTGAATCTCGTCAAGCACTGTCGATGGTCAGTGGTCGCGCAGTTAAAACCTTTGCGCAAAGCGATATTCAGCTTAAAACCAACTCAAGTGACTTAACTATTTCGGCCCCCAATGGCTCAACATTTTTACAAACTAACCAGTCAATCGCGATTACAGGCTCAGGCCGTGGTGATTTAATTCTCCATAACGAAGGCGGCGAAATTAAACTCGACAGTCAAGGAAATGTTGAGATTATTGCCACCGATGTACTCACCCTCGATGGCACATTTATAAATTTTGATGGCCCCGTTGATTACGATATTGAAAGCCCAAGTACAGCGTGTGCACCTAGGACTATACCCTCAGCAACTGTGCCAACCGTTACAAATTTCGATATTTCTGATTCAGGAGTTGCAACACGCCAAGATAAAGTCATTGAGCTTGCTTACTTTTACAGTGATGGCCTTCCGGTTGAAGATATTGCTTTTCAAATTCAGCACTCAAACAACACTTTATATGAAGGAACATTAAGTAACGGCTTAGCGACTATAGATAATGTAGCCCCAGGTAACGTCATTATTGAATTTATTGGTGCGACTGAAGATGATGTGAACACCCTTAGAAAAGAGCTAAAGACCAATTTAACTGCGATGGTAAAAGAAATTCGCAGTCAAGCCAAAATCCAAGAAGATTTAATTGCTCAAGAAAATATAGCTATGCAGGGATTAATCTACACAGGCGCATTCATAACTGGTTTATATGAACAAGGTGCAAGTATTGTTACTGGTACAGCAGATTTAATTGAATGGGTAGGTGAAAGTATCTTCGACATAGGGGCTGCATGTTGGCGGTTACTCGAACATTTAGTTCGAGGTGATATAGAAGCTTTACGACAAGAAATAGAATTAATATTAGAAAATACGACCGAGGGGTTTGAAGCCGTTGCTGATGGCTTTAAAACACTGATTATGATTGCGCAAGATGAACAAGCGCGTACATTAATTGCAAATTTCCCTTACGATTATTTTGATGCCCATTCTAGCGTTGAGAAAACCAGAATGGCAGGTCAACTTGCTTTTGAAATCATTTTTGCATTATTAACCTTTGGAGCAGGTGTTGCTGTTTCTGCTATTTCAAAATCAAGGTATTTTGTGAAAGCAGCACAAGCAATTCAAAAATTAGCTGAAGCTATTAAATTAAAACGATTAAACTACTCTCGTAAAGGTAATACTGAGCAACACCAAGTCGACCGAATAGAGAAACTTGATGATGAACTCACCATCGGCAAAAAGCGTAGCCGCCCAGAGCCTAAGTCATTAAAAGAAGCGCAACTAAGACTCGAAGTCGCAAGACAAAACCTTCTAAAACATGGCTATGTGGCTAAATACACAGATGAAGAGTTAACTGCTTTAGCAAAAAGTGGGGCTGTAATAAGTGAACGATTTCATGTGCGCTTCATGGAATCATCATATTTAGAGTATGACGGTAATCCAGGATTGTTAGGGGCGCCATTTAGAGGTGAGACGGGCTTTGGTGCAAAGTATTGGTCAACTACATTTGACCAATTAGAAAATGCAGATTCCGATCCAGAAATAATCAGTAAAGTTTTGGGGCTTGATTATGACCAAAATAAAAATTACTCACTTATTATTATAGATACACAAAAGACACATGCACTAGCAGATACCAAAAGCATTGTGCCTACGTATGAAAACCTCAATAATTTTGCGCGAGATGAGTTATCTGAAAAATTCACGACTGAACAATTAGATACGCTGCTTACCTCCGAATTTCAAACTAGATACAATGAATTGTTTACTGATGCACTCAACTCTGGCCTTATGGAGGCTGAATGGGATACTGAGGGAGCCCTAAAATACTTTTCAAATTTAAAATTAACTCAAAGCAAATTTGAACTTTTAGAAAAAAGACTTGAAATGCAGCAAGTTATTGGCAATAACCAATATTATTTAGGTAATGGTTTAACAAAAAATTTATTAGATGGTACAGACTATGGCGCTGTTGAAACATTTAATTTTGAGAGAAAGCTGATCAACTTAGAGCAATTTGGTGATTCCTTAAATATTACACCAGTAATTAAACCACTTAATCCCGGTAATTAATAATGACGACACAATTTTTACCCCAACTAAAAGAAATAAAAGACCCAGAGAATCCACCAAAAGGGATAAAACATCTAATTACAATTGAAGATTCATTAAATTATCCTGGCCGTTATCACTCCTTTTACAATCAAAACGGATACTTATCAGTTATCCTTCATTGGATTATTTCACCAAAAGGTCAAGCCCCATTTTTAGCTACTAGGCAATTTGATGCACCGCTGTCAATTTTACCTTGGTTCGTTAATAAATTTGAGTTTTTTACTAAAATGCCTCACGAAGGTGGGTTACCCCATGGAAAAATAAGCACTGACGATTTAGTTGAGGGTGAGGATATCGGTATTACAAGACTAATGGGGCGGTTAAATGCTAGAGGCGATCAAGGATATAGCCTATCAAACTATTCACGGAAAGACCATGAGACAACAAATTATCAAATATTGAATATCTCTGATAGCTATTTCTTTCATGGTGGATTTTTTGACACATGGAAAGAGCTTGCCAATAAATACGAAAACGGCACTTTATAGCAACAACGCTAAGGACAGCACATGACACCCAACTCACAAATCCCACAACAACTGGGTCAATACCTCTATCAACAAATTAACGATGACTGGTCGAAAGCAATGTTAGTTTTAGATTGCCAGCATGATGAAGTCATTACATGCCAGGCCTTTTATGAAAAAGAGGCCGATGAAACTCAGCACCCTATTGCCGTTTCTGACCATATTATTGATTTATTTAAAACACTGTTTGATTCTGCAATACAAAATCAACCAGAAAATTGGCAACGTGCGATTTTTAATCTCACTCGGCAGGGTAAATTTAGCATAGCTTTTGACAAAGAAAATAATGATGAAAACCAATAAACATTACTTTCAAAACCACAACAAACATAATAGGTAAAAATCATTAATTAATAACATTAATGAAACTATAATTTGAACCTTATTAGGATACATACTAAAATAGCTCAAAATTTATTATTGATGATAAATATGAAAGTCACGGAAGACGAATAATAGCTATCCCCCTCTATTGTTATTCCTTGATTCTTCATGAGTTTTCAAACTATAAGCGGTTTCGTTTATTGTGAACTATTAAATGGAGTATTTATGAAAAAGTTAAGCGCATTATTTGCCTTATTGGTTTTAGCAGGTTGTTCATCAAGCCATGATGTTGAGCCGCAACCTGAGCCTATTGCAGAAGTAACACCTGAAGTGGTTGTAGATGAATCGGTAATTTCATTAACGGTGGTCACAACACCTGATGATGCGCGTGTTCGTATTATGAATATTAAACCTGTTTATGAAGATGGTATCGAACTTGATGAAGGTAAATACGATATTGAAGTAACTAAGCCAGGTTACTTAACTTACCGTAAATGGGTTGTTGTTGATAAGAAAACAATTCTAACGATTGAGCTTGATAGTATTGAATCAATTCAAGCTGCTCAATAAGTGGTTTTAATAAAAAAGGAAAGCAATGGCTTTCCTTTTTTTTGATCTTCTTTTAAATCAACTGCAAATAATACAGTGACGACAGTGCACTGCAATTAACAATAATTGTTAACCAAAGTACGGCAATAAAACTGCGTTTTTTAGATTTATGTCTTAACCATTGCTGTGCAATTAATGAACCTGGCCAGCCGCCGATTAATCCTAAAATATGCAGTGTACGCTCAGGTACTCTTATCACATGCTCGCCATGTTGCATCGCTAAACGTTTATCCCAGCCATATACCAAAAAGCTTATTAAGCTCGCTACGCTGTAAGTGCTTGCAATTAAGAAGGTAATATTAAGTTGCCACGATACCAACCATAGCAGCGCTAAGAACAACAATGAAAATGTAATTAATGTTTTCTTAATCAATGAACTATCACCTATACTCTGCAAAACAAATTAATTTTATCGGGGCGCTATTATGGCATACCTAAAATCATTTTTACTATCAATCTGCCTATGTTCACTTTCTGCTATGGCAGCAGAGCAACAACTTGATGACAAGCTAAAAGTGTTTGAGCCTTACTTAGGCACGTGGCAGTCTGACTTTAATGTCTCAGCAGGTAAACCTGCGGTGCAAGATGTGAGTACCTGGCAACGCGCGCTCAATGGCACAGCAATTAAAACCATTCACTCTATCAATGAAGGTGAATATGGTGGTGAGTCGATGATTTTTTGGGACAATAAAAAGCAGTCTTTGGTGTTTTATTACTTCACTACGGCAGGGTTTTATACTCAAGGTACAATGAATGTACTTAGCCCTACTCAATTTGTTGCTTATGAAAATGTAACGGGTAATAAAGAAGGGATCACTAAGGTGAAATCGACAAGCGAGTTTAAAGACAACAGCTTTGTGGTGTCGACCTCTTACCTTAAAAAAGGTCAATGGACAAAACCCGATACCCGAACTTACACCCGCAGCGAAAAAACAGTTAAGTTTAAATAAAAGCTTTAAAAAAGGGTAAGGCGTTTATCACCTTATCCTTATATATTAATGTCTAAAGTCTGCCATTAATGCTGGAATACCTGGCAGCATACCTACCATCGCCATTACGCTTGTTAAAATAACAAACATTACTAATGGAATGATCCAGCGGCTCATTGGAGACAGCTCAGAGCTTCGTTCTTTACAACCAATTAAGCCCAGATTGTCGAGTAACATAGTTAATGACCAGCCAAATGCAGGATTAACTAAAGTCGATGAAAACACCACAATAGCAGCCGATTGCGTAGTTTTACCTTCGCGGGTCATTTCCATACCCGCTTCTAGAAGTGGGATAAACACACCAACTATTAGCGCGACGCATAACACGGGTTGCCAAATAGCTAAATCCATTGGGTAACCCCAAATACTGGCAATAATACAAAATAACGCCGTTAATACCGCACCTGCTGGAATTGGGCGTTTAGCGATGGCTGCTGGCACGATGTAGGTTCCCCATGAAGAGGTAAAGTTAGAGCCGCCTAACAAAGAACCAAACGTTTGGCGGATTGAAGCACTGAACATGGTATCGTCAATGTTCATTTGTACTTTTTCTGTGCGTTCTGGGTAACTAATTTTTTGGAATACTTGATGCCCTAAAAAGTCAGGTGACCACATAGCAACCGCAAGCACCGCGAATGGCAATACCACAACAAAGCTCTCTAGGGTCGGTAAACCCAGCATCCAACCAGTGTTTTCACCCCACCAATACATTGGGTTCATATTTGGTAAACCCGGTGCTGTTTTAAACTCAAACGGCGCTCCCAGTAAAAATGCAATTAAACCGCCAAGTAAACAGCTTAATGGCACGGCTAACCAACGTTTTTTGTAGTGCTCAAGTAATGCATATAACACGATAGTCGACAAAATCACAATGAAAGCAATATGGGTCATATCAATACCTTCAGCCCATGTAAACAGCTTTTTAACCTGCGAAATCGTGCCAATAAAACCAAGGTAGAGCAGTAAACCTCCACACACGCCTCGGCTGGTTAACCCCGCCAGTAAACTCCCGCCTTTACTAAGTGCCAGTAACAGACCAAACGCCCCTATTAATAGACCGAAGGCCATTGGGTGACCCCCTGCAGCAACCACAATAGGGATCAAAGGAATAAGCGGCCCATGCGTACCCGCTAAGTTTGCTGTTGGTAAAAAGAAGCCCGAAAATAATAAAATGAAGATCGATACAATTAACAGTTCATAACGCACGTTTTCTAGAATAAAGCCTTCACCTAAGCCCAATGGCGCGGCAAATGTTGCAGCAATTGCACCCACCATGACCACCTTGCCTATGGTGCCTGCCATGGCAGGGATAGAGTCTTCTAATTCAAACCGATAATCACGAAACGGTAAGTTAGGACGCCAGCGCTTAGGCTGCATAATTTGTAATTCGTGTTCAAGGTATTCGTCACGACTCGAAAATTCACTACTTGGTTTATGAAGTGCTTGATAGCTTTGCTGGTCGGTATGAGTATCCGATCCTTGTTCAGCAGGCGTTTTTGACGCTGATTGCTGCCTCGTATTCATGAGTTCTCCTACTGCCTATCTTGAAAAATTGTGTGAGTTTTTATTATGCAGTTAGGGTAAAGCAGCCAGATACAAAACACGATTAGGCAAAAGGTCGGGTATGAATTTATAAAATAGGTGTTTTTAATAAGTTGAGAACATCTGAATATAATCTTAACGCATTGATATTTATTGAATTACTGATAATAAACCCTTTTAAAGAATAAGCTCTTGGTTGTTTTTTAAGCACATTAACTATTAGTCTAATAAATTGTATGAATAGCAAACAACTAGAGAAAAATCACTTTTAGTTTAATCTAATTTGCCTATTCTCCAACTGCTAATATACTAATTTATTAGTAGCTTGATTAATACTAACTCGCCGGTCGGTGGCTTTCTTACATAAGCACATAAAGGGATGTATGAACACACAGCTCAAACCTTGGCAATTTAATATCATTGTTTGCTCTGTTTATCTGCAGTTTGGCTTGTTTACTATGCAAGTGTTAAAAACACTGGCGGTATGGCCACCAGCAGGAGTCGCATTAGCAGGCTTGATGTTATTTGGTCGTAAAGCCTGGTTGGGCGTTGCATCAGGCACCTGTTTAGTTGTGCTTTGTTACTTTTATCTCAGCGGCTTAAATCCATTCACGTTTAAACACATAGCAATAAATGCCGCAACAACCACAGGTAATACTCTCGCTGCTTTAACTGCATTTTGGCTAATTAACCGAAAACTTAAACAACACACACTGCTGACAAGCGTCACCAGTTTAGCCAGAGTGTTTATTGTTGCTTGCATTGCGATTGGCGTGATTTCTGCGCTTTTCGGTGTGGGCATATACTCGCTAGTTAGTATCGAGTGGTTTAATGGCTTGTATGTTGGCATATTAAATTGGAGCATTAGCAATGCCCTAGCGGCGATTGTATTCACCCCAGCCCTTTACTTTTTCTGGCGAAATTGGCCACACCCGGTCACGCCTAGTGAATTTTCTAAATTTCTGTTGCTAACTTTGACCGTGGTTTTGTTGTGTTATTTTATTTTTGGCCCCGCATACACAACCATGACATTACCATTTTTGCAACCTGCATTACTGTTGTTTCCGCTACTTTATGCTGCCACGCGATTATCACCAACCGCCACCAGCTGCATGAATATGTTGGTGTTTTTTGCAGCTTGGGTCGGAAGTAATCAAGGCTGGGGCTATTTTTATTATCATCATCCTAAAACAGCAGAAGTGACCATGCAGTTTTTCTTTTTATTCACTCTTTCAGCGGTATTACTTATTCAAGCTGTGTTTATTCAGCGCAAGAAAGAACAACAAAAACTAACCACCATGCTCGAACAAAAAGTAGAAGAAAGAACCTATGAGCTAGAACGTGCTAAGCATGAAGCATTAGCCTTATCTGTGACAGATCATTTAACACAACTTTATAATCGCCGTGGTTTCTTCGAAAAGGTTAATCAGCAGTTTGCAAAATATCATGACGCGCAAGGTACCTGCTCCTTATTACTGTTAGACTTAGACCAATTTAAAGCTATAAACGACAAGTTTGGCCACGCTACTGGCGATGAAGTAATACGAACCACCGCACATAAGCTCATCCAACATAGCAAAGCATCAGATATTGCGGGACGCATTGGTGGTGAAGAATTTGTCTTATTTTTACCTATGGCAAATAACCACACAGCCTTTGCTATCGCAGAAAAGATCAGAGCCGATATCGAACAACAAGACATCATCGCCGACAACAAACACGTTAAATTCACCGTGAGTATTGGCGTAAGCACCTTGCAAGCAAACGATCAGCATATAGAATCAATGTTAAAACGCGCCGATAAAGCATTGTACCAAGCCAAAAACCAAGGCCGTAATCAAGCGCAGTGTAGTTAGAATGAGTTGCGAGCTGCTAGTTACGAGAGTAAAGATACGAGATGCGAGGCACGAGTCTGTAGCAGCGATTTTACATCGCGTTTTTCTCGAACCTCGCACCTAGCCCCTTTACTCTTGTAACTAGCAACTATTTTGTCTTTAACTTATTCAACTCATCATCTTGTTGTGCAACGAGTGCATTGAGTGTTTGGCTACCATCTCCGGCTTGGGTAGATAGCTCAGCTAGTTGCGATGCGGCATCTGAAATTAACGTCAGGTTGCGGTTTATCTCTTCTGTAACTGAGCTTTGCTCTTCTGCAGCCGTTGCAATATGGGTAATTTGCTGCGTGATTTCGTCCACTTTGACGACAACTTCGTGTAATGCATCAAATGCAACGGAGGTTTCATCTACCGCGGTTTGTGCACGCACAACTCCTTGTTCAATTACTTTAGAAGCGTTACCTACTTCTAGCTGTAAGCTGTCGATTAGGCCACTGATGTCATCGGTTGATGAACGTGTTTTTGAAGCAAGTGCCCTTACTTCATCAGCTACTACCGCAAAGCCACGGCCTTGTTCACCAGCCCTTGCCGCTTCAATTGCTGCATTCAGTGCAAGTAAGTTTGTTTGCTCTGCAATTGTTCTGATCACATCTAAAATTTGTGTAATGTCGTTACTGCGTGCCGCAACTTTTTCAACCGCTTGGTTAGCCTCTTTGATTTCATCCGACATTGTTTTAACTTGGGTAACTGCAGACGACAAGCTCGATTCACTACTCACCACAAGGCTGTTTATTTCATCAGCTTGTTGCGCTGATTGCTCTGAGGCTCTTGCTACTTCGAGTGCTGTTGCGCTCATTTCATTCATGGCGGTTACTACGCTCTCAATTTCTTGGAACTGCGCTTGAACATTGTGCTTAGTATCAACAGCAACACTGGTCGCTAAGTGAGCCTGCTCTTTGGTTTGCGTTGATACATTTTTAAGCTCACCAATTAAATCGCGCAATTTAGCAAGAAACGCATTAAAGCCTGTAGCCAGTGCTATTAGCTCAGCGTGAGTATCAACATGCAAGGTTTGGGTTAAGTCACCTTCAGCGCTGGCAAGGTTATCAACGCGCTGTTGAATTTGCTGTAGTGGTGCCACAATTGTGCGGATCACTAAGGTCATGATAACAAAGGCTGCACCAGCAATAATAATACCTGTAACCAAGATTAAGCCGCCTAGTGTATTGGCATTTTCACTCATGCTATTTGCCAGTGCATGCGGCCCTTCAAGGGCAAGCTCAGCGGGTACTTCAATCAATAAGTTCCACTGTGTTTTCGCAAGCTTAATGCTAATTGGATAGTTAACTAAATACTCATCACCGACTTTAAATACACCACTTTGTTTTTTCGCTTTAACGTAATTGTCTAAAGTGCTTTTTGCCACCGCCTCTTTTAAGGGTCTGCCTAGCTTATCTTTGTAATGGCTACTCCCAACCACTAAATCGAGTGAGCTTAATAAAGTGACGCGGGCTTTACCGTTATACAGCTCTTTTGAGAGCTTTTCAGTCATACTTTGAAATACAGGCAATGTTAAATCAACCCCAGCAACACCAATAAATTCGTTATCACGAAGAATGGGAACAGTTAAAGAGGTCATCATTTCAGAGTAACCTGGGGTGATTTCGTATAGGTAGGGCTCCATAATGCAGGGTACTTTGGTGTCTTTTACACACAAGTACCACTCAGCTTCCCGCTGGCCAAATTCATTGAGCGTATCGACATATTTCTCAGCTACATCGTCAACCACTTGTTGTTCTATTGCGCCGTCTCGGTTGCGCGTAAAATAGATTTCGAGTGTGCCAACGCCTGCTACAGAATGATCATACCCGCTGATAAAATTAGCATCACGGCCATCAAACGCATTTGCTTCAAATTGCGAATAAATAGATGAAAGAATAGTATTTTTTTGTAACAGAGAGCGATTCAACTCAACCACAGCATCGCGAGTTAAGGTACCTGCCGCATCATGATCGCCTAAAATAGCGGCAAATGAATAAGGCACTCGGTACGCTTCGTTAATAAATCCGGCAACCTGTTCACCATATGCGGCAGCATTTGAGGCGAGTTTGTCTTCAACTTCAGCAACAATCAGCTTTTCTGATTGCGCAGCTAACTGTTGGTTACTGTTTGACAGTTGCCACCATAAAACACTCGATAAAACAAACACAGTAATAAATATACTGCCTACCGTAAGCCATAATAACTTTTTCGCTAATGCTAACTGCCGCATCGACATTTCCTGTTTTTATTGTAGGTTTGCTAATAGTTTAGACCATTTGCATGACTTTACAGGGACAATTAGAAAAAAAGTATGGAGTTTTAGTGTGATTAGGCCGCTTTGTTAAGTTAGCGCAAATTTTGCTGCCATTCGGTGGGTGACACACCAAACCATAGCTTAAAGCGACGACTAAAAATCGACAGCTCCGCATACCCTAAACGCAGTGCTAAGTCGGTCATATTTATATGCTTTTTTTGTAATAGCCGCATTGCCTCTGACTTTCTTACTTCGTCCAACAATTGCCGATAACTGGTGTTATGCTCGGTTAATATACGTTGCAGCTTTTTGGGGTGGAGCCCTACACTTTTGGCGGTATTTTCTTTATTGCACTCACCGGTTGCTAGCAACATTTTCATCGCACTTTCTATTTGCAGCATTTCATCGGGGAGTTTGTTAAGACGTTGCAGCTCAAGTTGGTCGGCTATTAAGGTGTCTAAAATGGCATCATTGAGCTGAGGTTTATAGGATAAAAATGCGCTTGAAAAGTAAATCGCATCAACGTCACTTTTAAACTCAACCTCGCAATTTAGCACTTTATTAAATAAAGGCCGCTGGTTCACCGCGACAGATTGCCGTAAACACACTTTATCGGCGCGCCATTTCGGGCCAACTAATTCTTTTAATATTTTATTGACCAAACACACTGCCAACTGCGATTTTTGCTCAAACTCGTGTTTTTCGTCAGAGAGTCGGACAAAACGGACCTCACAACTCGTTTGCCCAAATAAGGCAAGGTTTAGCACAATGCCTTCGGCATGCAGGTATATGTATTTTTGAGCAACATTAAGGGCATCAAGAATCGTAGGTTGGCGAGACATGTAAGCACCAATCAAGCCCACAGTGCTCATACTTTGTGATGCGCCAAGCTTTAAGCCAAAACATGGCTCATCACACACTTGGGCAGCAAGTTCAAGTAATTCAAGGTAATGAGCGTAAACAACAAAACTGTCTGGGTCGCGTAGTTGTGCGGGTAAAATACCCGCTTTCTCCAACAAAGTAATAGGGTTTACACCATATTGTCTCACTAAATTCTCAAACCCAGCTAAACTAGAAGAGCGAATTAAACTTTCCACGCAGTGTGCCTTTTGTCCTAAAGAGTCATTTCAGTGTCCTAAAAAGTCAAACCAACTGCAAGTGATTTATTTATGCTAGAACAAACTCTGACAAATAGAACATACAGATGAACATTGCAGCAAAACCGATAAACATCGACAACATTTTAATGGCCGACTTAGTCGCGCAGCGCAGCCACGCTAAAGCTGAGGGTATTGAAAACTACCAGCAAAGACGTGAACACTTACTTGCGTTAAAAGCTATTATTACTGAGAACCAAGCACGTATTATCGAGGCTATTAATCAAGACTATGGTAATCGCTCTCGCCATGAAACCTTGCTGGCTGAAATCATTAATGCCTGCGCAGATATCAATAGCACTTTAAAGCACCTTAAAAAGTGGATGAAAGTGCAAAAGCGACATGTTGATCATCGTATGTATTTAGGGGCAAAAAACCGAGTTATTCCCCAGCCGCTTGGTGTTGTAGGGTTAATTGTGCCTTGGAATTTCCCGATAAATTTAGCCTTTAGTCAATTAGCTGCTGCATTTGCAGCAGGTAATAAGGCGATGGTTAAAATGTCTGAAAATTCACGGCATTTAAGTGCGCTTTTAGGTGAGCTTGTAGGCCACTATTTCAAACCCGAAAAGCTGCAATTTTACTGTGAGACTGGTGAAGTAGGCATCGCCTTTTCAAAGCTTCCCTTTGATCATTTAATGTTCACAGGCTCAGGTGAAACCGGTAAAAAAGTGATGGCTGCCGCAGCACAAAATCTAACGCCTGTAACCCTTGAGTTAGGTGGTAAATCTCCTGCTGTGATTGCGACTGATTACCCGATGCAAAAAGCTGTAGAGCGCATCATGTATGTAAAACAAATGAACGCGGGGCAAATTTGTACCAATGTTGATTATGTATTTGTGCATCAGTCTCAACTTGCGCTATTTATCGATACAGCAACACGCTGGGCAAAAAAGCATGTACCAGATATTCATAGCCAAGACTACACAGCCATTATTGATGACCGCGCATTTAAACGCCTTACAACCTGTATTGAAGAAGCCAGGCAACTCGGCGCTGACGTTATTACGCTTAGCGACCAAGTTGCAGATGCCAATACGCGAAAGCTGCCTCTGACATTAATTTTAAACAGCAATGACAGTATGAGCATTGATACTCGCGAGACATTTGGACCTATTTTAATGGTAAAAACCTATCAAGACTCGCAGCAGGTCGTTGATTATATTGCAGGGCGAGATAGGCCTTTAGCTTTTTACCCTTTTAGCTACGACAGACAGCTTATTAACTTTTATATTGAGCAGGTGATGTCGGGTGGTGTAAGCGTTAACGATGCCCTATTTCATGTCGGTCAGCACGACTTACCTTTTGGTGGCGTAGGTGCCAGTGGTATGGGGCATTACCATGGCTATGAAGGCTTTTTAACCTTTTCAAAATTACGTCCGGTGTTTTATCAAGCCAAGTTTTCGAGCGTGAAATTTTTAATGCCGCCTTACGGTAGATTTGCCGATAAGCTTTTAGCCTTTTTAAGTAAATTAAATTCATAATAATAAACACCAACAGGTGATAATAATGCAGCAACACACATTTGATTTTGACCAAATTATTATAGGCTCTGGATTTGGTGGCTCGGTTAGTGCGCTTCGCCTAAGCGAAAAAGGCAACCGGGTTTTAGTACTCGAAAAAGGCCTACGTCGCGACGATAAGGAGTTTCCAAAGACCAACCTAGATATCAAAAATTATATGTGGCAGCCAGAAATTGGCCTAAAAGGCTGCATTCAATTTTCGTTTACCAGCAAAGTCACTGTGCTGCATGGCGTGGGTGTGGGTGGTGGCTCACAAATTTATGCCAATGTGCACCTTATTCCTGATGATGAAGTATTTCAATCTCCAGCGTGGACACGAATAAAATCAGACTGGAAAGAAAGTCTAAAGCCCTACTATGGCCTTGCACAGCGCATGTTAGGCAGTGCCAAAAATACTTATACCAATGTTGCCGATCACACACTAAAAGAGATTGCCGAGCAGATGGGTCAAGGTGACTCATTCAAAACCGTGAACACTGGGGTACTTTTTGCAAAACCCGGCGAAGCCTATGACAAAGAGCTACCCGACCCATACTTTAATGGCGATGGTCCAAGACGAAATACCTGCCATTATTGTGGTAGCTGCATGATTGGTTGTCGCCATAATGCCAAAAACACCTTAATGAAAAACTATCTGTACTTTGCCGAGCGCAATGGCGTAGAGATAAGACCCAGCTCTGAAGTAATCAAAATCACCCCGCTCAATGCAGATGGCAGCGCCGGATACAAAATTAAGATTAAAGATACCAGTCATCGCAACAGCCATATTTATACGCTAACAACACGTGGCGTTGTGCTAAGCGCAGGGGTCATGGGCACCGTGCCTTTGCTTTTAAAAATGCGCGATAAAGACAAAACATTGCCCAATATTTCAGCTTGGCTAGGTCAGCAAATTCGCACTAATTCAGAAACCCTCACCACCGCGAACAACACCACTAAAAAAGTTGATGATGGTGTTGCGATCAGCTCATTTATTTCGGTCGACAAAGACACCAATATTGAAATTTGCCGGTTTAGAGAAGGCGCCGATGGCACATGGCTATATTTACCTTACGTCCCTATGGTGACTGGAAAAGGGCTCAAGCGTATTGCTAAGTTTTTAGTTAATACACTGCGCCATCCAATAAAAACAGCCAAAGTCTTGCGGCCAAAAGGTAAAGCCCGCAGCTCGATTCTATTTTTGGTGATGCAAAAATCAGAGGCGTTTATTCACCTTGAATGGCGACGTAAATGGTATCGATTATTTAAAAACGGCATTACTGCGGTGCAAAAAGACAATGACACGCCGCTTAGTGTTAGTTTTCCAAAAGCAGAAGAAGCAACCAAACTCTACGCCGAAAAACTCGGTGGCGTGCCGGGCTCAGCCTTATCTGAAGTGCTCTTTGGTGCCCCAATGACGGCGCATATAATGAGTGGAGTCGCCATGGGAACTGATGCCTCTAACGGCGTAGTTGATAGCTCTGGAGAAGTGTTCGGCTATCAAAACCTACGAGTTATTGACGGCTCAATCATACCGGGTAATTTAGGGGTAAACCCATCATTAACCATTACCGCATTGTCGGAATATGCAATGAGCCAAGTGCCGGTATTCGATGCAGCCCGAGCAAGCAAGATAAAGCCAATAGAATTTAGTGAACCACGCGAAGGCCTAGTATCAGCGCTTACTGGTTCAGGTGATTTAGCAAAATCGATTGCTGAAAAACAAAAAAGCCGTGCATAAAGCACGGCCTATTTTGATAAATAGCAATTAGATCACTGATAATTCTACAGCAATGTTACCACGCGTTGCGTTTGAGTATGGGCATACTTCGTGCGCTTTATTAACCAGTTCAAGAGCAGTGTCTTTATCAAGATCACCTACCGATACCGCAAGTTTAACAGCAATACCAAAACCACCTTCGATAGGACCAATTGATACTTCAGAGTTAATATGAGTATCAGCAGGTAATTTAACTTTTGCTTGGCCAGCCACTAACTTTAATGCACCGATAAAACAAGCCGCGTAACCTGCTGCAAATAATTGCTCAGGGTTTGTACCTTGACCATCATCACCACCTAACCCTTTAGGAGTTGATAGTGCCACATCTAAACGACCATCATCTGATTTTGCTGTGCCTTCACGGCCACCTGTTGCTGTTGCTTTTGCTGTGTATGCGACGCTTTGTAGTTCTTTCATGATTACTCTCCTAATTGAGTGAAAATATACTTTGCATACAAAATATATTAGATCAGCTTTTTCGGGATTGCAAATACTTTGTATGCAAATTAAAATACACGTATTGAATTTTGAGGAGCGAGTATGAAATACCCACAGCTAAAATTAGATAACCAGCTATGCCATCGCTTATATATGGCATCGAATGGGATTGCCCGTGCGTATAGAGATTCTCTTAATCAATTAGATTTAACCTACCCGCAATACGTAGTGATGATGGCGCTGTGGGAAAAAGATCAGATCAGCATTGCTGAATTACTTGAAAAAACCGCCATTGATGGTGGTGCAATGACGCAAATTTTGAAAAAAATGAGCGATAAAGCATTGTTGTCGATCACCAAAGATAGCCAAGATAAACGCAAACGACTCGTGCAGCTCGAAGCCAAAGGCAAGGCGATGCAAGATCAAGCTGCCGATATACCGTCGCAAATTCGTTGTCGCTTCCCAAGCATTAACGAACAACAAGCACTGCAACTGATTGAGTTACTCGATTTAGTAAATAGTGACCTTAATTAACAAAAATTATTTGAAAGTGAATTTGGATAATACCAACTTGCTTAATAAAGTGGGCTTTTTGAGGCAAGAAAACCTCGTTGATAACAAGGCAAAAATTTCGTTATGTTGTTTTAAATGAGAAATTTTTAACGCTGGTAGCGACAGGTTTGCTCCCTCAAAATGATTACGTATTATTGCGAGCTGGTATCTAAACCTCTTTTTAATATAATTCTATACGCTATAGTGTTCAAAACTCATCAATACGGACACCATCATGAAAGCATTTGGATACACTACAGCAACCCCAACGTTATCGGACTCATCATTACAAGCGATTGAATTACCTGATCCCGTTGCGACAGGTCACGACATTCTTGTCGCCGTAGAAGCAATTTCAGTAAACCCTGTTGATACTAAAATTCGCGCCAATGTGTCACCAGACAATGGCTACAAAGTTATTGGCTGGGACGCCGTGGGAACCGTTAAAGCTGTTGGCGACAAAGTTTCGTTATTTAATGTCGGTGATCGTGTGTTTTATGCTGGCGACTTAACGCGCCAAGGCAGTAATGCTGAGCTGCAACTTGTTGATGAACGCATTGTCGGTCTTGCACCAACAAGCCTCAGTAATAGTGAAGCAGCCGCCCTGCCATTAACCAGTATTACGGCATGGGAGTTATTGTTTGACCGCTTACAGATTGAAAAATCTAAAAGCAATAAGCCAGCCTCTGTATTAGTGATAGGTGCCGCAGGTGGTGTAGGCTCAATTTTAGTGCAGCTTGCCAAACAGCTTACCAATTTAACAGTTGTTGGTACCGCCGCACGAGAAGAAAGCGCCAACTGGCTTAAAGACTTAGGTGTTGATCATGTGCTTGATCATAGCAAAAACCTTAACGAGCAACGTCTTGCGGCCGATCTGAATGAATTTGATTACGTAGTGAGCTTAACGCACACCGACCAACACCTTGATAGCATTATGGAAGTGATCAAGCCACAAGGTAAATTGGCACTGATCGACGACCCTGCAAGCTTTGATATTTTAAAGTTAAAGCGTAAAAGTATTTCGTTGCATTGGGAGTTTATGTATACCCGCTCAATGTTCCAAACCGATGATATGATTGCCCAGCATCAGCTTCTTTCTGAGCTCTCGACCTTAGTTGATAACGGCACAATCAAAACAACATTGGGTGAGCATTTAGGTAAAATAAACGTAGCAAACCTTATTAAAGCCCATGGGATTTTAGAATCTCACAAAGCTCGCGGAAAGCTTGTGTTGGAGGGGTTTGAGTAACGAAGGGAAAGTTGCGAGGGGAAAGTTAGCGAGAGTAAAGTTAGCGAGAGTAAAGTTTTGAGAAGCGAGGTGCGAGCATGTAGCAGCGATTTTACATCGCGTTTCATTCTCGTACCTTCCCTACCTCACCCATGTCGCGGCATAAAGCTGCTGCTACGAAAAACGAGGTGCGAGGGACGAGGGGCGAGAAGCGAGGGCGAGCATGTAGCAGCGATTTTACATCGCGTATTTCCTCGATCATTAATAAAAAAACGCATCATTAAAGTGCATTACTACGCTTGCCTTTCACTATTTTAGTGCCAGTTTTTGGGGACGCCCTTACCGCTGAATATTAACCAATTGATTTTTAATGCATTTAATTTTAATAAAGGTTTGGCACAGATCTTCCAATAGTGAGTATGAACTGGCACTAACAAGGAGACTAACGTGACTAACTTCTTTCACACTCTTTATCTACTTTGGCGATTAGACATCAGCACATGGCATATGCATGAAGCAAACGATCCGCATAATGTGGCTGATTTGGAGCGTCGCTATGTTAAATAATGACCCCGCATTTATTGAAGCGCTTAAAAAAATTTCGGTTCATCAACTAACAATCACTGAAGCGTCTGAGCAGTACGACATTCCTAAGCGTGTGTTATACAAAGCCGCACGACAGCAACAAGTTAAGCAGAACAAACAAAAAGCGTATTTAATCGCCACTCAGAAGCGCCTTCAACAAAGTCTACGTAATGTAGAAATGGAGTTAGCTAGCTTCAGCTAAATAACTTCTGTATGGTTAAAATACACGCACAACAATGATGGATTAAGTATGCACGCAGTAGAAGTAAACTTTGATGGCTTAGTGGGGCCTACTCACAATTACGCGGGATTATCGTATGGCAATGTCGCTTCACTAAGTCACGCCTCTTCGCATTCCAACCCTAAAGAGGCCGTGCTTCAAGGCCTTGAAAAAATGAAAGCAATGCACGAATTAGGGCTAGAACAAGGTATTTTTGCACCTCATGCTCGCCCCGACATTAATGTGCTAAAGCGTTTAGGCTTCTCAGGCAGTGATAGCCAAATTATTGAAAAAGCATTTAAAGCAGACCCTATTTTACTGCGAGCTTGTTATAGTGCATCGGCCATGTGGACAGCCAATGCTGGCACTATCTCGCCTTCAGTCGATACGCTTGATGGCAAAGTGCACTTTACAGCTGCTAACTTAAATAACAAATTTCACCGCTCGCTAGAGCCCGTTACAACTACGGCTTTATTAAAAGCCATGTTTAACGATGAGCGTTACTTTAGCCATCATACGCACTTACCTGATCAAGGTTTTTTTGGTGATGAAGGCGCCGCAAATCATAATCGATTATGCGACAGCCATGCAGATACAGGGCTTGAGATCTTTGTTTATGGTGCAAGTAGTTTTAATAGCGCCTTACCAAAACCCGTGAAATTTCCTGCAAGACAATCTCTTGAAGCTTCGCAAGCAATTGCTCGTTTACATCAGCTAAAGCCAGAAAATCAATTATTTATTCAGCAAAACCCTGATGTAATAGACCAAGGTGTCTTCCATAACGATGTAATCGCTGTAGCCAATGGCAATGTACTTTTATGCCACGAACAAGCGTTTTTACATCAAGCTGATACGCTAAAACAGATTAAACAAGCTTACTTAGGTAACAAGCCACTCCATATTATTGAAGTGCCAACCAACAAAGTGAGCATTACTGATGCTGTAGGCAGCTATTTATTTAATAGCCAATTAATTACCTTAAGTGATGACAGCATGATGCTGGTTGCACCTAAAGAGTGTCAGCGTAATCAAGCTGTTCACGATTACATTCAAGAAATGATATTGGCAGATAACCCTGTTCAGCAAGTGCGCTTTTTTGACTTGCGCCAAAGCATGCAAAATGGCGGTGGCCCTGCTTGTTTACGCTTGCGTGTAGCGCTCAATACTGACGAACTAGCCGCAGTCAATCCGGGTGTACGATTCAGCGAAGAAAAATATAACCAATTAGTAAGTTGGGCGAATAAGCATTACCGTGACTCTTTAAGTAGTGACGACTTTGCCGATCCAATGCTTTTAACCGAAAGCTACCAGGCACTTGATGAGTTAACCAGCTTACTTAACTTAGGCTCTGTGTATCCATTTCAACAAGAATAAATAATGAAAATTAGAGCTGTACACTCTATTAAAGGGGTGTCTAAATCACTCAATAGTTTACTGATTGATAGCGTTGCCAGTGGCGCATCAATCGGCTTTATTGCCCCGCTATCATTACAGCCAGCACATGACTACTGGCAAGGAGTCGATGGGGATTTAGCAACGCCTTACCGTAGGCTTTATCTTGCCCTTGATGGTGATACGGTGATTGGCTCAGTGCAGCTTTCTTTGTGTGCTAAAGCCAATGGCACTCACCGCGGCGAGGTTGAAAAGCTCATGGTGCACAGCGAATATCAAGGCAAAGGAATAGCAAAACAATTGATGAATAGCCTAGAGACCGACGCCCGTATATTAGGGATTCAATTATTGGTACTTGATACCCGCCAAGGTGACACTGCTTCATATTTATATCGCAAACTCGATTATATTGAAGCTGGCACGATTCCTGGTTTTGCGAAAAGCTCATCCGGTGAATTTGACGCAACGGTGTATTTTTATAAGCAGGTCGCCTAGATCTGCTTTTTATAGCCAATTGATATAATCATAAAGTCGACTAATAAAAATCTATAAACGTACTAAACTAGTACTGCGGATTTTATTAGGAGCGATAAATGGCGCTATCAATACAGCAACGGGTACTCTTTCTAGCCCTACTTCCCCCCCTACTCATTGCAATTATGCTGACACTCTACAACTATGTGCAATCAAAACACAGTGGTGCACAAACCGTTGAAAGTTTTGCCACACAAATGGAAAACGATCGAAAAGCAGAAGTTAGTAACTATCAAAAAATTGCCATGAGTTCGATTGCTCATCTCATCGCACAAGATGATGGCTCTAATACTGAACAGCTACAAAACCAAGCAAAAAGCATTTTGCGTAATTTGCGTTTTGATGATGCTGGCGATACAGGCTATGTGTTTGTATATGATGTAAAAGGTGTCAACATTGCTCATGGCGTTAACGCCTCACTTGAGGGTAAAAACCTTTATGATTTTAAAGATCCTAATGGGGTTTATCTGATACGAGAGCTGATTGATGCTGCGAAGAAAGGCGGTGGCTATGTGCAGTATTCTTGGAAAAATACCAATGGCAGTGTAAACCCTAAACTCGGTTATGCCGCTTTGCTACCAAAATGGAACTGGGTGCTAGGAACCGGTTTTTGGATCAGTGGCCTTGAGCAACAAGTTGCAGTGACAGAGCAACGTGTTAATGAAGGTATCGATAATGCCTTTATAAACACCGTTATCGCTTCAATATTCGCAGTTGCAATTACCGCAGCGATTGCAGTGGTGGTATCGCGCAGTATTACTAGCCCTCTGCACACAACCGTACTAGCAATGAACGATATATCACAAGGTGATGGCGATTTAACCCAACGTTTAATGGTGAAACGAGACGATGAACTCGGCAAGCTTGGCAGTTCGTTTAACCGTTTTGCCGATGACGTTGGTAAGATGGTTATTGATATTCGCCAATCATCGCAATCGATGAATCAAGCGTCACACAAACTCAACGAGCTACTTGCCAATATGCACGCAGGTATTAATCGTCAACATGAAGAAAGTGAACAAGTTGCAACCGCAATAAACGAAATGTCGGCGGCGTCAATGGAAGTTGCCCGCAGTGCTCAAGAGGCCTCAACCGCTGCTGAACATGCCGATCATTTAGTAAAACAAGCTAACAACCAATTACTCATTGCCATAAAAGTGATTAATGGCCTTGCCAAACAAGTTGATGAAGGGGCTAATGCGGTCGATCAGCTTAATCAACAATCGAGTCAAATTGGTAGTGTGCTTGATGTGATCAGAAACATTGCCGAGCAAACAAATCTACTGGCACTGAACGCAGCTATTGAATCTGCCCGAGCTGGTGAAGCGGGTCGTGGCTTTGCGGTGGTGGCTGATGAAGTGCGAACTCTAGCAAAACGCACGCAAGATAGTACTCATGAAATAGAGGCAATGATTGAGCAAGTACAGCAAGGAACAACAACTGTAAATAGCATTATGCAGTCAATCAAATCTGGCAGTGCAACCAGTGTTAATGAGGCAGGCGAAGTCGAAAAAGCGCTTAATGAAGTACTGCTTTCGGTTAACACCATCACATCACAAAATGCACAAATTGCCACAGCCGCTGAAGAGCAAACGTCAGTGTCTGAAGCCATTAATCAAAACATGACGACCATTGTCGATATCGCTAACAAAACCGCTAATGATACCGATGTAGCCACATCGTACATGCATGAACTAACAGACACGGCAACGCAGTTAGAACAAAATGTTAGCCGTTATAAAACCTAATAACTGATTGATGGTTAGGCAGGCATTGCAGCCTGCTTAACAAAAATCATTGGTCTTTTGTAAGTTCTTTAGCCAATCGAACAAATCATTATCGTAGCGCTTTAGACGTTGTTGATGTTTGTCATTAAGACTATAAAAAGGCGCAATACAAATATACTTTTCGCCCATAATAAGTACTAAGCGCAAACCAAAAAATGAGTAATGGTGAATAAACTGCACTTGTCTTGCATGCATATGACGGCATTGTCCAAATAAATTACGGTAATGCACACCATGGCGACACACCGTTAAATTGCGCTTTGAATTAAACACAAGTAGCGCTAATAACAACGTAACTGCACAAGCTAAAAAGCTAAAAAGTAAGCTGCTCACTTCTGATACGCTATTAATAAATCCCACAAATAAGATTAAGTTAAATGCAGCTAGCAGTGCCCAACTCCTCAACTCAAAGCGCTTTTCTAAATCAATGACCTTCATTTTTGTTCCTAGATTTTTATTTTTTGCGATGGTGTCAGCAAAATGTGGAAGAAAAATGAATTTGCTTAAAAAGCACGCTAAATTTGCATTTATATTTTGTCGTGGCTTTCAGCTTGTTACATAAAAGGTACAAAGGTGTTAATCGAAACTTATCATTAGCAATTCAAGTTACATTAAGTTTTAGTTATTACACTATTAGTAAATTTTTAGAACACAAAGGGAAGAAATGATGAACTTTAAAACTACATTACTTAGCAGCGCCGTTTTATTTGCACTTGTTGGTTGTGGCTCAGATGACGACAAGAACGACTCGGTTGATCCTCAGCCACAAACTGCACAGTTCACATTAGGTGTGTCTGATGCACCAGTGACAGGTTTAAAAGCTGTTAATGTTGTGTTTGATTCAATCACATTGAAAACCCAAGGTGGTGAAGAGTTCACTTTTGAGACCCGTGAAGATGATGATGAAACCATGCCTGAAATGGTTAACCTATTAGACTACACAGGTGATGATGTGTTTTCTTTATTAGAAGATGAAGAAGTACCTGCTGGCGAATATCAATGGATCCGTGCAGATGTTATCAATGGTGACACAAACGATTTAACCATGACTTCGCATGTTGTTTACGAAGATGACAGCATTGCACCACTGGTTGTTAAACGTAAAGGCAACGATGGTATCGGTGAAATCCAACTTGATGGCTTTACCCTTAACCAAGCTGGTAACGACTTTGTTATCGAATTTGACCTTAAAAAGTCACTAGTTGATCCACAAAATAGTGATGAGATCTTCTTAAAACCACGCGGTGTTCGCTTAGAAAACCTTGCTGAATCTGAAGATATCGAAGGCACTGTAAGCGATGTACTTATCGCTAACTGTGAAACTGATAATATCAATATCGCACTAGAAGATGGCTCATTCGGTCATGCTGTTTACCTATACAGCAGCGATGTTGAAATGCCAATGGACAACTATGAAGTTAACGAAGACGAAACACCATTAGATGCACCTCTTGCAACGGCGGATGTTGTTTTCGATAGCGAAGATAACCAATACGAATTTGAACTTGCGTTCATTCAACCGGGTGACTACCAACTTGCTTATACCTGTGCAGCGCATATCGATGACGTTGAAACGCAAGACGAAGCATTTACGCTTTATCAAGTAAAACCAATTACAGTAACATCAGGTGAAGACTTAGACGTGTCTTTCACTGTTTCTGAATAATATTGGAATCAATACCCCCATTAAAAAGCCCGCACTGCGGGCTTTTTGTTGTTTAGAGTGTGTCGTAACGAATAATTACTTCAGATATTTGATCCACCACTTTATCTGCACCGGTTTTAATGTCTTCCATGATCATGCTGACTTCTTCAACATTTTGCTGAGACTCACCAGACAGAGCTTCGATTTCTTCGATAAGAGCCGTCATTTTTGCTGCGATTTCTTGCGTCTTTCCAATCAGGCCTGATATTTCACTGGTCGACACAGAAGTACGTTGCGATAAATTTCTTACTTCATCGGCAACCACCGCAAAGCCACGACCATGCTCCCCGGCTCTGGCAGCTTCAATCGCTGCATTTAAGGCGAGTAAGTTTGTTTGCTCTGCGATGCTATTAATGGTGGTTACAATTTCACCTATTTGTGATGACTGCTGCGCTAACACATCCGACAGTTCACGAGTTTGATGAACCTGCTCGCTCACTTTTTTTGATGACGCAACACTACTTAAAATTCGCTGCTGACCATTCGTCACAACTTGCGAGGTTTCTTCAGACGTGTGGCCGGCATTTTCTGCTGCATGTTTAACTTCTTCGGTGCTGTTAACTCTGGCGGTGACATCAGATGCAAACTTAATGATCTGCGTCACTTTACCCTGTTTATTAAAAATAGGGTTGTAGGTTGCTTCTAAATAAAGTGGGCTGCCATCACGTTTTTTACGAGAAAATTGCCCAGAGAAAATGCGCCCGTTTGCAAGATCTTGCCAAAAGTTGGGGTTCTTTTGATAAAAGTCGTCATAACAAAACAGTTTGTGATGCTGACCTTGAATTTCAGCAAGACTGTAACCTACAACATTTAAGAAATTATCATTCGCAGAAATAATATGACCATCCGGCGTAAAGCGGATCATCGCAGTGCTTTTATTAACGGCATCATAGATTGCCGACATTTCATCAAGTTTCTCGACTTCTTTAGTAATTTCTGAAGCGAACTTAATTGCACAGCGCACCTTGCCATCATCACCGCGAACAGGAAAATAGGTTGCACGCAGCCAAATATCTTCGCCGGCACCATTTATGCGCGAGAAAACCCCTGACTTTGCTTGGCCTCTAGCAATATCTTGCCAAAACGTTTGATACTCTTTTGAGCTGCTATATTCAGGCGCACAAAACTTACTATGATGCTGACCAATAATATCGCCAGCTTGCACTTTCATTGTTTTACAAAACAAATCATTGGCTTCGAGAACAGTTCCATCTGGTGTAAATTCGATATAAGCAATACTTTCTCTGATCCCAGCTAAATATTGCTGACTTTTATCAACATCATGCTGCAAGGCATCAATGAGTTGATCTTTATTTTTACTAAACCACATTGAAACACCAGTTATTAGGGTAGTTAAATAAATATTAGCTCAGTAGCATAAGAAATAGAATTACAAAATGGTTCTTTTTTCTTAATGATTAACAGGTTAACTAACTGCCTGTTCTTACACTAAAGCGCTTTCTTCTTAAACATTGAGCAAATATATAATATTATAAGCCTTACCCAAACAGCCTAGGCTTTGTTATGACCTCGCGTATTCTCAAATCGATTTTTTACTCATCTTTTCTATTAGGCTCTGCTGTATTTTTGCAAGGCTGCCAAGAACAACCTCAATCAGATCAAATCGCCGTCACTGGCGGGCTCATCCAAGGGCAAAAAGAAGGGCGTTTTATTGCCTATAAAGGCATTCCGTATGCTGCAGCTCCGGTGGGAGAGTTACGCTGGCGAGCACCAGAGCCTGTTCCTAAGTGGCAAGATGTAAAAGTACTTAACGATTACGCGCCTGACTGTATGCAAAAGCCGTTTGCAGCCGACGCTGCACCGCTTACAACAACTCCTTCGGAAGATTGCCTTTATTTAAATGTATTTAAACCCACTAAACACAGCGATACCCCTTACCCTGTTGTGGTATGGATACACGGTGGTGGCTTTGTAAATGGTGGTGCATCACCCGCAGTTTACTCTGGTGAAAGTTTTGCTAAACAAGGGGTTATTTTTGTTAGCTTTAATTATCGCCTAGGCCGATTTGGCTTTTTTGCGCACCCTGCTCTTAGTCGTTTTGAGAACGATGCGCTTGGCAACTACGCTTTAATGGATCAAATTGCGGCCCTTGAATGGGTTAAACAAAATATTGCTCAATTTGGTGGTGATGCTGCAAAAGTGACACTTATGGGTGAATCTGCAGGAGGCGCATCGGTACATGCGATGATGCAAACACCTGCTGCTAATGGCTTATTCCAGCAAGCGATTATTATGTCAGCGGGCGGACGAGAGCTTTTTAAGCAGTTGCCTCTAACTAGTGATGATGACACCGTATTAAGTGCCGAAAAAATTGGCGAAAACTTTGCCAAACAACACACCATTTTAGGCAGTGATGAAAATGCCCTTGCTGCACTACGTGAGTTATCTGCCGAAGACGTGGTTGATGACCTAAATCTGAGCACATTAAACCGACAAAATGATGTTGAACCTACGTACGTTGGCGGGCCAATTATTGATGGCACCATCATCAATTCGGCGACAGAAGCGCGCTTGAGTAAAGGCACGTTTAGCCATGTTGCGACCATGGTCGGTACAACAGATATGGATTTAGGCTTTGCTAATTTTGCTTCTAAAGAGGCGCTATTCGCAAGTTTTGCTCCGCACAGTACACAAGCAAAAATGACTTACGATGCAAGCGGCGAAACGCCATTGCCTTTACTCAATTACCAAGTTGGGCAAGATGCTTTGATGCAAGAGCCAGCAAGGTTCGTTGCAAAACGTGTAACAGATATGGGGAAAGATGCCTTTTTATATCGTTTTGGTTATGTGGCGCAAACTTTAGATAAACCCGGTGCAGAGCACGCCAGCGAAATTCCGTACTTTTTTAATACTGTGGCAGCGAAATATGGGCATGTAACCACTGAGCAAGATAAGCAAGCCGCTAAAATAATGCACCGTTATGTGACGAATTTTATTAAATTAGGCACACCAAATGGCCCGGGTTTACCGACTTGGCAAGCATATAAAAATGATGAATCTTTTATACTGAAAATGAGTAAATCAGGGACTGCAGAGTTTTTACCGGATCCCTTACAAGCTCGGTTAAACATCACAGAAACAAAAGCTGAAAAGTAATCAAATAAGGCGCTTAATTAAAGCGCCTTATTTTTACCCTTGCTGCTGAACATACTCAAGCGCAGTCATCTTGTGGTATGTCACATTAGGATGAAATACATGAGTAGGATCCGGGTCAACCACCTCAATTGGCGTGCCTTGACTGCGTGCAATATCGAGTGCCATTTGCGTTATATTGACGCTAAACGAGGTGCCGATAAAGACGATTCTATCGGCATCGAGCATACGCTGTTGCGCCTCAGAGATTCGATAAAGCTCAGTGTAGTATTCGTCAAATAACAACACGTAAGGCTTAAACGATTCGTTAAGCTTGGGGCTTTCATTATCAATATTGAACACCTCAAGCAAGGAGTTGTGGAGGTTGTCTTCGTTGACTTTGTCCCACGGCGCGTTAAAAGCCATCACATCGTCACCTTGATGGTGAAACAGTGTCATTTGATCTAAGCGACCATGAATAGCAATAAAATCGGTGTTACCTGCTTTACCATCAAGGCCATCGATATTTTGCGTAATGAGATTTTTATCACTCAACCAATGATGCACTTGATTGGGACCGTGATGGCGATAGGTTGCAAAACGATGATAATACCAAACTAAAAATTCGCGGGGATTATTTTCGTACATAGCACGTGTTGCCATTTCCATCGGCGTATAATTTTTGCTGCCAATGGTCCAATAACCATCTTCGCCACGAAAGGTCGGTATACCGCTAGCGGCACTCACACCCGCCCCAGTAATATAGAGTGTATTCATAGAGATAACTTTACCTTGTAACCAAGTGCATCGGCTGTCACTTGTTGATTATTATCCATTCCACCAAGACGATACAAGCTTCCTTGGTGCTCTAATAAACCTCGATGATCCATGCTCGCGGTATCGGCTTTTGGCATTACATGCCACGTGTTTTTATCAACATCAAAGCGCCAAACATGATCACTCGCTGGCGCTGGTTTACCATCATACCCCATACCATTGTAGTTATATGGGTTATCAGAGCCGCCCATCATATAAATGTCTCCATTAAAACTGGTTGCTGCCATACGGTAATGGGCAACACCTGTTGGGTGTGGCACGGTACGCCAATCTATCTTTAATGGGTTATTTGCATCAATCGTACCTTTTAAACACTGTGCAACCGCAGCGAAAGAACGACGTTTATCAGCATTCGCCTGTGTTTTAACGCCATCACACACCAATATAGTGTTCCCACTAATTGCCGCCGCTTGGCCAAACACCGGTTGACCTAAAAATGGCGAAGCCTGTTGCCAAGTATCTGTATGCGTATCATACACTTGTACAAGGTTTACATTCCCATCGTTATGCCAACCACTGACTAAATAGATATAACGCTGCTGGTACGAAAGCGCTACACTGTCATCCACCGGCACTGGCATATTGGCAAGTTGCGTATATGAATTAGAGAGCACATCATAGCGATATACATCGGGTGTAGAGATTTCTTGATGATCGGCGCTAACGGTATACCCACCAAATACATAGGCATGCTTACCCACACCCACTGCGGTACTCGCCAAACGGCCAGTAAGGGGCAACGTACTTGGTACGGCTTTAGCTGCTTGCCACGCCTTATCGCCCACTTTAAGGACCCACACTTTATTGTGAACATCTGTATGTGCTTTGCCTGAGCTCAAGCCCATAAAACTTAAAAAGTAGGCTTGTTCATCAATAACAACTTTGGCAACAGCATTGTTCGCGACGGGTTCAGGTAAGGCAGGTATGGTTGCAAGTGCAATAGAAAATAACAGGCTCATAAATTAAATAGGTAACTTAACACATAGTTTAAGAATACCATTTTATGAGCCTGAAGAAAGGCTCGCTATTAGTAAGCAATACTAATACGTTGATTTAAATGAGCTGCCGATTGTGCTTCATCAAGCATCGCTTTAGCATAATCAGTGACTGATATTTTGCTTTCGCCTTTTGCATCAGTAAAGAAGCTGTCGCCACCAACACGGTACGGGCCTTCTGACTCACCAGGGTAAATGACCGCAGCTGGTGATACAAAAGTCCAAGCTGTATCTACTTTTGAGGCTCTAAACACATCAAGTGCCTCACCTTGAGCTATGGCTTCTGCTTTGTATTCAGTAGGAAAATCTGGGCTTGATACCAGTGTTACACCGGGTGCGACTTCTAAGCTACCTGCACCGCCCACCCATAAAATACGTGTGTTAGTACCTGCAAGTGCGTTTAGTAATTGTTTTGCTGTATTTGCCACAATTTCATGGTTACCTAAAGCACGACCACCAATTGCAGCAATAACAACATCACTACCTGCAGCTGCAGTTGCGATATCGTCTTTAGTTAAATCAAATTCAGTCACAGTAACGTTATCTTGGGTTACTTTACTTGCGTCTCTAACTAATGCAATTAACTGATGACCACGTGCGATTGCTTCTGAAGTAATGTGGCTGCCAATCCAACCTGTTGCGCCAATAACTGCTAATTTCATGAGGAATTCTCCGTTGTTTGTTTCAATGATTGCAGTTTACTTGTTCACTAATTACTGATAAATACACTATATAGATACACATTGTTTCACTTGAAGATACCAATGGATAAACTCAATTCAATTACTAGCTTTGTCGAGGTTGCCCGTACCGGCAGCTTTACTCAGGCTGCAGAGCATTTAGGTTTAAGCCGATTACAAGTTTCTAGACATATTCAAGATATAGAAAAGTGGCTAAATTTAAGGTTGTTTCATCGCACAACACGCAAAGTGAGTTTAACAATTCAAGGCGAAGAAGCCCTTAGCTATTGCCAGCAAATATTAAATCAAGTGTCTGATTTACAAAGCCGAGCACACAGCCATAACAATGAATTGGTAGGTACCATTCGAGTTGCCTCTCCGATTGGGCTTGGCCAACATAAACTGTTTGATGCCATTGAAGTATTCACCAAGCGCCATCCTCAGACGCGCTTTGAACTGTTACTTTCAGATAGTTTATCGCAGCTGGTTGATGACCGCGTTGATATCGCTTTGCGTTACATCCACCAGCCCGATGAAGGTCATATTGCCCGTAAGCTAATGTATATCGCAACCGCAGTATGTGCTTCTAACGATTATTTAGCTGCGAACCCACCGATTAATGAGCCGAGTGACTTAACCGCACATAATTGCCTTGTTCATAACAAACACACTATTTGGCAATTTCAACACGACGACAACACACAAAAAGTCACGGTTAAGGGCAACATTGTTGCCAACGATATGGGGGTGCTTTTAAAAGCAGCGAAACAAGGAATCGGGGTAGCTCACCTACCATGTGATCTCGCCAATGACTATTTGGCATCAGGTGAGCTTGTTAAAGTACTGCCTGAGCATACTACTATGGGCTCTCACTTATGGGCAGTGTATTTATCACGTAACTTCCAACAAAATGTGGCCAGAGCGTTCATCGACTTTTTAGCAGAGCACTGGCAACACGATATTTTATAATCTAAACCTGCTGCAAATACGTATAAGCTACAAAAAGGAGCCGTAATGCAGCACTTAGATCATGAAATATCACGCATCATAGAGATGGCGTGGGAAGATAGAACCCCGTTTGAAGCAATAAACCAACAGTTTGGCTTAAATGAAAAAAGCGTTATCGCGCTAATGCGTGAGCAATTAACAAGCTCGAGTTTTAAACTTTGGCGAAAACGCGCAGCGGGTAGGCAAACCAAACACTTAAAAATACGCCATCCAGATATAACCCGTGGTTACTGTAAAACCCAATATAAACATAGATAAAGTTATTTTATCTTTTGTGAAAACTGCCCAACCGCATCTACCACTTTTCGAGCGCCATGTTGAATGTCGCTCATCACGCTACCAGACTCTGAAGCAAGTTTAAAACCTTGTTCAGCTTTTGCTTTTCCTAATTCGATAACTTCAACCGTTTGTTTAGTCAATGACCTATTTTGTTTTACAACATCAACAATCTCGACTGTCGAATTAGAGGTTCTTAAAGCAAGTTGTCTTACTTCATCAGCCACCACCGCAAAGCCTCGGCCTTGATCACCTGCACGAGCCGCCTCAATGGCAGCATTAAGCGCCAGTAAGTTTGTTTGATCTGCAATACTACTAATACTTTGTACGATGGCAGAAATATGTTGCGATTGCTTATCGAGCTCAGCCATTTCAGCTGCAGCTTGTTCCATTTGCTTCGCTAAATCGTCCATTACATGAACCATTTCATCTAAAACGGTGGCACCTTGTTTTGCTGCTTTATCGGTTTCAGTGGATGTGCTGTAGGCAATATCCGCCGCTTGAGACACAGCCATTTCTAGATTCACTTGTTCGGTGATGACGGTGGCAAACTTAACGACTTTATAAAGCACATCTTGCTCGTTAAAAACCGGATTGTAAGTCGCCTCCAACCAAATGGATTCACCAAATTTATTCACCCGCTTAAATCGTGACGAGATAAATTGGCCTTTTTGTAATTTCTGCCAAAACTCAGCATAGCCAGTTGAGTTTGCTTCAGCTGGTTCACAAAACATACGGTGATGTTTACCGATAATTTCGTCTTTTGTATAACCAACCCCCGCTAGAAATTGCTCATTCGCTTTTAAAACATGGCCATCTAAATCAAACTCAATAACCGCCATAGACCGATTAATTGCTTTCACTAAGTCTTTATTTTCTTGCGATGTTTCAATTGTTCGGGTCAGTACACTGGCGTGAAGATCAAACTTTTCAAAGCCCTGCTGTTTATTTAAAATTGGATGGAAAAATACTCTTAACCAAACATGCTGGCCCTGCGTATTTAAAAGTTGAACAGCACCGACCCAAGCTGATTTATCTAAAATAGCTCGTTTAAAATGAAGATAATGCTTTGCGTCTTTGGCGCTGCTAGGCACCAAATCAAGCAGAGGTTTTCCTATTAGTTGTGCTTCTGTAAAGCCGAGTTCTGCTAATACTTGCGTATTGGCAAACGTGATATGACCTTCCCTATCGAGTTCCAGCGTAAACATTCTATTATCTAATGTATCTTTCACTTGAGATACACGAAACAATTCATCTTCTAACTGAGCTATCCTTTCTTTCAATGGTTGGGTAAAAAACATAAATCATCCCACCTTTAATACCAAAATCATCACAGAGTAGCTCGATAAGAACTACTAACTTCTGTACCGCCAAATGATTTTAGCGTAAAAAAGTTGGATGAATACTGGCTTTCAAAACAATAGGAAGTTTCTTGAGGCAAAATAAGAAATGATTTAATTAAATAGCATTATAAAAGCCTAACTGAGTAGGCTTTTTGTCAGTGATTCAGTTGGTTTGCAAATTGCCCAACTGCATCAACCACTTGCTGCGCACCGTGTTGTATGTCTTCCATCACTTGACCAGACTCATTTGATAAAGACACGCCTTGCTCAGCTTTCACCTTACCTTGCTCAATAACCTTTACTGTATTTTGCGTAAGTGACTGATTATTATTTACCACTTCAACAATTTCTTCGGTGGCTTTTGATGTTCTTGAAGCAAGCTGTCTGACTTCATCAGCCACCACCGCAAAACCTCGCCCTTGCTCACCGGCACGAGCAGCTTCAATTGCTGCGTTTAGCGCCAGCAAGTTCGTTTGCTCCGCAATGCTACTTATACTTTGCACAATGGCTGCAATTTGCTGTGACTGTTTATCAAGTGCTGAAATCTCTTGGGCTGCTTGCTCCATCTGCTGGGCTAATTCATTCATCACCGTCATGGTGTTTTGTAACACCTCAGCCCCTTGTTGAGCCAGTTTATCGGTCTCGGTTGATGTGCCATACGCAATTTCGGCCGCTTGAGAAATTGCCTGTTCACGATTAACTTGCTCAGTGATCACAGTGGCAAACTTCATCACTTTGTAAAGCTCACCAAAATCATTTGAAATGGGGTTGTATGAAGCTTCAAGCCACACTTCATTGCCATGACGGTCAACACGTTTAAACCGATCAACAACAAACTCACCACGCTTTAAGCGCTGCCAAAACTTCTCATACTCTGCTGACTCAGCAAGTTCAGGCTCACAAAACATACTGTGGTGCTTACCTACTATCTCCTCTCTCTTATAACCCATGCTCTCTAAAAACGGTTCATTTGCGTTAATAACCTTACCCTCTAAGTCAAACTCAATAACCGCCATTGAGCGATAGATGGCATTAATAGTATCGCGCTGTTCACGAGAAGTAGAAATTGCATCGGTAAGCACAGTGCCGTAAATAGCAAAGTAATTAAGTTCGCCTTGCTCTGTGTGTACCGGGTGTGCAATCAAACGGAGCCACTCAAGCTTGCCATCATAGCGAGTTATTTGTAAGTGCCCTACTCCATGCTGTTGATTTTCAATGGCGTTTTTTAGCTCTACAAACTGGTCAGTATTTCGAGATTGTTCAGTAATAATATCTTGGAAGGGCGAGTCAATTAACTGGTTGTGCGAGTAGCCTAATTCATCTAAAAAGTTCTGGTTAATATAAGCCATCGTGCCATCTGCACGCAGCCTAAGCACCAACATCTCTTCATCAATACCCGAAGTGAGATCTTTTAGCGGATAAAGCTCAGCTTTTAACGTATCAATTTCAGCCTGTAAGGATTTACTAAACCACATAAAACGCCCTGATTTTTTATTAACGTGTTGTTGTTCATAAAATTGTAGAACAATTATCGCAGGGCGCTACTTTAAGATAAGCAAAAAGAATTAAGGAAAGTGATTTAACTAAGAAGCTTGGGAGGTCAATTTAACGTATTTCTCAGCCAGTTCATCTAAAGTTTCACGATGATTTGGATCTGGCTTAATGCAATCAATAGGACACACACTCACACAAGTCGGGTTATCATAATGCCCTACACACTCAGTGCATTTATTTGGGTCTATTTGATATATTTTCGCGCCCATATAAATAGCTTCATTCGGGCACTCTGGATCACACATGTCGCAGTTAATACATTTGTTATTGATGAGTAATGCCATGACACACCTTTAAGCACGATGATGGAGTATTGCCTTTAAAAGCTAATCTAGATTTCAAAAAGCAACGAAAATTGCAGCCGCGTAATATAGATTGCTACGAATGAAGTTTCTTTGATCTAGATCAAATTTAAAAGTGGTTTAGATTCTCTAATCCGATATTACAGTAGTAATGGAGTGGATTTATCCACCGAACCAAGCTATGTGATGAAATAAGTGAGAAGTTTTATGGTAACTAAGTAGGATTTCGGTATGAACATAATTCGTTTATGGACAAAAGTGCGATAGAGGATTTAATCGTAATGCTCCGCGAGCCTGTTGTAGGCGCGAAGTGGCTAAGATTTATAAATTTTAGCCAGGTAGTGAAAATAAGTATTTAGCGGCTTGTTATGTATTTTTTTAAAAGAATACTCTTCTATTTCACTTACAGAGCGTAGGGTAATCTCTGGGAAGTCCACACAAATACGCAGGCTATAATACGAAAGGGAGCGAAGGGAGCCTGCGTGTTTTTGTCCCAACGAGCACTAATGAGTGACCGAGACGGTCATTTATCAACCATTCACTCAGCACTACCTCTAAAGGTTTTTGGAATATAGCGAAGTAATTGTTCAGAACTTTGAATAGTTAAACGCTGCTTTGGGAACTCATGTAGTTGAATATTTAAGTACTCAGTTTTTGAAACCGGTTTAGCCATACGCTTGAGAAAGCTCGGAGTATTTTCTGAAAATAAACCACTTTGTAATGTAACAGCCGAGACTTCTTGCCAGGGAATAAACAGGTTTTTATGACCAAACTTAAAGGGAAAAAGCACTCTTAAATAAAGCCCCCTGTTATTTGCTGCAACCTTTAAGATTCCGTTATGTCGTATTTTACCAATATACCCACTTCCAATTCGGAAGCTTTCTTCTAAATCACAGTCATTATTTTTTCTGTACCTTTTAGCTAAGCTTTGCCAACCACTTTCTTTTCCTAGTCCATAACAAACTCCAAACCAACCAACTACAAAAACAACATAAAACCAGTTTGAAGTGAGAAAAGACGATAAAACTGCCTGAAAGTAGATCACATACTCTTGAGCTAAAGGAGGTATTTCACCTCCACTTCCAACGTAGATAAATAGAACAAAAAATGAAAGGAAAGAAATAGTCCAAATCAACCCAATAAACTTAAAAACAAACTTCATACTTTCCTTTTGCCCCAATCAGCTTACGGGCGACATAATTTTTTTATATACGTGTTTATTACAGCCTATCAAATTTCATTACTCTGTAAAACTCACCAGAATTAGAGCATTTATAGTTGCTACCATTTAAACCTCCGCCTTTGACCTTAACGAGAGTTTTGTCTTCGAAATAACACGTATTCATAGTGGACGTGAATATAGCCTCACCTCTGAAATGATTAAACCCGCCATGAATGGGGGCACCATTTTCAGTCATCTGTGATATTGCAGTTACAAACTTTAATTTTCGAGACAAGTGCAGAAATCTTCCATAAGTATCAACGCTCCGATAAGGGGCTAAAAATTGTTTGCTAAATGTTGAGGAGCCAAAACAGCAAACTGTTTTTTGTCCTTGTTTATTAGATTGTTAGGGCTACTTTTACCCAAATGGTGATTTAAAGCAACCACGTTTATACTCTTGAATTATAATACGGAACGAAGCTGCTTGTTTGTTCTACCGAACGAAGTGAGTGAGATTTGAACTTCACCTAAACTACCGTATGAGAAAGAGTAACTGGTGAACCAATATAAACAGAAGCCTTTGCAATAAGGCTTGGTAACTTTAAGATCCTAGAGTCATATTCAGTAGCAAACGAAATGAAGATATCTGTATTTTCTATTTTTATATTATTTGATGTCACAAAACTTGTTATCGATACCAGAGAAGATTGAGTCAGAGGAATACATACAACATAACCACCTAGCTTTTTGTTTGGTCTACAAGATGAGACTTTAAGGCTTAATTTAGCTTCGCTTACTAACTCTTCTGATAGAGCCAAGAATCTGAAGCTGATATTAAGTTCAATGTCTGCGTCCATTTGGTCTGTCCCTAGATGCATAATAATTTGATAGTGCGAGCTACATATTTTTCTGCTTATTCGGAATGCGAAAAGGCTATAGCAATATGCAGCTTTAATTTGTTATGCAACTTCCAACCACAAATCAATATTGAATTCCTTTAGGTGTTTTTTAATTGCACCTATTAGATTAATAATTTCTTGTTCAGGCATTACTTGGGCTTTGATATAAATATCGCTATTACCCTGACCATACTTGGATATCCACTCATCGGAGAAGATAGTATCCGTATAGCTTTGAATCTTAGTTTTCAGAAGTTGTTCGTGATACTCACAATCCCTTAGTGCACTTGACAATACAATAACCAAATCGACACCACCATCTTTTCTTTCTCCAACGATATCGATTTTATCTAAGTTCTCAATAGGGTCATCCATGTTCAGATTCCTTAAGTTACGTGATATTTAAGTCTTTGTGACATGCGGTTTGTCAGGCAAGAGCAAAGCAACTGGTTTTGTCATCGCTTTTGATTTGCCTTGCTATATGCAAGTGACACAAATTTCAATATGTCATCTAGCAATATTAGTATTGCAAAGCTAATGATTAAAACAATTAAATAGTACAAATTATAAGGTGACCAACTAGCAAGTAGTGTGGCTTTATCACTATCTGATAAACAAGACTCTAAGATGCCATTTGAGCAGCGTTTTTGAGCTAAAATGAACTGCTCACTACTTCTATATGACATTCCAAACATAGTACTTGTGTAGCCTAATATGCCAAACAAGAGTCCTTTCAAAATCCTTTCATACATTTATTAGACACCCTAAACTTTCATGTGAATATAATTTTATAGTGATCTTCCCCTGAACAACTACTCCTTTATTCGATAACCCTTTACTAAAGATTCGTTTTAAATTGACTGACGGCCTCAACCACTTCTTTAGCACCTTTTTGAATATCATCGATTACACTTCCTGCGCTATTAGATAACTCTAATGCATCTTTTGCTTCTACTAGACTAGATTCAATTTGAGTTACCGCATCTTGTGTTAGTACTTTATTTTCAGTCACGACACCTATTATCTGCTCAGTAGCGGCACTCGTTCTTGAAGCAAGCTGCCTTACTTCATCAGCCACAACAGAAAAACCGCGTCCTTGCTCTCCAGCTCTTGCAGCTTCTATTGCAGCATTGAGAGCAAGAAGATTAGTTTGGTCTGCAATACCTTTAATACTATCGACCAAGTCAGCTACTTTAGCTGACTGTACATCTAATTTATTGATACCTTCACTGGCTGTTTCGAGTTTCTTAGAGAGGGCTTTCATCGTTGATATTGTTTGCTTAACAACTTCTAAACCGTTTTCTGCATCTGCGTCTGTTTGCTTTGAAATATCGTAAGCAATCTCTGCAGTCTGTGAGATTGCTTGCTCTCTTTTCATTTGTTCTGTAATGACAGTCGCGAACTTAGCAACTTTATATAAATCACCATTGTCGTCATGAATTGGGTTATATGAGGCTTCAAGCCATACCTCATTACCGTGGCTATCAATCCTTTTAAAACGATCTGAAATAAAGCGCCCTTGCTTCAGCTCAGACCAAAACTGTTTATAAGCACTCGATTCAACTTCATGTGGATCACAAAACATACTGTGGTGCTTTCCTAGTATTTGATCTTGAGAGTACCCCATGGCTTTCAAAAAGTTATCGTTAGCATTGAGTATTATGCCATCCAGGCTAAATTCAATCACAGCAGAAGAGCGACTGAGGGCAGTAAGCATATCTTCTTTCTCTCTTGATTGAGATATGGTTCTTGTCAGTTCAGCTGAATACACGGCAAGTTCGCCATTTATTGGTTGTAAAATGCTCCTGAGCCATAGTTCACGACCTGTATTAGTTTGTAATTGTAAGGCGCCGTGCCAATGGTTTAACTTATTTATTGCCGAGAGTAATTTTTGTGTGTGGGGTTTATTAATTGATTTTTTTAGGAGCAAATCATTTAAGTTTTTACCAATTAGATCATTCGCTTGAAGGTCTAGCGCTGCTGCAAATCGCTCATTTACTTCAATGATGGTGCTATTTTTGTTCAGTAGAAAATACAACATCTCTTCTTTGAGCTCATGCTTTATGTTTTCGTATTCAGCAGCCAGCTCTTTTAAATAAATATTTTCGGATAACAGTTTGCGATTAGTAAACCACATTAGGTATGTTCCTTTGGATTATGAACTCAAGATTTGACTAATTTTTATCATCATACAAATATAATTGGTTATTAATAGTACATTAAGATGAATGGGTACAAAGAGAAGTTAGAAACCATGTAAGTTAACTCTAAGCTCCAAACATAGTTTACAAAGAGCTTATTTACTGCTGGAGGATTATAAAAGATCACTTTTTCTAGTTCAGAGCCTTATATTATCGTTGGCAATACGCTTTCGCATTACCACAATAGAAAGTATTTTTGCGTACAACTCCCTCTCTTGTATTTTCAGTGTGAACTCTGTCTATTGAGTAAAAAACCACCAACTTATAAAACAAAAAACGAACCCTAAGGTTCGTTTTACTTTTAACTCTAACAGTCTCAGCGGCGCTCTTACTCATGAATATGAGTAAGAGCTAAGTGCTCTAGCCTGCTGTATTTTGGTCTAGTTTAAAAATTATATTTTAAGCTAACCTTATAATTTAATGGCTCACCTGGTTGAGTCCAAATTGCAGAGTATGAATTAGCGTAATAAGTTTTATCCAATACGTTATTTACAACAAACTGTAAGCTCAAATCATCATTAACGTGGTAATTTGCAAACAGATTTACCAAGGTATATGAAGGTAAATAATAGGTAGGATCAATCGCTTCACCTAAACGTTCACCAACATATTGAACAGACACACCAACCGTTGAATTCGAATCGATTAAATCGCTAAGATCTCGTTTAATTTGTGCATTGGCACTGTGCTTTGGAATATTCAGTAAAGGGCTACCTTTTGGCAAACTAACCCACCAATCGGTATTAACCGTATCTTTTGCTGTTTTGGCATCAGTATAAGTGTATGCAAGATCAAACGAAGTTTGGCTAGTAATATTACCGTGTAAGTCTAGTTCAACACCATCACTTGTAACCTCGCCTAGAGCCCTAGATACACCTGCTTGTAAGTCTGTGCTTAGCATGTTGCTCTTTTGCGCATTAAATACTGTAAAGCTACCACTAACAATGTCGGTATTAAACTTAACTCCAACTTCAATAGAGGTTGTCTCTTCAGGCTCAAATGCTTCTCCATCAGCATCGAAACCGCTATTAGGTCTAAACCCTTCAGAGTAACTGCTATAAAATTGTAGGTCTTCAGAATGAGCATACACTAAACCTGCTCGAGGGCTGAATGTGCTTTTGTCAGCCTCTGAACGGGTTACGTTTTTATGGTTATCAATTCTTTGATCAAACCAATCGTAACGACCCCCAATTTGCATTTTCCATTTTTCAGTGATGTCGACTTGGTCTTGAATATAAATACCATAGCTATTCTGTACTTCTGTAGTGTCGAATAACAGTGAACCTTCAGGCGCCGTTTTACCATATTCAGGCTCATACATATTTATAGCGTAACTCGTGTCTTCGAGAGTCGGGCGATATCTGTACCAAACCTTATCAAAGTCAAACTTACTAGCATCAGCACCAATTAAAAGATGATGAGTGAAACCAGCAGCTTCTATACTGCCGCTGAGCTCCGAACGTACAGACATATAGTTAGTTTGAAAGTCACGTTGATTATGTTGTCTGCTCAGTGTCACGCCATCAATAAAATAAACTTGCCGACTGGGAGCAAGCTCAGCATCACTTGATTCGCTCAAAAACTCTGAATCGCTATAACTAATACCTGTTAGAAGCGACCATTCTCCTAATTGATGCTCAAGGGTAAGCTGATGAGAAATAGCCTTAACTTCTGTAGGTTTATCACTTGGCTCACCTAAAAAAGTTTCAATGGGTAGTGCATCAATTTTACCATCTACAGCAACAATACCTCGATCGAAAGTTAAACTTTGATCAACGTACTCTAGCTCATAATTCAACTTCGTTTTATCTGAAATTAGCCATAAAATTGAAGGTGTTAATACCGTTTTTTCCGATTCATGGTAGTCTCTAAAACCTTCACTATCTTCAACTGCACCATTAACTCTAAAGGCCACTTGGTCCGTAATTGCGTTAGTATAGTCGCCTTCTGCGCGATAACTTTGCCAGCTACCAGCTGTCACTTTTACATAGCCTTGTTGTTCAAACTGCGGTTTTTTTGTAATGATATTAATCGTACCGCCAGGCTCAGAGCGTCCATAAAGTGCAGAGCCAGTTCCTTTCATGATTTCGACATAATCAATATTACTCGTATCACGAACACCGCTAAAGCTACGTCCAGACGAGAAACCGTTAATTAAAAAGCCTGATGGAATATTCTCATCGCCCACTAAACCACGTATAGCGAAGCTTTCCCATAAACCACCAAAATCATTTTGTTCTGAAATACTTGGAGTTAAATCGAAAATGTCACTTAAGGTGGTTACACCAGCCTCATGAAGTGTGTCTGATGAAATAAACTCGACAGATTGTGGCTGCTCATTTAAAGGAACATCCCCACGAAAAGCTTGTCTTACACCCGACACAGATATTTTTTCTATGTCTGATGGCTCTGTAGTGGCATATACGGAAGATGTAAAAATTGCGCTAATCATGATTGAAAGGGCTGATTTTTGGTATCTGTTCATTCTATCTCTCAGGTATGAATGTAGTTATTCAATAAAGCTTGTAGTTATTAGGTAAGGGCTTACATTATCAATTATCTGTATACGCAATTAATAATACTTATCATTTATAGTATGATATACAATTAAACAGCCGAGAACTAGCCTCGCAAACAACAGAAATTAAAAAACTTAAATCAACGCTCGATTTATAAACACTTAGAGAAAAAAATGAACAAAGTTACTTTAGCCTGCATTACATTAGCTATATCAATTTCCAGCATTTACACCGCAAAAACACAAGCACATGCAATATGGTTTGCTGAGCGCTCATCACAACTAGCACTGATATATGGTGAAGGCGCACAAGATTTAGACACCGTTAAGCGCCAAGACAAAGTTAAAACAGTTACTGGCTATAACAAAAATTGGCAAAAACAAAGTGTAAAACTTGTTGAGTCAGGACATATGATGATACTGAGCGATAACACGGTTTATGCTGTTACAGGAATGCTAGATAACGGTTTATGGAGCAAAACTAAAGATGGTAAATGGTTTGCTAGTGGCCGTGATCAAATCCCTGATGCAGTTTTAAGCGAGCATACAAAAAAACATGCTGTACACTTGCGTGGCCCTCTTACAGAAATTCCTCAACTTAAAGAACAACAGTTACAAATTATCCCAATAGGTGAGAGCTTTTCAGATCAAAAAGGTGCATTGGTTAGTTATCGCATAATATTTAATGGTAAGGCAGTTCAAGGCGCTAAAGTGATTAATGATATTGTGAACGACCCAGATCAAAAGCCTCTGATAAGCAATCATGAAGGCGTAGTGACATTGCCACTACGTAATCAAGGTTTAAACGTAGTTGCCGCAATATATGATGAAAAAAGTACCAATCTCGCTGTATTTGATAAGACCGAGCACTTAGCAACACTTTCATTTGTTTTACCCCATGCTGAAGAGTAGTTTTTAATTAGCTACTTATATTCAAACAAAACTTTGTGGGCCTAGACTTACAATAAGTCTAGGCCCTTATGCACTTTTAGTGGCCCTTTAAATAAGTGAGTAGCACGCTACTCCTCCGCTGCACTTAAGCCTCACCTAGTGTTGTTGTAAATTACAAGTTTAATTATTACAGTAGAAAGCATGTTTACGAACAGTTCTAAACTTCTACGTTAAGGTGCACATTTCAACTTGAAAATTCACAAGTAAAACCGAGTCCCTCCATTCCATTTAATCAATCACTACAATCTTTTTATTCCATTTTAAAGATGAACAATAATGAGCAATACTAAAATCATCAAATTATGAGAGTTAGGGTATTCAAAATGATTAAGACAGTTACTTTTGCAATGATGCACTTCGCAATCGCTTTTGCAGTGACTTATTTTTTAACCGGTAGTTTTTTAATTGGTGGCTTGGTTGCTATTGTTGAGCCAGCTGTAAACACTGTTGCGTTTTACTTTCACGAAAAAGTGTGGCGTAAAGTTGAAACTCAGAATAACTTTAAACAAGATTCAGATGGGATAATGTTTGCATAAGAATTAACTAGATTAAATTGGCTCACAAACCAACGAATATCCCCATATTACACCTCGAACTGTAAATTAAGCTTTGCCACTAGAGCCGGTGGCAGAGCTTCAGACCAAAACGGCTAAAACTGTTTTTAATTAATAACCGAAATTAATGAGCCTTTTGATTATTCTTAGTAAAAGAGTGCAAGGCTTCCCCTCCTTAGATACATGCCAAGCCACGCTAAATAAATAAGTATATAACTATGAATTTAAAGGAAAAAATAGCAATCCATTTAACTATATTTTATTAAATATAAACTCTTAATAGCGAGCTAATGCCCTCCAATTTAGAGCTAATACTCAAATTAGGCTTGCAATTATCGCGTTTCAGCTTACACTCGTACGCCAAGTGAGCGTACACCTGTAAGCTATAGGCGAAAAATGAGAGCGTTATTAAATTCATTATCAAAACATTTACTGCATCATCAATCATGGGCTGGGTACTGGGAGCCGGTGGTTCAGTGCTTTAAACCTGGCTGGCGCGAAGGCTACTTCCGTGCACAAGTAAAACATGTACAGGTGTTTGCTGAACAAAGCGTTGAGGTGATTATTGAGCCAGAAAAAACATGGCCAGTTCATCAAGCAGGCCAGCACATTGCGTTAACAATACAAACGAATGGTCGACTGCTAACGCGTGTATTTACCATCGCAAGCGAACCACAACTGGCAAGGCAGCAGCGACAAATTCGTTTATTGATCCGCAGCCAAGAGAGCGGCGCATTTACGTCAAAGCTAACAAACTTGAGGCCAGGGCAATGGCTTAATATTTCTGAGCCTAAAGGCCAGTTTGTTATGCCAAATACCGCGCGTTCTTTAATCATGCTTGCCGGTGGCTCAGGCATTACGCCATTTATAGCCATGCTTAAATCAATACCTGCTGATAGCAAACAAACTATAACCCTGCTTTATTATGCAAAGCCGAACAGCCACTGGCTTAAAGATGAACTTGAGCAACTAAAGCAATCGCTGAGCAATTTTGATTATCACTTACTTGAGCGCAACAAAGATGGTGATGCGACGACATGGCTGACAACAAATGCGCATAAACACTGGTTAGTGTGCGGCCCAGCAGCTTTGTATAAGCAAGCAGCCGCTTTAGCTAAGCAATTAAATACGCCTATCGACAGTGAGCATTTCAGTGCAGTCCCTGCTGTTTTAGCAACCTCTGATAAGCACGAACTAACACTCACTCATCAGGGCAAAACATTCACTATTGATAACCAACAAACCTTACTGACTCATTTACAAGCGAATGAACAACCGGTGTCAGTTGGCTGTGGTATGGGAATTTGCCATCAATGCCAATGCGTTAAAAAGCAAGGCATCGTGCGTGATATTCGTACCGGTGAGCTCTCTGATAGCTCAGAGCAATTAATTCAACTTTGCATATCGCAACCTGTCAGTGACGTGGAGTTATCAGCATGAACACAACAAAAACAGTCAATTTTGAAAAATTAGCAGCTCAACTCGATAGCGTTAAAGCAGATGTAAAATCAAAACTCGGTGAGCAAGATGCAAAATACATTCGCCGCGTTATTGTTTGCCAGCGAGTGTTTGAATGGGGTGGCCGAGTTTTATTAATGCTAGGCTTTATTCAGCCTGTTTTATGGCTAGTGGGTGTGCTTAGTTTAACCACAGCAAAAATCCTCGATAACATGGAAATTGGCCACAATGTGATGCATGGCCAATACGACTGGATGAATGATAAATACATAAATTCAAAGTCTTACGAGTGGGATATAGCGTGCGATGGGGCTAGTTGGAACCGTGTTCACAACTACGAGCACCACACCTATACCAATATTATTGGTAAAGATCGCGACTTTGGCTATGGATTACTTCGCTTATCGAATGACTTTCGTTGGCGGGTAAAAAACCTATGGCAATTTGTTACTTACCTATTACTCAGTGTGCTGTTCCAATGGGGAGTGTCGTACCATGAAATGGCAGCCGAGCGAGTATTTTTTGGCAAGAAAAAAGATGACCGCGATTACAAAGTACCGCACAGCGAACTGAAAAAGCGCTTTTTTAGTAAAGGTGCGCGCCAGCTAGTGAAAGACTACCTGCTCTTTCCACTGATTGCTGGGCCTTTATTTTTGTGGGTTTTGGCGGGCAACCTAGCGGCTAATTTATTACGTAACCTGTGGACCTCAACCATTATCTTTTGCGGGCACTTTACCGGTGAAGTTGAAACATTTAACCAGCAAGACTGCGAAAATGAATCACAAGGTCAGTGGTATTACCGCCAAGCGTTGGGCTCATCAAATATCAAAGGCGGTAACCTGTTTCATGTAATGACTGGGCACTTGAGCTATCAAATAGAGCATCACTTATTCCCCGATTTACCCGCAAAACGCTACCGCGAAATTGCCCCTAAGGTACAAGCTATCTTTAAAGAACACGGTATCCACTACAATACCGGCGGCTTCTTTCGCCAGTACTTTTCTGTCGTAAAACGAATTGTGCGCTACTCTTTTCCGTAATTGATAAACGCCAGTGCATAGCGCTGGCTTTTTTATAAATAATTTTATGGCAAGGAATTAGCTTCGAGAATCAGTTCGTTAATTTCTAACTGTAATTCATCATCTGCTGTTTGTTCCGTGAAAGTTAAAGCTGTATTGGCAAAGTTTAGCGCTAGGGCCTTATCAGCTTTCTCTAGGTAATTCTCTGCAATCGCAAAATTAATCGACGCTAAATAATCCTCTAGTTCGAGTAACGTTGCTAGCTCTAGCGCTTTGAAATAATAGCTAAGTGCAACTTCTGGCTTTTGATAGGTAAAGTCAGCGAGCGTTTCCCATTGAAACGGATGATCAAGCGGTGTGCCTGCAAACTTGTCGCAGATTTCTTTTATTTGATTGTACGCCACCCACTCTTGTTGTTTATTGTTAGCATTAACAATATCAAGCGCAAGTTGATGAATCGCCTCATAATGAGGTGGCTTTTTAATTGATTCAACCTCTCCAAATTGTTCCTTATGCATTCCCTGCCCTCTCTAAGCTAATTAAATCTCATTCGATTCAGACCAAACCCGTAACTCATCGAGTATATGCAGTGCTGAGCGGCCAAAATCAGTAAGTTCATAGGTCACTGCTATCGGGCGGGTGCTAATAACATGACGGGTGATCATCGCTCTACTTTCAAGCTCTTTTAGGCGCTGGTCTATCATCTTTTTGCTTGCACCACCGAGCATGCGCGTTAAATCATTAAAGCGCACAGGGCCATCTTTTAAATGATAGATAATAGAGCCCGTCCATTTACCGCCAATCAAACGCATGCCTTTTTCAATAGCACACGGCTCCATGCAAGCATTTAAAACTTTTTTTCTACCCTTACTATCTGTTTCTACTGAACTTTCCAAAACAACCTCGCGTTTTTCAGCCTAGTTACAAAAAGGTGACTGGTTGATTAAATAACCTAGGTTACTATTATATACCACGGAATGTATTTTGAACACGATAAAGTAATTAGCAAACGGATACTCAACTATGAAAAACGTATTAATTATTAACGCACATCACTATTACCCTTTTTCTGAAGGTAAGTTAAATGCTGCTTTAATCGAAAAAGCCGACGCTTTTTTTCAAGCAAAAGGCTATCAAACTCGTGTGGTTAATACACAAGACGAATTTGATGTAGAAACTGAACTTGAGAACCATCAATGGGCAGATATCGTCTTTTTGCAATCACCTATTAATTGGATGGGCATGACTTGGTCATTCAAAAAATACATGGATGAAGTGTACACCGCGGGTATGGGTGGAGCGCTTTGCCATGGTGATGGTCGCCATCAAGACAATCCAAAAGCCAATTACGGTAAAGGCGGCACCTTAAATAACACTCAATATATGATGTCGCTGACCTTAAATGCACCTGCAGAATCATTTGCAGATGCCGCTGACTTTTTTGAAGGTAAAAGTGTTGATGACCTTGTTTTCCCAATGCATATGAACTTTAAATTTTTCGGTATGCAAGCGTTACCTACTTTCGCCTGTTATGACGTGATGAAAAATGCAGACATCGAGAGCGACTTTGCGCGCTTTGAAAAACACTTAAACGATAACTTTTAAGGAACACTCATGAGTAACGAATCTGTTTATAGCAATAAACTCCATCCGGGCAGTGCATTTCCTAGTATTAGTGCTGCACTTTTGAATGGTGAAAAGACTGTTCTTGGTCAACCTCAACACGGTGCAAGCTGGCAGCTTGTTGTTGTTTATCGTGGTAAGCATTGCCCTTTATGTACTCGCTATTTAAACAGCCTCGAGCAGTACAAAGCTGCGCTATTAGAAACGGGTGTTGATGTAATTGCTGTTTCAGGCGATAGCAAAGAGCAGTTAGAAGCGCATTTAGAGCAGTTATCAGTGTCATTTTCACTTGTTTACGGTTTGACTACAGAGCAAATGAAAACATTAGGTACTTACATATCTGATCCCCGTTCACCGCAAGAAACAGATCACCCTTTCGCAGAGCCTGCACTGTTTGTGGTTAACGAGCAAGGTAATGTACATGTGGTTGATTATTCTAATAACCCATTTGTAAGACCTGATTTAGCAACCTTGGTAAGTGGGCTTAACTGGATACGCGATCCAAAAAATAACTACCCAATTCGCGGTATGCATAAGTAGAGAGTAGCCATGAGCAAATTTACAACTTTGCTGATTGGCTTGGTGAGCATAATAATGTGCTCGCCACATGCCTTTTCAGCACAACTCCCCCATGCACATATTGCTTCACCTAATCACTATGAAGTATTGCTAGATAACAGTGACGTACTTGTTTTGCGTATGACTTTAGCACCAGGTGAGCAAGATAATTGGCATAAGCATAATGCTGAAACTGTCTACTTTGAGACAGGTGGTAAGGCAACCATCAGTACAAAAGAGTCACAAACAACACTTGAGATCCCCAATGGCTATGTGATGTGGCATGACGCATGGACTCACCAAGTCAAAAATGAAGGTGAAACCACCATCACTGCAATTATTGTTGAGAGCAAATAGGTAGGAGCAATTATGGCATTAGAAAACCACCCTATGTGGCGCTTACCTAAGCATCACCTAGATTTAAAAAGTTCACATGACCATGTTCATTGGGTTGAATTATTTTATGACCTTATTCATGTGGTAATCATTTTTCTGCTAGGTAATTTTTTAAGCGACCACTTACATTTAAGTGGTTTTCTTACTTTTGCAGGTTTATTCATCACCGTATGGTTCGCGTGGGCTGACTCCAGCGTTTTTAACTCACTCTATGTCAGTACAGATGTAAAACATCGGCTGATCATGGCCTGCCAAATTGTCACCGCCATGGTTATGGCAGCCTCTATTCCCCATGTACTTGACAAAGGCTGGACATATTTTGCATTGGCCTATGCAGCTAACCGACTTATTACAGCGTATTTATTTCATCGCACCAATCAATTAGGGATCGAATCAACAAAATTAGCACGCAGTGTGAGCCGTAACTACTTTGCTCTTGCCATTATCTTCGCAACCACAGCTTTTATGCCTGCACCCTATAGTTATTGGGTATTTGGCACTGCGATTGCCGCTATCCAAGTTTTATATATGGCTCCAAAAATTGGTGTACTTGAAAATAAACGTTTTTTACCACGCCTTGGGCATATGTCTGAGCGCTTTGCCCTTTTACTGCTCATTGTCTTAGGCGAAGGTTTCTTTAAATTGGTGATTACTTTATCAGAAAAAGGAATTTATAAAGTCGACCCCTCTGTACTAGCTAACTTTATGTTTGGCGGTATTGCAGTATTTGTGCAGTGCTGGATTTACTTTGACTTTGTTGGCAATGGTAAACCTAAAAATCAGCATAAATGGACACTCGTAAGTTGGTGGTTAGCACACCTATTTTTAATGTTATGTGCAGTTATGGTTGGCGTTGCACTCGCCGGCGAAGTGAAAGCTGGGTTTTGGCAACCTTACCCACTTAAATATGGGGTCATTGGCTGTGTAGGGTTAGCAGGCTACTTATTGAGTTTATTGTGGATCCAGTTAATGATCGAACACCGTGTAGCGCATCGTTTTGCAACAGCTAAAGTAAGAATGTTTGGCGTTATACTCGCTTTGGTTACTATTCCTATTTTACCCCATGTGCCTTCGCTCATTGGCAACTTACTTTGGGGCACAGCACTGATTTCACAAATTGCCTACCCAGTCACTCGCGCATACTTTACCCTTTCAAAAGAAGAAGCTAATTCATAAAGATTAAAACACCTTTGCAAAAACAACAAAGGTGTTTTGTAATCCTTGCTGTTTTTCGCAAAAAAAATTAGCGCCACAATATCCTCATTACTTAACCATAAATCACTTTCAGGGCCGCATTAAATTGTTAAGTTTCGCTTAGCTATGCCCCTTAAAGTTTGGAGTCATAATGAGTTTTGATAAATTAGCACATAAGCCATTCTCAATTGGTGTTGAACTTCCACTTGATAATGACTGGGTAAATTTCAAACAACAATCAAATCAATCATTTGGGATCCCTGATTTAGCTAACCATGAATCACGTATTCAACTTGCTGATGAGCTTGGCTATGTTGCGGCATGGGTTCGCGACGTGCCGATTTATGACCCTCAATTTGGTGATGCTGCCCAAGTTTATGAAACTTTCAGCTACCTTGGCTATTTAGCAGCTAAAACCAAGAATATATTACTTGGCACCGCAGCGGTTGTATTGCCATTGCGCCAACCTTGGCTTGTTAAAAAGGCAGCAAATACTGTGCAAGCGCTAAGTAATGATCGGCTAATTTTAGGTGTTGCCAGTGGTGATAGACCCATTGAATACCCTTTATTCGATATTGATTTTGCAAGCCGTGGTGAGCAACTACGTGAATCTGTTTCGCTACTTAAAGGCGCCCCTAAGCGACCTTTAGAAGCGGGTCAAAAGCTACTACCAGAAGTGAAAGATTTCCCACTTTATGTAGCAGGTCTTGCTCAGCAAAGCCCTCAATGGGTTGGCGAAAACATGGACGGCTGGCTTGCTTACCCAGGCACACCAGATGATCATCAAAAGCGTGTCGCCTTGTGGCGAGATGTCGCAGGTAATAAGCCGTACGTTAGTTTTATTCATTTAAATTTATTAGATGATCCTGATGCACCTATAAAACGTCACCGTTTTGGGGTTGAAACAGGCGTCAAAGGACTCATCTCAGAGCTAAAGGCAATGAAAAATGCCGGTGTGAATCACATTGGCCTGCACTTTAGACGTAACGAATTACCCATCGAATGGGCATTAAAGCACATCGGCGAACATGTTTTGCCCAAGTTCCATAATTAAGGAGTTATGATGTCACAATCAATTATGCCAAAACTGGGTTTTGGTACATTTAGATTACAAGACGAAGTTGCATATCAAAGTGTGCTAACAGCTATTGAAGAGGGCTTTAGACACATCGACACCGCGCAAATTTACGGTAACGAAGAAGCTGTTGGCCGAGCGATTAAAGACAGTGGTGTTGCACGTGGTGAGTTATTTATTACCACCAAAGTATGGAATGATAAGTTAAATAAAACGGACTTTATTAACAGCGTAAAAGAGAGCCTGACTAAACTACAACTAGATCACGTCGACTTACTGCTTATTCATTGGCCAAGCCCAGCCAATGGCGAAAGCATGCATGAGTATTTAACCGAGTTACAATCAGCAAAAGAGCTAGGTTTAACGAAAGAAATTGGTGTTTCAAACTTTACCATTGCACAAATGGAAGAAGCCTTAAGTATTTTGCCAAAAGGCGCCTTATTTACCAATCAAGTTGAAGTTCACCCCTACCTAACCAACCAAAAAGTACGTGATTTTTGTGCGCAAAACGACATTCTCGTTACTGGCTATATGCCATTTGCGGTAGGTAAAGTACTTAAAGATCCAACCATTAAAGCGATTGCAGACAAACACCAAGTGAGCACCGCTGAAGTGGTCATTGCTTGGGAGTTAGCTCATGATATGGTGACGATACCGTCATCGACCAAACGCGAAAATATGGCTACCAACTTAAAAGCCCTTTCGCTTAGCTTAAGCCAAGACGAGATCAATCAAATTGATGCCCTTAGCTGCGGCGACAGGCAAGCCAACCCGGATTTTGCTCCTGATTGGGATCATGATGAAGTAAAAACAACTCATGCTTGGCAATTTCAAGGTGCTGATAAAGCACTCGCTTTGGGATTAAAAGCTGTACCAGCACTAAAAGCAGGGCAAATTTTAGTCCGAAATCTAGCGGTTGGCATCAATCCAGTTGATTGGAAGTTTATTCAAGCTGATCCTATTAATTGGACAGATACACACACTCCTGGTGTAGACGGTGCTGGGGTTGTTGAGCAGGTAGGCGATGGTGTCGATAGCAAACTAATAGGTAAAACAGTCGCTTATCATCATAGTTTGAGTGAAAACGGCAGCTTTGCTAAACACACAGTACTTTATGCAGAGCGTGTTATGCAGGTGCCAAAAGGGTTAGCTGCTAATGTTGCTGCTGCATTACCTTGCCCACTGCTTACTGCGTGGCAAGCCTTTAGCAAAACACCATTACGCAAAGGCGAAAAAGTATTAGTTACCGGCATGGGAGCTGTTAATAAACTGCTGACGCAAATGCTGAACCACAGTGGCTTTGAAGTTCATGCATTATCAAAAAGCTTAACGGCAGAACAAGCCGAAAAGCTTGGCGTTAAGTTAGTATTACGCGACGCGCCTTCTGAGGGTGGCTACTTTGCACTCTTTGATGCTAATGGTCCTGAAGAAGCTAAAAAGTTAGTGCCACTTCTACAGGCAAATGGTCATGTGATCAGTATTTTAGGACGCATTGAAACCCCCGTCGATGAGCCATTCACGCGCACTATTTCTTATCATGAAATTGCCCTTGGTGCATTACACGATTATGGTGATACACAGCAATGGCAACGTCTTGTAAGTGATGGCGAAAAGCTCCTTAATGACATTGCGTCGGGTACTTTAAATGTTGAAGAACCCACTGACTTTGAATTTAACAATCTCAATGACGCCCTTGAGTTTTCTAAAGTTCAAAAGCAAAAAGCCGTTGTAGTTGTTTAGTTATCATTTAAAAGGCCTCTTCTGAGGCCTTTTTATTTTATTCTGCTGTTTCTTTAGGTGTATTGTTGAATACAGCTAAATGATAAATAATCACTAAATTCGCTATAAACCACAGATCTTTAATTACAAACTGACCTAATCGCTCAAACACTGTAACGCTGCTAAGCGCATTAGGTGCGGTAATTAAAAATGTTTGTGTCATGATAAAAACAGCGCAACAGGCAAGCCCTGCCATAACTATTAACTTATTGTTTTTAATCAACAAGCCAACACAGAGTAACAACACACTGACAATATCAAAAGCACCAATTACATTCGATGCCCCCTGCACGCTAAAAACAATATACAACCAAGACATAAACGGTGAAGATTCAACAAGGCTAACAATCGCATTTGCTTCAAAAGCAAAAAACTTCATGGCGCCAATCCAAACCAACACTAATGCTACCGATACATAATTGAAGGCAATATGCGCTTTATCACTTAAAGCATCTTTATAAAACACAAATAAAAACAGCGGAATAACAGCAAAATACTTAATGATCCCCTGCCCCGACCCAATTACAGGAAAGCCCCCTTCACTTGCAAGCCAACGATTAGCGCCAAACAGCGTAATCAAACAGAGCAGTGATATAGTAAATGCAGTGATGCTCGGAAGCGCTCTATTAAGAAACCCTAAATGTGAATGAAGGCTGGTAATGCCAACAAAGCAAAATGCAAAGCCTGCGAGCATACTCATGATATGAGCTGGCACCTGTGCGTCTAATTTATAAAATGAAAAGATACTGCCAATGGCATTGGGGTTTGCTCCCAAGATAAAAGACAAGCCCAATAACGAAAAACTGATGGTGATAATTGCAACCACTAAATTATTTGATGTACGTAAATTCATTTAAACCCCTCTCTACTGCTTGTTTAAAAGACCTTAGTTAGGGGTAAAAACATTCATAATTAAATAAAATACAAGAAAAGTCTGAGTATTAGTTTATCTAGGCAACTGAAAAACAACTAAAAGAATCGCTGCTATTTGCCGTTATTCGCTGTTAATTAGGCAAAAATAAATCTCTCCCATTCAATATCAGCAATTTTGTTCAAGTTTTTAGGTTGCCTGCTTCGCTATATTGGCGTAGGAATAATAACGAAGCGCACAACCTTCAGGAGCATCTGTGAGCAAAGACAATCACTTTAAGTACATCAACAACAAACAGCATCAGAGCATCTCGATGTTGACGGCGACTATGAGTGATTTTACCTATGCAAAGCATGCTCACGAAGAGTATTCAATTGGCATTACTCTACAGGGGCGGCAAGATTTCTTTTGTCGTAATGCGTTTTATAAAAGCGTACCTGGCAATGTTATTTTATTTAACCCTGAAGATATTCACGATGGTCACTCTGGCACTGAGCAAAACCTAGAGTATCTAATGCTGTATATTCATCCCGATGAATTTCAGCCTTTGTTCAAAGCGCTAGGATATAAGCAAGATTGCACATTACGTATGGCAAACACCTTATATGCTGATCCATTACTGCGTAATCAAGTGATTCACTTATCAAGGCTTTTACAAACAGATTGCACGAGCAAAATAGAGCGAGAAGCTGCACTACTGCAAATGGCGCAGTCTTTAGTAAGGCTCAACGGAAGCCTTGATTTACCGGCTTTAAGCACCCGTGTTGATAGCTTACTACTGCGCGCAAAAGACTATATTTTGGCAAATATCGACAATGACATCTCTATTGATGACATTGCCCATGCTGCCACTATGTCGAAGTTTCATTTTATCCGCCGCTTTCGCGAGCACTTCGGTATTACTCCACATCAATATGTTTTGAACTGTCGTATTAATTATGCCCGTAGAGCGTTACAAGTTGGCCGCGATGCCACCAGCGTAGCGGTTGAATCTGGCTTTGCAGATGCCAGTCACCTCAATCGTAACTTCAAACGAGTATTCGGTATGACACCAAAACAATTTCAACTGCAATGGGCTCGTAGATAGAGCTAAATTACTGATTTGGAGCTGTTATGGCAGATATTTTTGCATATGCTATTGGCATTATGTACACCCCTGGGCCAATCAATTTACTCGGTTTAAGCAGTGGCTTAAATAAACAAACACGTTCACACCTTGGGTTTTTTATCGGCGTGGGTAGCGCGATGTTTATCTTATTTGTGCTGCTTGGCTACCTTGGCTTACAAGTGATCAATCCGCAGTTTTTGCCTTATGTGAGCTTAATTGGTTGCGGCTATATTTTGTATATTGCTTGGAAGGTCGCAAAAGCAAATGTACAGGTGAGTGATACCTCAGGGGATACCTCACTTAGCTTTTTCGATGGCCTGTTTATGCAGCTATTAAATCCAAAAGCCTTGGTGGCCACTTTGCCAATTGCTACGATTCAGTTCCCAAGCGCAGATATTACCGGCGCTGCAATCGTATTTTGGTCTCTTATTTTAGCTATTCTTGCCTTTGGTGCTCCTACAAGTTACTCGTTAGCTGGCTTAATGCTTGGCAAACAAGTATCACGACCGGGTGTTTTTAATGTGTTTAATAAACTGATGGCTGTTTTGTTGGTTTATGTCGCGCTAATGATTGCCTACGAGCATGTGCTGACCCCGTTAATGGCCTAAAATTGATCATCCCGAGCAAACAGGCATAATAGCCTTATTCAGCAAACAGTTATCACAAAACGATGCAAGGCAATCTATCTATTCGCTCTTACAGTACTAAGCCTGTTAGTCATAGCCATGACTATCATCAACTTGTACTGCCTTTAAAAGGTGTGATTGCTATTAGTGTGGGTGATTTTCAAGGTAAAGTCGCCCCCGGTGAATGCGTGGTTGTCAAAGCCTCGCAAACGCACCTGTTTACCGCAATGCCAGAAGCCCGGTTCGTGGTGGCCGATATGCCAAAGCTACCAGATAACCTGGCCACTGCTGAGCGCTGCGTGTTTGCTATTAATCAATCACTTTGGGCATTTTTGCAGTTTGTGGCAAAGCAACTTGAGCAAGCGGTTAATAATGAGTTAGAACTTGCCATGTTTAACACCTTCGATTTGCTGCTAGCTGAGCAAATTATGCAGCCTAAGGTCGACAGCCGAATTAGCGAGGCACTGCTTTATATTGACAGTCACTTAAGCATTCCTCTTCACATCAAACACCTTGCCAGCATTGCCTGTTTAAGCCCAACGCAATTTAAGTTGCTGTTTAAGCAACAAACCGGATTGACTGTCATGAACTATGTAACCAAACAGCGAATGGAAAAAGCCCAAGCCTTACTCAGCCATACCGACTATCCGTTACAACGTATTAGTGAGTTAGTTGGTTACAATGAGCTTTCGTCTTTTAGCCGCAGTTTTTCAAAGTACTTTGGTTTATCACCAAGTAAATTCAAAAAATAACTTTAGTTTTTAACGTCAACAAAACCGTCCTTTTTGTCAAAAATTGCACATCAATTCTGATTATGCTTTTGATATCTTAAATTTAAAGCGAATCACCAATGAACCATACCATCGCGACCATTGCCGTTTTAGTTGCCAGTGTGTTTTGGGGCACAACGGGTACAGCCGCAAGCTTTGCACCAGACATAAGCCCTTTTGCAATAGGAGCCTTTGCGATGGGATTTGGCGGAGTCTTACTTTGCCTAACCTCACTAACTCAGCTAATAAACAATGCGAGTACACTGCGTAAGCATTACCCTCTAACCCTACTAGGCTCAGCCTGTGTGGCTATATATCCTCTAGCATTTTATACCTCAATGAATAGCGCTGGCGTAGCAATTGGCACTGTTGTTTCGATTGCCAGCGCCCCTTTATTTACCGTCTTATTGGAATACTTAATTGAGAAAAAGCCTTTTGAAACTCGCTGGCTAGTCAGCTTTTGCTTTGGTGCAGTAGGCATTTGCTTAATCGCGTTAGGCAAAGACTCACACTCTGCTGCTAAGGGGCTGTTTAGCCAAAACATCGGCATTTTACTTGGCTTAATTGCAGGGCTTACCTATGCGGGCTATTCATGGGTTGCCAAACGTTTAATTAGCAACGGCGTTCATTCAAGAGCGACTATGGCAAGCCTATTTGGCGGCGCTGCATGTGTACTCTTGCCTTCGTTATTGATCACTGGAGATACGCTTTTTGCCACAGTTACCAATACCAGCGTGGCGCTTTACATGGCCATAGTGCCGATGTTTTTCGGTTATTGGCTATTTAGTATTGGCTTAAAAACCATAGCTGCGAGCCAAGCCGTGCTCATTACTTTACTTGAGCCTATTATCGCCACCGTACTGGCTATTGTTATTTTAAATGAGCAATTTCAGCAAATTGGCTGGCTTGGAATTGGTTTAGTGGGCGTTAGTTTGGTAATTCAAACGGTCAATATTAAGCAGTTCGTGATACACTGCAAAAAACGCATATTGACGATTTAAGATGAGAAAAGACAGCCGACTATCGCGGGTTTTACATGTGCTGATCCATTTAAACAGTTACAGCCACCCTGTTACATCAGAGACATTAGCAAACATGTTAATGACCAACCCTGTGGTTGTACGCCGTACTATGGCGTTACTACGTCAAGCGGGTTATGTATCGGCAATAAAAGGTCACAATGGCGGCTGGCTACTGGCCACTCCCTTAACAGACATCACTTTATTTGATATTCACCAAGCGCTTGGCGAAAAGAACCTATTTGTAATTGGTCTAACCGATGAGCACAACAACTGCCCTATTGAGCATGCAGTTAACAGCGCCCTGCAAAATGCGATGGATGACGCAGAAGCACTGTTATTAAAACGTTTTGCTGAAGTGTCGCTTGCAGAGCTTGCCAGTCAATTTAAAAAGTAGGCTTACCTTGAAAAACTTGGTGACTTCACAAACTTATACAACACTGTAATTGGCAGGGGTTTACTAAAGTAATAGCCTTGTACTTGAGAACACTCAAGCTCTTTCAGTATGTTCAGCTGCTGCTCGCTTTCAACGCCTTCAGCAATTGACTCCATATTTAACGCGCTGGCTAAATCAATCATGGCTTTAACAATTGCCTTATCAGCATCGCTGGGGTTTTCTAAATCATCAATAAATGATTTGTCTATTTTGAGCTTATCAAGCGCAAAGTCTTTTAAGTAATTCATTGATGAGTAGCCTGTGCCAAAGTCATCAATCGACATTTTAAACCCTGCTTCACGCAGTTTAGTAATCGTACTTAAAGCAAACTGAGGGTTACCAATGGCAATTGTTTCCGTTAATTCAAGTTCAATACATTCAGGCTCAATAGAGTAAGTTTGTAATACCGAAATTAAATCACCAAGCAGCTGCTTTTTAACAAACTTCGTTGCCGATAGATTTATTGCAAAGGTCATTGCTGGCATATTGTCATCTTGCCACTGGCGAATTGTTTTAACAGTATTTTCGAATACCCAGTCATCAATTTTGCTAATGAGGCCACTGCTTTCAGCAATGGGAATAAACTCAGCAGGTGATACATTGCCTAATGTTTCGCTGTGCCAACGTAATAATACTTCAACAGCCACCACAGCACCTGAGGCAATATCAATTTGCGGTTGAAAGACTAAATAAAGCTCATTATCTTCAAGGGCAAAATTAAGAGCATTGATGATTTGTAATTGCCTAAGCCCAGATTTATTCATTTCTTCGGCGTAAAATAACGCATTGTTTCTACCTAACCGCTTAACCTCAAACATCGCTGATTCAGCCATTTGCAATAGGGGCTCAAATTCTTTACCATCAATTGGAAACAAGGAAACCCCGACCGATGCTGTAACAACAATGAGTTCATCATTTATTGTAAGTGGCTCACTGATCACTTTTAATAAATCGTGGCTGCTCTTATTTATAGCGCCGGTGGAGGTATAGGGCGTGATAAATGCAAAGCGGTCGCTTTGCAGCCGTGAAACCATAATATGCTCACCCATAAAGTTACAAATTCGCGCACTCAAGCTTTGTAACACTAGGTTGCAACTTGCCATACCCAATGCTTTATTGAGAATTTTAAAGTTATCTAAACCAATTAAAATAAAGGCTGCTTTTGTATCTGCTTGAAGCTTAATGGTTTGTTCAAATTCCATCTGCAACTTGTCTTGGTTTGCAAGCCCCGTTAGCTGATCAAAATAAGAAAGTTGATGTATGAGGGTTTCACTTTCGACTTCTTTGGTTACATCATGCTGAAACGAAATGTAGTTACTTACCTTCCCTTGCTTATCCATTATTGGGTAAATGGTCGTTTGCTCAACAATCACCTTACCGTGCTTGGTCATGTTAACCAAAGCACCCACCCAGGCTTTTCGATTTTTTAAGTGCTCCCACATTGTTTGATAAACAGCTGGTTCAGTTTGACCGGCACTGATTTTATGCGGGCTCTGACCTATTAGTTCATCATACTCGTACTGACACATATCGAGGTAAGCGCGATTCATATACTCAATTTTTGCATCTGTATTGGTAAACATAATGGGGTGTGGGTTTTGCTCAACCGCTTGAGACAATATGTGCATGCGTTTGTTTAGAGTAATTTTATGAAACCATTGCCACACTGACTCGGCCCAAACCGTTAGCATGTTTTTATCTTGCACACTAAACACCTTGGTTTGATGCTGCAAAATAATGGCCATATGGCACTGACTATGGCGTATCACTGGCACCACTAACAATGAGTTAGAGTCGCCAGGTAACCCGTATTCTTTCGCATGTTTTCGGTTAACAATGACAGCTTGCCCTGCCGCAATTTTGCCTTGTAACTTTTCAGTGCACACATCAAAAACATTACCTTTCTGGGCTCGATAATCATGTTGCTTTTGTTCGTTACAAATAAACAAGGCTGCGCCATCGCAATTGGTAATTTCGAGGGCTTGATTAACAGCATAATTCAACAACACATCTTGATCGTCTTGAAACGAAATTTCGGTTAGCTGTAATAAACCCCGATTAAATTTACTTTGCTGAGCAAGTGCCGCCATACGCCCAACTTTATCCGACACATCGCGAGCATTCACCAAATAGGTTGGGCCATCATTATCGTGTTCGAACAAGGTAATCGAAAATTCAAAATGAATAACCCAACCATTTACGCTAATGGGTAAGGTATTGACCAAACAAACAGCTGATTTTTTTGCCTCCATTAGCGTGCGCATAAAATCTTGCGCATCAGATTTTTCAAACATACTACTAATATTTTGCCCAACCATCGCTTTAGTAAAGACATGGCTATCGGAGTTATCACTGAAGACTTCGCGAAAAGTACCGTCTTTTTCTAGCTCAAACACAGAGTCTGGCAGTGCAGTAAGTGTTGCTTTTAACTGATTAGAGGAGTTATCTAGTGCTGCATACGGTTTAGTTACAGTTTCAACAAAGAGGATTTTATACAGTAAAAAGTAGGTGAGCCCTTTATATACATGCCCAAAAAAATTAAAGGTGTTGGTGGTATGCGACGCATCATTAGACACCACAAAACAGGCCTCACTTAAAATAGCTAATAGGCAAACTAATGTTTTACCGGCAATATTTAAATTTGTTCTGGGCTTACGAAGTTGTGTCGAAAACATCAAAACAGCGGCACCGTATAGCGCTAAAACAAGTAGATCAATTAAAAACTTAATATGGCTACCACCGACTCCTTCTATGTATATGTCTGGCAGTAAACCTGGAAAATAAAAAAGAGAGCTTGCAATAAACAAACTAAAAAGCAGTAAAGAGGTAAGTAAGGCACGCGCATTTAACGGTTTATATTTAACCCAAATCCCTGCTGCAATAATTAAAAAAGCAGCTCCATTAAATAACCGAGCAATGAGCCAAAAACTTAATACCAAGTTCATGTCTGCATTGCCTTCGTGCATGCTGTCAAAAGCTAAAAAGTGCAATGAATCAAAAATGGCAACGCACAACATGGTGCAAGAAAGTAATAACAGTTTGTAGTTATTGGTGAAATGCCAAGTGTTCCAACCAATTGCAAAAATTAAAAACGAGATCACAACTGAGAACAATTCGACGCTCGTATGCATTGCTACATAAAAAGGAATAGCAGCAATAAGCCCTAATCGCTCAAGTAGTAAGACAATAGCCAGCAGCAATACCCCTACCGCAACATAAGGTACTGTGTGTAAAAGCTCTTTATGATGTGATGGATGAACAACGTATTTCACTATAGTTTTTGACTATGTTTAATTATTACCCTTAGAAAAAAGAATAGTAAAAATAGCTAGTAACGACAGTGAAATACCAAAAAAAGATGAGATCAATGCGCTAAGTATGACTTAGCGCATCTTTTATTATGCTTTATTGAATGGATTACGGGTATCTTGGTCGGCATCTAGATTACGCATTAAGATTGCGTGATCTAAGTCGATATCTTCTGGCAGAGGAATTTTAACAATATGGCCTGAACCTTTTGCATCGCTAATGGCTTCGCCTTTTTTGTTTTCCATAAAATCCAACTTAAAGTTGATGTTGCCTTTTGGTGTCATAAGCTCAAGTGAATGACCAGTACAAAACTTATTTTTAACATCAATTTCAACTAAGCCATTATCGTTGCGACCTAATACTTCACCGACAAACTGCTGTTTATCTGATACCGAATGACCGTACTCATAGTTTTGATAGTCTTGATGTGCATGGCGTTTTAAGAACCCTTCGGTGTAGCCGCGGTGCGCTAAATTCTCAAGAGTTTTAAATAAGTTTGCGTCAAATGGACGGCCAGCAACGGCATCATCAATGGCTTTACGATACACTTGTGCAGTACGAGCAACATAGTAGAAAGACTTGGTACGGCCTTCAATTTTTAAACTATGCACGCCCATTTTCGTCAGTTGATCAACATATTGAACTGCACGTAAATCTTTTGAGTTCATAATGTAAGTGCCATGCTCGTCTTCAAAAGCAGGCATGTACTCACCAGGGCGCCCTTGCTCTTCAAGCATGAATACTTCGTTACTTGGTGCACCATCACCTAGGGTTGGGATCACCGCTTTAGGGTCAATTTTATGCACCATTTCGCCGGTTTCATTCTCGGTGCCTGGTTTCACATCGTAGTTCCATCGACATGCATTGGTACACGTTCCTTGATTTGGATCGCGTTTATTTATATAACCCGATAGCAAACAACGGCCAGAGTACGCCATACAAAGTGCACCGTGAACAAACACTTCAAGTTCTGTATTTGGGCATAGTTCACGAATTTCAGCGATTTCTTCAAGCGATAATTCGCGCGATAAAATGACTCGTTCAATACCCTGCTGAGCCCAAAAGTTCACTGTGGCATAGTTCACCGCATTGGCCTGCACAGATAAGTGAATAGGCATATCTGGCCACTTTTCACGCACTAACATAATAAGCCCAGGATCAGACATGATCAGCGCATCTGGCTGCATCTCAATGACAGGCTCAATATCGCGTAAATACGATTTTACCTTGGCATTGTGAGGAGCAATGTTCGACACCACATACAACTTTTTATTTTGCGCATGGGCTTCGTTGATACCAACTTGCAGATTATCTAGGTCAAACTCATTGTTACGAACACGAAGGCTATAACGAGGCTGGCCAGCGTAAACGGCATCTGCACCATAGGCAAAGGCATAACGCATATTCTTTAAACTACCCGCAGGTGATAACAACTCAGGCGTAAAAGGACGAGGGGTCAAAATAGGTGACGACATGAAAGCTCCACACATCGAACCGAGTACAAGTCGGTTGCATGAATTAATACGATAATGAAGCGCGGCAGTATAATAACCTGCCCAGTAATTTTATTGATCTAGATCATGATTGGTGAAAACTCAGCAAACAAGCTGTGTGCCAATAAAAAGAAAAAAGGTGACCAATCCTATGGCCACCTTTTTAGATCAAACTCAATTAACTATCCAGGGTAATTGGTTTGGATTTGCTAATGTTAACAGCCAAAAAAGCTACAACATATATTCTTTAATAATTATGTAGTTATATTATATGCTAAATGTGATTTTTTGATTACAAAAACTACAACAACAGCACTTCTTCAGTTTCAAGCGCAAAGGTTTTGCCGTTTGCAAAACTAATATCGATATAAAAAATATGGCTACTTTCAATTTCAGGAGCTTGGTTAGGTTTTAGTTCAATAAATATAGGTGCAATAGTGGGGAATACGCTTGTGAAGTCTTCTACACTGGCATAGTTGCCATCACTGTAATAATCAAAATCATTAACAAACATCTCTGTGATATCAAACACGCTATTTAAACTCGTACCCGCGGTGAATTCATTGTTGTAATCAGCGCTTGAGTAAATATTAATAGCTGTAATGGTATTCGCGCTCCCTAGTACCACAGCTGGGATAGCACACTCTGCATACTCTTTATTAGGGTCGGGCTCATTTCCTTCACTATAAACACCTTCACCAACACCGCCTAATTTAATGGTATAGGCATCATAGGCGAGTGCTGTATTAGCTGCGCTTTGCTCTGGGGTTACAACATAATTATTAATATCGATTGCAATGGGGTAAGGAGAGCACTCAAGCTCATCGTTTGAGTCTGAATTACAGCCAGCTAAACAGCTTGCAAATAAACTAGTCAGTAAAAGATTTTTCATTATTGTCCTTATTAGTTTTATCATTTCCTGAGTTAATAATTGCCTATAAAATAGCCCACAACAAGTACTTAACTGCTAAAATTCGCTCACACTTTATACCCGCGTTGCTATACATGGTTAGGGTTCATGAAAATGCCATCAAATGACTATTTAATTAAATTAGGAATTTTCACGTAAAGCGCGTATAATTCGCGCCCGTTAATATTTAACCTTTTAAATTTAAAATTATTGGAGCATAAAGATGGCTTTAGAGCGTACTTTTTCAATCGTAAAACCTGATGCAGTTGCTAAAAACCACATCGGTGCTATCTACAACCGTTTCGAAACTGCGGGTCTTAAAATCGTTGCAGCTAAAATGGTTCACCTTTCAAAAGAAAAAGCTGAAGGTTTCTACGCTGAGCACAGCGAGCGTCCTTTCTTCGGTGCTTTAGTTGAGTTCATGACATCTGGTCCAGTAATGGTTACTGTTCTTGAAGGTGAGAACGCAGTACTTAAAAACCGTGAAATCATGGGTGCTACTAACCCTGCTGAAGCACTAGCTGGTACTTTACGTGCTGACTACGCAGACAGCATCGACGAAAATGCTGTTCACGGTTCTGACGCTGTTGAATCAGCTGCACGTGAAATCGCATACTTCTTCGCTGACGAAGAAATCTGCCCACGTACTCGTTAATTTCGAGTTCACAGCTAAGTCTGTGATGCAGAAGAAAAAGGGCTTTCGGGCCCTTTTTTAGTCATTAGCTAAGCTTATTGTAAATATGTTTAGCTAATGACTAAGTCGATTAAATAATGTACAATCGCGCACCCAAACTACTTACCACCGTCACTGATTGAGGTTGTTTCATGACCACTGAAAAAAAGATTAACTTATTAGATTTAAACCGAGATGCAATACGTGAGCTTTTTGTATCATTCGGTGAAAAGCCATTCCGTGGCGATCAGGTGATGAAATGGATTTATCATTTTGGCGTAGACAATTTTGACGACATGACAAACGTCAACAAAAAGCTAAAAGAAAAACTAAAAGCTGAATGTGAAATTGTTGCTCCTGAAATCTCAGTTAGACAACAGGCAAGTGATGGCACCATCAAATACGCCCTGATGCTACAAGGTGGCCAAGAAGTAGAAGCTGTTTGGATCCCAGAAAAAGACCGTGCAACATTATGTGTTTCATCACAAGTAGGTTGTGCCCTTGAGTGTACTTTCTGCTCAACAGCACAACAAGGCTTTAACCGTAACTTATCTGTATCTGAGATCATCGGTCAGGTATGGCGTGTTGCAAAAGACATTGGTTTAAACGGCGATAGCACTAAGCGACCAGTTACTAACGTGGTAATGATGGGTATGGGTGAGCCATTACTCAACCTTAAAAATGTAGTACCAGCAATGGAACTTATGATGGACGACTGGGGTTTTGGTTTATCAAAGCGTCGCGTTACTTTAAGTACCTCTGGTGTGGTGCCTGCTCTTGATTTATTAAAAGAGAAAATTGACGTAGCGCTGGCTATTTCACTTCACGCGCCAAACAATGAACTACGTGATGTACTGGTACCAATTAATAAAAAGTACCCTATCGAAGAGTTCTTAGCGGCGTGTCGTCGTTATATTGATGGCTCTAAAGCAAACAAAGATGTGACTATCGAATACGTGATGCTACAAGGTGTAAACGACAGCACAGATCAAGCACACGAATTGGTTAAAACATTAAAAGGAACACCTTCAAAAGTGAACCTAATTCCGTTTAACCCATTCCCAGGTAATGAATATGGCCGTTCGAGCAACAGCCGCATCGACCGCTTCTCTAAAGTATTACAAGCAGCGGGAATTACCTGTATTGTTCGCCGTACCCGTGGTGATGATATTGACGCAGCTTGTGGGCAATTAGTGGGTGATGTTGTAGACCGAACTAAACGTTTAGCGAAAAAGAAAATGCGCGAAGATAACGCTATTGCGGTAAATGTTCACCAAGCATAAGCGTAATTTCTAAAGATAAGCCTTTGTGACAAACTCGTTATTTTTAAAATAATAGATGCAACACAAAGGCTTTTCGGTAAGATAGGCATACGGAATCAAAGAAGAGATTAGGTAATGCGTTCTATACTTGCCATTACTGTTGGTGCATTCGCATTAACAGGGTGTGTTACAGAAAACAGCTACGAAGGTAGCGACAGACCCGTTGTTGAAAAACAGGTTAATAATACCGGTGCTGCCCGTACTCGTATCGCCCTTGCGTTACAGTACTTAAAAACAGGCAACAACTCGCAAGCAAAATATAATTTAGAACGCGCCGCAGATTTTGCACCTGACCTCCCAGAAGTTCACTACTCTTTAGCTTATTACTATCAACAGGTTGATGAACCTGAGCTAGCCGATAAAGCCTATCAACGCGCACTAAAAATCGCCCCTAATGATCCGAACACCTTAAATAACTATGGTGTCTTTTTGTGTGGCATTGGCGAATATGATCGCGCTGCAGAAGAACTTCTTAAAGCGATTGCTGTTCCTAGCTATATCCGTGTAGCTGAAAGTTACGAAAACTTAGCCTTATGTGCGATTGAATTTGATGATTTTGAAAACGCAGAAAAATATCTAAAATCTGCGCTAAACCACAGCTCGCAGCGTCCATCATCAATGATTAGTCTTGCTGGTTTATATTACGCAAAAAGCGATCTTCACAAAGCTGAAGATATCATTGAAAGATACGAATCGTTAGGCCGCGTAACCCCCCGTGCACTCATGCTCAGCTACTTAATTCAGCAACGGATGGGCCATATTGAAAAAGCCGAAACAACGGCAGGTATCATTTTACAAACCTACCCAGGTTCGAGCGAAGCAAAAGCAATTACTACAGGGCGAACTAAACGCTCAGAATTTGAAGTTCTACGTGAAAAATACCGTCAAGCGCAGCTTGAAGAACTGAAAATCTCAAGCGATAACAGCACGGTTAGCAAAGATCAGCCAAAAATTCGCATCGTGAAAAGAAAAGCGCCTGCTAAACAAGCTGTTGTTGCACAGGCGCCAGTGGCTGCTACCGGGCAAAGCCTTGTAAAGACCACAAATGTTCCAACAACTAATGAACAAACTTCTCTAGTTGAGCAGCCAACTGTAAACAAAACTCAACCCGAGCCACAAACTGTAGCGCAAAGTAATAAGCAGGTGCCTACTGAGGTAAACTCAGACAGCGAAGAAAAGCCCGTAACAGAGACACTCGCCTCTTCTCAAACAGTCAATACAACGCCAGAGACGCTCACAAAGCAAACTGACGAAGGTTTCCAAACGGTTAGCTCTCGAAAAGTTGAACAGGCTGCTGTTATTGCAAAGCAACAAACAAGTACGCAAAGCAATGATGAAGTGACCATAGTGTCATTTGGTGCACCGCAAACGCCAAGCGTTCAACAACAAACGCCAGCAAACTCGCAAAATACCAAAAATGATGCCAGCACTGTGGTGTTTTACGAAGCAGAAAAAGACGAAAACGTATTTAGTGGCAGTCAAACAACGACGTCAACCGCCAATAGCACTGACTTTAGCGTGACAAACGAGCCGCTTAACTTACCCATGCTGAACGCAAATGTACCGGCGCTGAATATCCCGTATCATATTATTGAAAATGGTGAAAACCTCTTTAGCATTTCGGTGCGATACAATGTTAAACTACAGAAGATTTTGCTTTGGAATGGCTTAAAAGAATCGGATCGTGTACAAAACGGTACTCGCATTTATTTGAACGATCCGAACATTTATCACGACATCAATGATGGCGACACACTCTTTAGCATAGCCACACAGCATAGCGTATTGATCGATCAGTTAATGCGCTGGAACAAATTGAGCCCAGATGTAGCCCTAAAACCTGGGCATAGACTCTTATTGGTAGATCCAGACTCATACGCATTATGAATGAAGAAAACAATTTAGAACAACCACAAGAAACGCTCGGCCAAGCGCTAAAAAAGCGCCGCGAAGACGCAGGAATGAGCCTTGAGCAACTTGCTGGTGCATTAAAGTTATCAGTTTTACAGTTACAACGACTAGAAAACGACGAGCACGAACTACTAGGCCCTGCGACCTTCGTAAAAGGTTATATCAGAAGCTATTGCCGTGAGCTTAGAATCGATAGCCAAGCCATGCTTGAATTACTGCCAGAGCACGTTGAGCCTGAGAAAAAGTCAAAAATGCAGAGCTTTTCTCGCCGCACAGAAAAAGAAGCACATGACAGCCGTTTAATGCTGTTTAGCTACTTTATCTTAGCGGTGATCATTGGTTCGTCTGTGTTTTGGTGGTGGCAAAATAGCAACCAGAATATCGAAGAGCCGGTCACGACTGCGATGCCAAATCAGCTCGAAAGCAGTGATATTTCACCCGACTTAGCTGTAGAAGCGCCAGTTGAAGAAACCATTCAACCACTCGCTGAAGGCGAGCAAGAAATCGTTCAGCCTGAAGCTGATGCGCCAACGACCAGCAACGAAGCACAAAATCAAGCTGCATCACAAAACCAACCTGCTGCTCAGCCACAAACTGAAAAGGCTGATCCTGAGCATAGCGAAGTGGTGATGCACTTCAATGAAGATAGCTGGGTAGAAATTCACGATGGCAACGGCGATCGTATTGCTTTTGGTGTTAAAAAAGCAGGTTACATTATGACAGTAACCGGCCCACAGCCGTTTAATGTAGTATTAGGCAAGCACCAAGTAGTCGATATTACTTTTCAAGGTCAAGCCGTCGATACCTCACATTTTGCCAAAAATCGCTTAGCTAAATTTACTTTACCGTTATCAGAGTAACCGCAATGTTTTCAGAATCTCCTATTAAACGCAGAAAATCGACCCGTATTAACGTAGGTAACGTGCCAATTGGTGATGGTGCGCCAATTGCCGTTCAGTCGATGACTAACACCAACACCCTAGATATCGATGCAACGGTTGCACAAATTCAAGCTATTCAAGATGCCGGCGCCGATATTGTGCGTGTGTCTGTACCTACCATGGAAGCAGCTGAAGCATTTAAAAGCATTAAAGAACAAGTCACTATCCCGCTGGTAACAGATATTCACTTTGATTACCGTATTGCATTAAAAGTGGCTCAGTATGGTGCGGATTGTTTACGTATAAACCCGGGTAACATTGGTAGCGAAGAGCGTATTCGTGCCGTTGTAGACTCTGCACGTGAGCATAACATCCCTATTCGTATTGGTGTTAATGGCGGTTCATTGGAGCGCGATTTACAAGAAAAATACGGCGAACCAACACCAGAAGCACTGCTTGAATCAGCTATGCGCCACGTTGAGATCTTACAACGTTTAGACTTTGACCAATTCAAAGTATCCGTTAAAGCGTCAGATGTATTTTTAGCGGTCGGTGCATATCGATTACTTGCCAAAGAAATCGACCAGCCACTGCATTTAGGTATTACCGAAGCAGGCGGTATGCGCTCAGGTTCGGTTAAATCGGCTGTTGGTTTAGGTATGCTACTTGCCGAAGGCATTGGTGACACATTACGCGTATCACTTGCTGCCGATCCGGTACAAGAGATCAAAGTGGGTTTTGATATTTTAAAATCATTACGCATTCGCTCACGCGGTATTAACTTTATTGCCTGCCCGAGCTGCTCACGCCAAGAGTTTGATGTGGTAAGCACCATGAACCAACTTGAAGAGCGCCTTGAAGACGTGGTTGAGCCTATGTCAGTGTCGGTGATTGGTTGTGTAGTTAATGGTCCTGGCGAAGCGCTGGTTAGTGATATCGGCCTTGCTGGTGCCAACCGTCGCTCTGGCTTATACATCAATGGTGAGCGCCAAAAAGCACGTATCGATAACGATAACATTGTCGACCAACTTGAAGGCTATGTGCGCGACTTTATCGCTAAAAAAGAGAAAGAAACGCCAATCGACATCAAAATCGTTGAATAATTCGCATATACTCGGCAAACCCTTGGGTTTGCCGTTTACCTTTATAGCCAAAACGCTATAATAGCGGGTCAATTTTTTAGTTTTTCTTGAGGCGCGATTTTTTCAGCGCAAGTACAGTATTTAGGATTTATAAGTGGCAAAACAAATTCAGGCAGTTCGTGGTATGAACGATTGTCTGCCAGGCGATACGCAAATTTGGCAGAAAGTAGAAGACATTTTACGTGAAACAGTTTCATCGTTTGGTTATCAAGAAATTCGTTTTCCAATTGTTGAATCAACCGACCTATTCAAGCGCTCTATCGGTGAAGTAACCGATATCGTCGAAAAAGAAATGTACACCTTTGCAGACCGTAATGGCGATAACTTAACACTTCGCCCTGAAGGTACGGCAGTATGTGTGCGTGCAGGTAATCAAAACGGTTTACTGTATAACCAAGAACAACGTTTATGGTACATGGGCCCGATGTTCCGTCACGAGCGTCCACAAAAAGGTCGTTACCGTCAATTCCACCAATTTGGTTTAGAAACATTCGGCATTGCCACTGCCGATATTGATGCAGAAGTTATTTTGCTGACAGCCCAATTATGGAAAGAGTTTGGTATCAATGAACACGTTCGTCTTGAGCTTAACTCACTGGGTTCAAATGAAGCGCGTGCAGACTACCGTGATGCACTTGTTGCTTACTTAGAGCAACACGTCGATGTACTTGATGAAGACTCTAAGCGTCGCATGCACACTAATCCTTTACGTGTGTTAGATAGCAAAAACCCTGATGTACAAGCTATTTTAACTGATGCGCCTAAACTATCTGAGCACTTAGACGCTGAATCAAAAGAACATTTTGAAAATTTATGTGAACGTTTAGACGCTGCAGGCGTCGAATACACGGTAAATGAAAAGCTTGTACGTGGCCTTGACTATTATAACCGCACTGTTTTTGAGTGGGTAACCGATAGCCTAGGCGCACAAGGAACCGTTTGTGCCGGTGGTCGTTACGATGGTCTAGTTGAACAACTAGGCGGTAAAGCAACACCAGCGGTAGGTTTTGCAATGGGTCTTGAGCGTTTAGTGTTATTACTTCAAGCACTCGAAAGTGTAGGTGACATCCGCCGTAGTGCTGATGTATATTTGGCAGCCATGGGCGATAAAGCCAGCATTCAAGCGCCTATCATTGCCGCTCAATTACGTAAAGATGTTGCAGGTCTACGTGTTATGGTGCACGCAGGCGGTGGCAACTTTAAAAAGCAATTAAAACGCGCAGATAAAAGCGATGCGCTAGTCGCAGTTATTATCGGCGAAGATGAATTAGAACAAGGCGTTGTGACTATTAAGTACTTACGTGAGCGTAAAGAACAAGTCACCTTAAAACTAGAAGAAGCGAAAACGCTACTAGCTGAGCTTATTTAAGCCCAGCTAGCAACAGAGGTAAGCATGGAAATTTATTCAACAGAAGAACAACAAGAAGAAGCGATCAAACGCTTTTTCCGTGAAAATGGTTTAGCACTTGCAATTGGTATTGTTGCAGGTTTAGGTGGTTTATATGGTTGGAAAGCTTATAACCAAAACCAAATCACCACAGCTGAGAAAGCATCTGACACTTTCACACAACTTGTTGAAAGCGGTGCCGTGCTAGAAAAAGCGGATACGTTTATTAAAGACAATGGCGAGTCAAGCTACAGCACGCTAACAGCATTTGTAGCAGCGAAAGAAGCCGTTGAAAAGAATGACCTTGATGCAGCAAGCGAAAAGCTTAACTGGATCATCACCAACGAGCAAAACCCTGAGCTTAAAGCAACGGCAACAACGCGCCTTGCTCGTGTTCACCTTGCACAAAAGCAATATGAGCAAGCGTTAACAACGCTAAACGCCCAGCTTCCAGCATCATTTGCTGCTGCAGTCGCTGAATTAAAAGGCGATGTTTATGCTGCACAAGGCGACAAAGACCAAGCTCGCAGCCAATACCAAGCTGCTGCTGATAATGGCGGCCTTGAAAACAATCCGTTATTACAAATTAAACTTGATGACTTAGCACAAACTAGCCCAGCGGCGTAAGGGGTTAAGATGAAGAAGTTAACAGCGGCAACACTTGCTCTGTGTATCGCAACCCTGACTGGGTGTTCGTCAAGTGATGACGAAGAAGAACTAGTACTGCCTGAAATTGTTAATCAATTTGAGACAGAAGTGGTTTGGCAAGAATCAATTGGTGATGGTGTTCAGCACTATTTCTCGCGCTTAACGCCGGCTATTCATAACGATGTTGTGTATGTAGCAAACCGCGAAGGTGAAGTTGAAGCCCTATCGCTTGAAAATGGCGATACGCTATGGCAAACCGATGTGCGTGAAAACCCAGCCTTCTGGCCTTGGGAAACCACAGAGAGTGCCAAGCTATCGGGCGGTATTTTACAAGCTTACGGCAAAATTTTCGTTGGTTCTGAGCATGGTTACTTAACTGCTCTTGACCGTGAAACAGGTGAAATCGTTTGGCGCAAAACGATGCCAGGCGAAGTACTTTCTAAACCAGCTGCAGGCGACGGCCTAATTTTTGTAAACCTAGGCTCAGGTAAATTATTAGCTGTACACCCAGATACAGGTGAAGAGCGTTGGAGCTTTGAACAAGAAGTGCCACCACTAACGTTACGTGGTCAAAGTTCACCAACTGTAGCCAACGGTGGTGTATTACTAGGTCTTGAAACAGGTAAATTAAGCGTATTAATTTCTGAAAATGGTTACTCTGCGTGGAGTGCTGAAATTGCTTCTCCAAAAGGTGCGTCTGAGTTTGAACGTTTGGTTGATGTAGATACACAAGCATTAATCAGCGGTCCATATGCTTATGCAATCGCCTATAATGGTAACTTAGCAGCCGTTGATATTCGTTCTGGTAATGTTGTTTGGAAACGTGAGTACAGCAGCTACCGTGATTTATCAATGGATAGCCAGTCTATCTATGTTGTTGATAGCGATGGTGTTGTTTACGGTCTAGATAAAACATCAGGTATTGAGCGTTGGAGCCAACCGGCATTACGCGGCTGGTACTTAACAGGCCCTACCGTGGCTGGTAAATATTTAGCATTAGGTGACCAAGAAGGTAACCTACACTGGTTAGACAAAGAAACGGGCGAGCTTGTATCGCGCGAAGACTTTGACAGCTCAGGTTTCTTTATTGAGCCAGTTGTTGCCGGTGACAAGTTAATTTTATACACCCGAGATGGTGAAGTTAGCGCGGTTAAAATTCCAAACTAACTTACTAATAGTAAACGTTATTTTTCTAAGGCTTCGCTTGGCGAAGCCTTTTGTTGTTTTTTTAAGAGGTAGTTTATGCTTCCCGTGATCGCTCTTGTTGGGCGACCCAATGTGGGCAAATCCACATTATTTAACCGTTTAACACGTACTCGTGACGCCCTCGTAGCCGACTTTCCAGGCTTAACACGAGATAGAAAATATGGCCAAGCTGATTACGATGGCTATGAATTTATCGTGGTAGACACGGGTGGTATTGACGGTTCTGAGCAAGGTATCGAAACTGAAATGGCTGAGCAATCGCTACTAGCGATTGAAGAAGCCGATATCGTGCTATTTTTAGTTGATGCCCGCGCAGGTATGACCGCCGCAGACCAAGCGATTGCTAACCACCTTCGAAAACAACAAAAGAAATGTTTTGTTGTGGCAAACAAAGTTGATGGCATTGATGCAGATTCATACTGTGCTGAGTTCTACCAGTTAAGCTTAGGTGACGTGCATCACATTGCTGCGGCGCATGGCCGTGGTATCACGCAATTACTTGAAACAACCTTACAGCCAGTTATTGCAGAACTTGCAGGCGAAGCTGAAGAGCTTGAAGAAAGTGATGACGAACTGGTTGATCTTTACAGCGAAGATGAAGAAGGCGAAGACAACCAGCAAGCCTTTGCTGACAAGCCAGTAAAGCTTGCTATTATCGGTCGCCCTAACGTTGGTAAGTCAACACTTACAAACCGTATCTTAGGTGAAGAACGTGTAATCGTTTACGATATGCCGGGTACAACCCGTGACTCTATCTATATTCCGATGACACGTAACGACAAAGAGTACATTCTTATTGATACTGCGGGTGTTCGTAAGCGTAAGAAAGTAAGCGATGTTGTAGAAAAATTCTCTGTGATCAAAACCCTTAAAGCGATTGAAGACGCTAACGTGGTATTGCTTGTGGTTGATGCACGCGAAGGTATTTCTGATCAAGATTTAAGCTTACTTGGTTTTGCCTTAAACGCAGGTCGTTCATTGGTTGTTGCTGTTAACAAATGGGACGGCCTTGATGATTACGTTAAAGAACGTATTAAGTCAGAGCTTGACCGTCGTTTAGGTTTCATCGATTTCGCACGTTTACACTTTATCTCAGCTTTACATGGCACAGGTGTAGGTCATTTATTTGAGTCGGTAGATGAAGCATACGAGTCAGCAACTAAGCGTATCAGCACAGCGATGCTGCGTCGTATCATGGATATGGCACAAGCCGATCACCAACCGCCACTTGTTCGTGGTCGTCGTGTAAAACTTAAATATGCTCACGCAGGTGGTTATAACCCACCACGTATCGTGATCCACGGTAACCAAGTTCATGACTTACCAGATAGCTACAAACGCTACCTAATGAACTACTACCGTAAAGCATTAGGTATTATGGGTACGCCAATCAAAATTGAATTTAGAGAAGGCGATAACCCATACGCGGGTCGCACTAATAAAGTGACTTTATCGCAAAAACGTAAAATTCGTGCATTTGCGAAAGAAAACCGCAACAAGTCGTAGCTACTACAGCTAAGCTTTAAGTATTAAAAAAACCTTGTGAGTATGACTTACAAGGTTTTTTTATTGCTAAAACTATGCTTTATTTAATAAACGAACAATAAATAGAGCAGCATAAATGGTATTTTTAAGTCAGGTTATTTACGTCGATAACGTAGAAGAAGTACTCGACTTTTACTATCAAGCATTTGGTTTAAATACCAACCATATCAGTGACGATGCCGAGTACGGTGAACTTGTTACAGGGTCTGTAAAACTTGCTTTTGCGACCCACCCGCATGCACAGTCATATTTTAAGCAAGGGTATATTCGTGCCCACCCTAAGCAACCTGCACTAGGCTTTGAGCTAAGGTTTAGCTGCCATAATTTAGTCGAAAGTTACGATAAAGCTGTACTTGCTGGTGCTGAGCCATTATGCCCGCCAACTAAAAAAGACGCCCAGCATTATGCGTATGTTCGTGCTATTGAAGGCACTTTAGTGTGTTTATTAGAAGATTAGCCTTTTGTAAGGTCCGTTTTTGTAAGGTCAGTGTGCAGCTCAAGGGTTAACTCGCGTAATAACTCGATTCGCTCCACACTCATATTTGAGCGTGCCATTAACTTAGCCGTTAATTCTTCAGCATCAACTTTAAGTTGCATGCCCTGCTCTGTTAACGAAATTACTTTTTTACGCTCATCTTCATTTGATACCTGACGAGTCAATAAACCTTTGGTTTCTAGGCGCTTAACTATTGGTGTTAAGGTGCCTGAATCAAGGTGCGTGTCATGAGAAAGCGCTTTTAAGCTCACTTGGTTATTATACCAAAGAGAATGCATCACAATATATTGCGGATAGGTTAAGTCATAAGCTTCGAGGATTGGTCGAAACGCTCTGATCAGCGAAGGCAAGATTAAATCTGAAGAAACGATATACCACGGTATTGAAAATGCCGTTGATGCATTTCTTGGTCTGTTCGAAGGTAAAAATAAAGGAAAAATGCTGTTTAAGCTTTAACGCTTAATAACTAATAAAGCCTGTATCTTAGTTGGTACAGGCTTCTTTTTAGGCAAGTTTAAAAAATACGATTGCCGCAACAAGCATCACCTTGCGCTTACAAACCTTCATACTCGGCCTTCCTTGGTTTTAAAATTTGCTTTCTGCAGTCAACCATATCCCAACAATCTGTTTCAGGTACGCCGTAATACCACG
>NZ_LJSO01000002.1:0-30253 GCF_001399985.1 Pseudoalteromonas sp. P1-8
CCTCGTTCCTCGCACCTCGTTCCTCGCACCTCGTTCCTCGCACCTCGCACCTCGTTCCTCGAATCGCCTTTTTTCTCCCCTGATCTTGATTTTATTCTTATTGTCGCCATATCTATTCAGTAATCTTGTTTTCACCCTTTTTATGGGGTTAGATCAAAGATTATGGCTGATTTTTAAATTTTCTTGCCGAAATTCCATATCTTCATAAACAGAAGGTTTGATGTTGCGCAGACTCTGGTATGATAGCGCACGAAATAAGCGGTGTTTTGAACAGCGTACTGATAAATTGTTAATTAATATGCCCTACATCATGAGCATAAGCGCATATTAATTATCAATTGAAGAAAGTGGGTTAGCTAATGACTAGCTAACAAAGAATATATTGTAACGGTTTTATCATGATATCTAATTTATTTACCAAGATTTTTGGTAGTCGCAATGACCGCACTATTAAAAACCTAAGAAAGACGGTCGCTCTAATTAATGCGCTTGAAAAGCAATTAGAAGCGCTTTCTGATGAAGATTTAAAAGCAAAAACAGCTGAATTTAGAGAGCGTTACGATAACGGACAAAGCCTAGATGACATTTTACCAGAAGCATTTGCTGTGGTACGTGAAGCATCTAAGCGTGTAAATGGCATGCGTCACTTCGACGTACAGCTACTAGGTGGTATGGTTTTACATCAAGGTCGCATCGCAGAAATGCGTACCGGTGAAGGTAAAACACTAACAGCAACATTACCTGCATACCTTCGTGGTTTAACAGGTAAAGGTGTTCACGTAATTACCGTGAACGACTACCTTGCAAAACGTGACGCCGAAACTAACCGCCCATTATTTGAGTTCTTAGGCCTAACAGTAGGTTGTAACGTACCAGGCATGATGCCACAGCAAAAGAAAATCGCTTACGCTGCTGACATCACTTACGGTACAAATAACGAATTTGGCTTTGATTATCTTCGCGATAACATGGCATTTAGCATTGAAGAGCGTGTACAACGCCCACTTTACTACGCCGTAGTGGATGAGGTGGATTCAATCCTAATCGATGAAGCGCGTACGCCGCTTATTATCTCAGGCCCAGCTGAAGACAGCTCTGAGCTTTACATCGAAATCAACAAAATTGTGCCAGACCTAGAGCTTCAAGAAAAAGAAGATGAAGAAGGCGTTGAAGGCGACGGCGATTACACGATCGATGAAAAGTCTAAGCAAGTTCACCTAACAGAGCGTGGTCAAATTAAAGTTGAAGAGCTACTAATTGAGCGCGGCTTAATTCAAGAAGGTGATTCACTTTACTCTGCTTCAAGCATCACATTATTAAGCCATGTGTATGCGGCACTTCGTGCTCACAAGCTTTATCAAAAAGACGTTGACTACGTTGTTAAAGAAAACGAAGTTATCATCGTTGATGAGCACACAGGCCGTACAATGGAAGGTCGTCGTTGGTCAGAAGGTTTACACCAAGCCGTTGAAGCAAAAGAAGGTGTACGCATTCAAAACGAAAACCAAACATTGGCATCAATCACATTCCAAAACTACTTCCGTTTATACGACACGCTAGCGGGTATGACAGGTACAGCAGACACAGAAGCGTTTGAGTTCCAGTCTATCTATGGTCTAGACACAGTAGTAATGCCAACGAACAAACCGATGATCCGTGACGATCGTGCTGATCTTGTATACCTAACACAAGAAGAAAAGTACGAAGCAATCCTTGCTGATATCAAAGATTGCCAAGAACGTGGTCAACCGGTACTTGTGGGTACTATTTCTATCGAAAGTTCTGAGTACTTATCGCAGTTCTTACGTAAAGAAAAAATTAAGCACAACGTACTTAATGCTAAGTTCCACGCGCAAGAAGCAGACATTGTTGCCGATGCTGGTTTACCTGGCACAGTAACTATTGCAACTAACATGGCCGGTCGTGGTACCGATATCGTGTTAGGTGGTAACTGGAACAGCGAAGTTGAAAAGCTAGAAAACCCAACTGATGAACAAATCAAAGCGATTAAAGATGAGTGGCAAAAACGTCACGATGCAGTAATCGAAGCGGGTGGTCTACACATCATTGGTACTGAGCGTCACGAATCTCGTCGTATCGATAACCAGCTACGTGGTCGTTCTGGTCGTCAAGGTGATGCGGGTTCAAGCCGTTTCTACTTATCAATGGACGACGCGCTAATGCGTATCTTCGCTGGTGAGCGCATGACTAACATGATGCGTAAACTAGGTATGCAACGCGGTGAAGCAATTGAGCACCCTTGGGTTAACCGCGCAATCGAAAACGCACAACGTAAAGTTGAAGCACGTAACTTCGACGTTCGTAAGCAATTACTTGAGTACGATGACGTAGCAAACGACCAACGTCGTGTTGTTTACTCGCAGCGTAACGAGCTACTTGAAGAAGGCGATATTTCAGAAACTATCACTGCAATTCGCGGCGATGTGTTAAATGGTGTGATTGATCAATTCATTGCACCGCAAAGCTTAGCTGAAATGTGGGATATCCCAGGTCTTGAAGAACGCTTAAAACAAGATTTCTTAATCGAGCTGCCAATTTCACAATGGCTAGCTGACGATAGCAAACTATACGAAGAGAAACTTCGTGAGCGTATCGAAGAAGCGGTTGAGCAAGCGTACAAGCAAAAAGAAGAGATGGTAGGCGAGTCTGTACTACGTCAATTCGAAAAAGCAATTATGCTACAAAGCCTAGACCAACATTGGAAAGATCACTTAGCCGCGATGGACCACCTTCGTCAAGGTATCCACTTACGTGGTTACGCACAGAAGAATCCTAAGCAAGAGTACAAGCGCGAGTCGTTCGAGCTATTCTCTGAAATGCTTGAGAACTTAAAAGTCGACGTTGTGGGTATTTTAAGTAAAGTACAAGTTCGCGCTGAAGAAGATGTTGAGAAAGTTGAAGAGCAACATCGTCGTAGCGAAAATGCACCACGTGAATACCAACACGAAGAAGCTGAGCACATCGGTGGCGAAACACCTGAAGGTGCTGTAGTTACACAACGTGCAGAACCAAAAGTAGGCCGAAACGAGCCGTGTCCTTGTGGTTCAGGTAATAAATATAAGCAGTGTTGCGGTAAATTAAAATAACCAAAACACGGTGATAAAAAGCGACGCTTGCGTCGCTTTTTTTATGATTAAGGAAACAACAAATGACTAAAAAAGTAGTGCATGTTGCTGTTGGCGTTATTTATAAAGATCAGCAATTATTTATTTGTAAGCGCCCAGACGACAAACATCAAGGCGGCTTATGGGAATTCCCTGGCGGAAAAGTAGAGCAGGGCGAAAGCGTATTTGCGGCACTTCAGCGTGAGCTGTTAGAAGAAGTAAACCTAACTGTAAACGCCAGTGAAGAGCTAATGGTTATCGAACATGACTATGGCGATAAATGCGTACGTTTAGATGTGCACATTGTTGATGATTTCACAGGCACGGCCCATGGCGCAGAAGGTCAACAAGGAAAATGGGTCGCACTCAACGAGCTTGATGATTACAGCTTCCCAGCCGCGAATGTTGAGATTATCGAAAAGATAAAGAAAAAGTATCAAGAGTAAATAACCAAAAGTTAGCGAGGGGAAAGTTAGCAAGATTAAAGCTTGTAGGCGTGAAATTTATTTCACGCGAAAATAGTTGCACAAAGAGAAAGATTAGCCGTCAGCTTACCGCTTACCGCTAATCTCTCCTTCCCACCGCTCAAAAATGCGGCTCATCCTGTTTTGATAAGAATTGTTACATATTCGGTTTTATTGTTTTGCTTGAGAGGTTTATTATGGTGAAAGCGAAAAACTAATGATTAATTAGGTTTGCTAGTTTTTCGATAAATACATCAAAAAATAATTAGTACGGGACTCCCATGAAAAAAGTAACACTTACCGCGGCAAGTATTGCACTATCCCTCGGTCTTGTTGGTTGTGGTGAAAAAGAACAAGAAACTAAAGCACCAGCAACTGCGACCGTAACTGAAGCAAAAGCACCTTTAAATTCAGGCATTGAATTGGCGAACATGGACGAGTCTGTTCGCGCACAAGATGACTTTTACTATCATGTAAACGGCGAATGGTTAGAGAAAACAGAAATTCCAGGTGATAAATCAAACTACGGTTCATTCACTCAGCTTTATGATGATTCGCAAAAAGCGATGAAAGAAGTACTCGAAAAAGCAGCGGCAAATAAAGACGTTAAGCCAGGCTCTGATGAAGCTAAATTAGCTGCATTCTACAACAGCTATATGGACGAAGCAGGCCGTGAAGCGGCTGGCATCAAGCCATTAACACCAGTGCTAGAAAGCGTTGATGCAGTTAAGAACAAGTCTGATCTAGTTGCTTTAATGGCTGAACTTCGCATTAAAGGCGGTAGCCTACCGTTTGGTTGGTACGTAAACAACGACGCGAAAAATTCTAGCGAAAACGCGATGTATGTTTATCAGTCTGGTTTAGGTTTACCAGATCGCGATTACTACCTAAAAGATGAAGAAAAATTCACAAAAATTCGTGAAGCTTACCAAGCATACGTAACAGCTATCTTAAGCAAAGCGGGTGTAGCTGATGCTGAGTCTGCGGCAAAAGCAATTATTGATCTTGAAACAAGCATTGCTGATGCGCAGTGGAGCCGTGTTGAAAGCCGTGATGCAACCAAATCTTACAATAAGATGAGTGTTGCAGATGCAAATAAACTTACTGGCGACTTTGATTTTGCAGCTTACCTTGATGCATCAGGTATCAAAACTGAAGATGTAATCATTCGCCAACCTAGCTACCTAGAAAAATTCGCAGGTATCTACAACGATACAGACTTAGCAACTTGGCAGAACTACCTTAAGTTCCATTTTGTTAGCAACTACGCTCGCCTATTAGATAAAGAGCTAGTAGACCTTAACTTTGATTTTTACAGCACAACACTTCGCGGTGTAACAGAGCAATCTCCACTTTGGAAAAAAGCGGTTGATGCATCAAACGGTGTATTAGGCGAAATTCTAGGTAAAGTATACGTTAAAGAAAACTTCCCGCCTGAAGCGAAAGCGCGCATGGAAGAGTTAGTTGATAACGTTATCAAAGGTTATGCAGTTGCGATTGAAAACCTTGAGTGGATGAGCCCAGAAACAAAAATCGCGGCTAAAGAAAAGCTTGATAAGTTCACACCAAAAATCGGTTACCCAGATAAGTGGAAAGACTATTCTGCACTTGAAGTTAAAGGTGATGACTTAGTAGGTAACTACATTCGCCACAGCGAGTGGGAATATGCAGATATGACTGCAAAACTAGGTAAGCCAGTTGACCGTTCTGAGTGGCACATGACACCACAAACAGTAAACGCTTATTACAACCCTGTGAACAACGAGATTGTATTCCCTGCGGCTATCTTACAACCGCCATTCTTCAACCTAGAAGCTGATGACGCTGTTAACTACGGTGCAATTGGTGCAGTAATCGGCCACGAATTAGGTCACGGTTTTGATGACCAAGGTGCGAAGTACGATGGTGACGGTAACTTACGTAACTGGTGGAGCGAATCAGACCTTAAACAGTTTGAAGAGCGCACAGGTCAGCTAGTTGCTCAATATAACGAGTACAAACCATTTGAAGATGCAAGCGTTAATGGTCAGCTTACATTAGGTGAAAACATTGGTGACTTAGGCGGCTTAACTGTTGCTTATACGGCATACCAGTTATCACTTGGTGATGAAAAAGCGCCTATCATTGATGGCTACACAGGTGATCAGCGTTTCTTCATGGGTTGGTCGCAAATTTGGCGTCGTAAATACCGTGACGAAGAGTTACGTAACCGCCTAATGACAGACCCTCATTCGCCAAGCCACTACCGTGTAATCGGTATTCTTTCAAACATGCCAGAGTTCTATCAGGCATTTGATGTGAAAGAAGGCGACAAGATGTATATCAAACCAGAAGATCGCGTAAAAATCTGGTAATTGATTATCGATTATAAAAAGGCTCTGAGTGAACGCTCAGAGCCTTTTTTGTTTGGAGCTGTCAGCTTTGACTTAGGAAGTGTTTTAACGCCGAAATTATAGATAATTGTTGTGCGCGATGTTCACGGCTAAAGCCGTCCATACGGGGTTGTAGGAGGCGTTTTAACGCCGATGATAATTGTACGTGATGTTTACGGCTAAAGTCGTTCCTACGGGGTTGTAGGAGGTGTTTTAACGCCGAAATGATATGGTGATTGTTGTGCGTGATGTTCACGGCTAAAGCCGTTCCTACGGGATTGTAGGAGGTGTTTTAACGCCGAAACATATGGTGATTATTGTACGCGATGTTTACGGCTAAAGCCGTCCATACGGGGTTGTAGGAGGCGTTTTAACGCCGACTTTTTCCCAGCTAAAGCGGTTCATACGAGGGTTTAACTTGATTCTTATACGTCTTTGTCTAGATTTAAAATAATAAATGGAGGGTTATGGATGACCGCTCATTATCAAAATCTAAGAAAGCATAGGGTATCAATCCCATTTCACTATTACTCTGTTACCACTTCAACGCTTGACAGAAACTGTTATTTCTCTGACTTTAATAATGCACGAGTTTTAATTAACACTCTAAGGACTATAGAAGGTATTAAAGCTAAAACTATTTGTTTTGTGGTAATGCCTGATCACCTACATTGGTTATTTCAATTACAAGATAAAGTACCTTTAGCTCGATTGATTCAAGAGATTAAAGGGAAGAGTTCATATCTCATAAACAAGCCAACATGCTCTAAACGAAAAATTTGGCAGCCAGGATATTATGATTCTTTAATAAGGAACGAAGAACATTTGCTTGGAGTATCGAGGTACATCATCGCAAACCCATTGAGGGCTGGAATTGTTAAAAATGTGCGTGATTACCCTTTTTGGGATTGTATCTATTTATAGGTAAATTCTTCACGGCTAAAGCCGTTCCTACGAGGTTGTAGGAGGCGTTTTAACGCCGAAATATTCAGGTGATTTTTGTACGTGATGTTCACGGCTAAAGCCGTTCCTACGGGGTTGTAGGAGGCGTTTTAACGCCGAAATGATTATTAAAAAGCCGCAAAATTATCATTAAGCGGCTTTCTTTATACAAATCAAAGCATAATCGCATCTTTTAGATACTGGAATAACTCTTTATAAGCTTTGGCTGGCTTTTCTGCTTTTACTTCTTTTGCGGCGCTGCGCACTAATTGGCGCATTTTTTGGCGCTCAAGAGACGGGTATTGATCAATTGTTGAATTGATCAGGTCGTCACCTTGTTTAATCAAATCATCGCGCAGGGTTTCGATTTTGTTCATCAAAACATCGGCTTGATTGTTTTTATTAAGCATGATGTCGATCATCGCTTGAATTTCATCAACGTTTTCTGTGGTACGTAATACTTTTGCGATGTAGTTTAAGTTACGACGGTAAGCATCGCTCTTATCACTTACTTTATCAGAAACAACTAACGCTTCTTTTAAATCGTGATTAAGCGGTAAACGATCGCGCTGCTTTTTCGGCATTTTTGCAATTTCAGCACCCAGACCATGATATTGCATGGCTTCACGTTTTAATTCGCTTTTTGATACGTAAATAATTTCTTCTTCGATAAGTGGCTTTTTCTTCTTCGCCATAAGGATGCTCATTCAGTAAACTTAACTATTCGCTATTATACGCCATTTAGTTAATGATTAATATTAGCTGATGCAGGTCTCGCAGTGTGTTAGCATTCGTTACACTATAAAAAATATCAGAACCTAGGACACACAAGATGAAAGATCCTATTTATCAACACATTTCTGAAGTGAAAGACGCGGTAAGCGAAGTACTGGAGCATGCAAAAAAATTGGGTGCAACAGCAGCAGAAGCGGCGATGTCGAGCACGTCAGGTTTGTCTGTCAGCACGCGCATGGGCGAAGTTGAAACAATAGAGTTTAACCAAGACGGTGGCTTAGGTATCAGTGTTTATGTGGGTAACAACAAAGGCTCTGCTTCAACAGCCGATTTAAACCCTAAAACATTACGTACAGTGGTCGAAAAAGCCATTGATATTGCAAAGTTCACCTCTGACGACCCATTTAATGGTATCGCTGATAAAGAGTTACTTGAATTTGCACCGCAAGATTTAGATTTATACCACCCGTGGGAAGTTAGCCCTGAGCAAGGTGTTGAGTTTTGTCATCAAGCAGAACAAGCGGCGCTGAATGCCGATGAGCGCATTGTAAATTCAGACGGTGCGAGTTTTTCTTCTCACCAAGGTTTACGTGTTTATGGTAACAGCCATGGCATGATTGCAGGTTACCCGCGTACGCGTCACAGCATTAGTACGATGGTGATTGGTAAAGAAGGCGAGCAAATGCAGCGTGACTCGGCTTATACCATCGCGCGCCATAAAGATGACTTAAATGATGCTGCAAAAGTAGGCCTCGAAGCGGCAACCGAAACCTTGGCTAAACTTAACAGCCAAAAGCTCGGTACTATGAAAGTGCCTGTAATTTTTAGAGCAGATATTGCTAACTCATTGTTTGGCCATTTAGTGTCGGCGATTGGTGGTGGTGCTCTTTATCGTAAATCGAGCTTCTTGCTTGATAGCTTAGGTACAAAAGTTTTCAGCGATTGTGTGAATATCTCTGAGCGCCCGCATTTATTACAAGGTTTAGCGTCTTCGCCGTTTGATGCTGAGGGCTTAAAAACTGTAGACCGTGAAATTATTCAAGGTGGTGAGCTGCAAACTTACCTATTAGCTAGCTATGCAGCACGCAAACTATCGATGGCACCAACGGGTCATGCTGGTGGTATTCATAACTGGCTAGTTGAACAAACCCATGCTGATCTAAAAGCACTTTTAAAAACCATGGGCACAGGCTTATTAGTAACTGAACTTATGGGCCAAGGTGTGAACACGGTAACGGGTGATTACTCACGTGGTGCGGCGGGGTTTTGGGTTGAGAATGGCGAAATCCAATACCCAGTAAGTGAAATCACTATTGCTGGTAACTTAAAAGACATGTTCAAGGCTGTAGTAGGCTTAGGTGGTGACATCGAGCGTCGTGGTGGTATTCAAACTGGCTCTATATTGATTGAACAAATGCAGATTGCTGGTAGTTAATATATATACAACGAATCATTTTTTTAAAGCCTCACTTTTGTGGGGCTTTTTTATTTGAAAAAGTTCTTTACCTAAACTTAACTTGAGGTTTTATCTTGGTGGCAGTTTAAAAATAAAAAGGAAAACTACCATGTATTTAGAACACGTAAACCTTGTTGTTAGTAATGTTGATGCCATGCTGCACTTTTATAAAGCCGCGTTCCCGCACTGGCGTGTGCGTAGTCAAGGCGATAGCAAGTGGTCGGGCAAACCGCGCAAGTGGTTGCACTTTGGTGATGATTACCAATACCTTGCATTAAGCAATAACGGTGAAGCTGAAAACCGTGATTTAGCAGGCCACCAAGTGGGTCTTGCTCATTTTGCCTATGTAACAAACGATATTAATGCTGTAGTTGAACGTCTGGTTTCAGCTGGTTATGAAATTGATAAACACGGCCCAGAAAACCCTTATCGTAAAAATGTATATTTCATCGACCCTGCAGGTTTTGAAGTTGAGTTTGTAGAGTATTTTAGTGATATCCCGAGTGAGAGGAATAATGACTTGTGAGGGAGCTGTCAGCTTTCAGCCGTCAGTTTTGAGCCGAGCATTGTTGTTTGTTGGTCAGGCATTGATTGATGGAATGGTGTTGTATGTAAGACGCGCCAAGCAAGCGTGACGCCTACGGTTGATGTAGGCGTGAAATTTATTTCGCGCGGTGGTTGTAGCAGCGGGTTTACCCCGCGTCATTTATTACCTATTGCGCGATATAAAATCGCGCCTACAATATCTCGCAACTCGCAACTCGCAACTCGCACCTTTACTGCACTTTATTCATCTCTTTCCAACTGGCTTTTAGGCTATTGGCAAAGCTGATGAACTTTTCTTTCATGGTACGTTTAACCGAAATCTCGACTGAGCCTAGCCATACATTCCCTTCAATAGTGATAGTTGGGCCTTGGCCTTTATTTAAGGCGACTGATTTGTTTTCTACGCTGCCAATTACGCTAAACAGTTTAGATACCACATTAACATGTTCTGGTACGTAGATTTCGTCGTTACCTAAAATACAGTTCACGTAAATAGTGACATGCTGATGTTGGAAAATTGCTTCGCTAAAGTCGAGTTCGATTGAACCTAAGCAGTTGGTGAGGTGAATTTCTTTTGGTACTACCCATTGGCCGCTGCGCTCATTTGAACCCAAAATACTCCTAAGCTGCAGGCTTTCGTTGTCGCTGCTGTGGCTGTAGTGAGGTTTAAATTGCGCATGCTTATGCGATTTGTAGTCAATATCTGCCTTCAGATCTAAATCAGCAACCAGTTCAACCAATACTTCGTTGCTGGTGGCTGCCATTGCCTGGTCTAGTCGGCGTTCAAATGCTTCGGCTGAAATAACAGCATGACTGTAGTTATAAATGAGTTGATCAATAACTTCTTCTCTTACTTGATCGATTGGGCGATCTTCAAGTTTAACGGCCATGGTAGTTCCCTGTTGTGATTTTAAAGGTGATTTTTTAGTTATTAATTACGAAGCAAGGCTTAGGCCAAAGTTTATTTTAATATAAATCAATGGTTTGTGTTTTTTGCTAATAAGCAACTTCGTTAAATTAACCACAGATTAATAAAATCAGCAACTAAATGGTTATTTTTGCAACATCGTGAACTTCTTACCGAGCAGCTTGTAAATCTTTACCTAAATGAATATAAATAGCTGCTGAATGGGTGTTTAACCTGCTGAAAATAAACAAATAAATAGTTGGCATCATAGTCGCATTAGTAAATGTGTCTTAAATCAAAAGGAGAAGATTATGAACACTTTTAACAAATCTATGATTGCCGCTTTAGTAATTGGTGCAACTAGCATGTCAGCTCAGGCAAGCAGCTGGGAAAATGAAAGTAAAGATGCTTGGATTGATGGTAAGGCAGAAACTGTGCTTCTTATGAACACAAACCTTAACAACTTTGACATCAACACTGATGTAACGAATGGCAAGGTTGTACTTACAGGTAAAGTTGATAGCGAATTAGATAAAGAGCTTGCTGAAGAGCTAGTTCTTAGCCTAGACGGTGTTAGCTCTGTTGATAACAAACTAACTGTTGTTAAAAACATGAAAGCTAAGCACATGAAATCAGACAAAGCTGATTCAGCAGAAAGCGACTTAACCGACGCAAAAATCAGTACTGTAATCACAACACGTTATTTATTTAACTCAGAAGTGGGTGGTACAGACATCGATGTTGATACTGACATGGGTGTAGTAACACTAAAAGGTACTGTTGAGTCTGATGCAGAAAAGCAATTAGCGGTAAGCATTGCTGAAAATGCTGAAGATGTTCGCAAAGTAATCGATGAATTAACGATTGTTGCTGAATAATAGCAAGCCCTATATAGCCCAGCTTTGGCTGGGCTTATCTTTTTCAAGGAGTGAGTCATGGATTTAATACGTATTATTTTATCGGTTTTAATTCCACCTCTTGGCGTATTTTTACAGGTAGGTTTAGGTGCGCAGTTCTGGATTAATATTCTTTTAACCTTATTAGGGTACATTCCAGGTTTGATTCATGCTGTGTATATCATCGCTAAGCGATAATCACCGCATTAATCTACAAGGATGGGTAATGGAGCACAGCAAGGAGTTGCTGTAGGAGTAACGGACGATAAACCGCAAGGAGTTTACAGTATGGATAATGTAACTACGCACAAAGGACAACAAGGAAGTAACAAGGCGTTATGGAGTAGCGCACAATGGCAACGCTTTATGGATAAAGTGAATGGAGATGACAGCAAGGAATAAGCTTAGGCAGGAGCCAAACAGGATGAAGCTAGCGTAAGGAGGAGACTATATGGAACAAGTACAAACGCAACCAACACAAGGATTGACCAACAATGGAGTTGCTTTATGGAACAAGCAACAGTGGCACGAATTTATGGAACACGCGAAAGCGGTTGCGCCACGACTAACAGGGAAGGCTGACGATAAAAACCCGATGTCATCTTCAGGTGACATCGGGTTTTTAACTACTTCAGCAATTTATCTTTATAACTTAAATTGATTCACCGTCTTATTTAAAGCGGCTGCCAATTCATTCAAATCACGTGCTTCATCCGCCAATTCATGGGCATGATCCGCAGTGCTATTCACTAAGTGATTTATTGCTGCCAAGCTATTGTTAATATCTTCTGCAACCACAGTTTGCTGCTCTGTCGAAGTCGCAATTTGATGACTTTGATCTTGCACATTTGTCACAGACTGGGCGATATCTTGTAGAGCTTGCAATACAATTTGTGTTTGCTCTACTGAACCCTCAGCACGCTCTTGACCTTGTTGCATCATAGTCGATGCTTGCTGGGCAATTTGCTGTAAGCGGCTGACCATATTGCGAATATCATCAGTAGATTCTTGCGTTCTGCTTGCCAGTGAACGAACTTCATCAGCAACAACAGCAAAGCCTCGGCCTTGCTCACCAGCACGAGCTGCTTCAATCGCTGCGTTCAGTGCTAGTAAGTTAGTTTGCTCTGCAATCGAGTTGATAACATCAACTACCGCACCGATATTGCCACTTTCTTGTTCAAGACCCGCAACCACTTTAGACGCTTCACCAATATGGCTTGCAAGGGCGGTCATCACTGATTGAGCTTGAGTAGAGCGTTTCGTACCGTCAACGGTAATGGTTTGCACTTCTTCAGCGGCATTATTGGTGTGCTGGGCATTACGCGAGATTTCCATCACTGTAGACGCCATTTCGGTTACCGCCGCACTAACACTATCAACTTGCTGCTTTTCTTGCTGAATTTCATCGTTGGTTTTTTGCGATACAATTTTCAACTGGCTTGCAGCTTGGCTTAGTTGCTCAGCCTGCGCAGCCGTATTTAGCATCATTGCACGAAGTTTATCGATGAAGGTATTCATGTGATGAGCAAGTTGGCCCACTTCATCATTACTCTTGATTTCGATTTTTTGTGTTAAATCGCCATCACCTGATGCGATATCACGCATGATGTAAGTTAGCTTAGTCAGCGGTTTGGTGATCATTTGCGTGGCCCAGAAGATCATCGCAATGATAATCGCAAGAATGATGATCACTGAGGTTGTGGTTGTCATCACTGCATCATTTACTGGCTCATCAATCATACTTGTTGGAATTAAAATACCCACGTACCAATCAAGGTAAGGGGTTTCTAGCTCAAGGCGGTTGTATACAACGTAATATTGCTCACCTTTGAAAGTAACAAAGCTGCTGCCATCTTTTTGGCTTTTCATCGCGCGGTTTAATTCGCTAAAGCCTGATGTGTCGCTAAATTGTTTTTCGAGGGCATCTAAGCCTTCCTTGCCATTCGGACCTTCGTCAGTCACAGATAGCTTGTGGCCAGTGCGCTTAGATAAGTGCACAACCTTTTGATTGCCATCAAGTAAGAAACCAAAGCCTTGGCCATTAAAGCGAATTTCTTCAACCATGTCGTTGATGTTGTTTAGCTGTAAATCAACACCACCAAAGCCTATTAGTTTGTTTTGCTTATAAACAGGCTGTTGTACAACTGCAGAGGCATTACCTGTGGTTAAATCCACAGAAATTGGGCCTACATAGAGTTTGTTGATCTTTAAAGCATCTTGCCACCAACCACGTTTGTAAGCGTAGTAAGGTTGGCCATTATAATGAGTGGTTCGCTCGTTTTCTTTAAAGTACTCACCAGTTGTTGCAGATGCAAAGAAGGCAGATAAGATGTTGTCATCGTTGCCGCTGATACGCACAAAATCTTGATTAACGCTGTCGTATCCAGGTTGGTTATCAAGGCTTTGGTCACGTTCAGTCCAATTGTCGAACCAATTCACTAAATGCGGATTTGTAATGAAGGTTTGAACCACTTTACCGTATTTGGCAAAGTAACCTTGCATTGAAAGTCGTTCACTCTGTAAATAGCTGTCGGCTTCGCGTTGAATAGCTTGGCGCGATAGGTCAGCAATATGGCTAACAAAAAAACTAGACGCGATGATCAGTAGTACACTTATCGTCCCGCCGATGAGTAGTAATATTTTTTTACGTAAAGAGAGGTTATTTAACATAGGTGCACGTGTTTTTATTATCGGGTAGAGTTATCTATCTAATCATATTTGCACCCAAATCGCTACACCGTTAAGCGAACGTTAATAATAATTTCTAGAGGTAGTTGGATAAATGAGTTCTGAAAATAATAAACTGGTCGTTTTAGGGGCAGGTTGGCTTGGTAGTGCGCTGTGTGTTGAGGCTAAAGAATTAGCATGGCAAGTGCAGGGGACACACCGAAGTAGCGAGCACGAACATGACTTTCAGCGCCAATTTGCGCTTGCAGACGATGTGCTTAAACACGATGTTTCTCTTGAAGGTGCATGGTGGGTGTGTGCAATTCCACCGCGTAGTCGCAGCTCAGAAAGTAATTATTTAGTCACTTTGCAAGCAGGGCTTGAGCTTGCCAAGCAACTAAATTGTAAAGGCTTTATTTTATGTTCTTCGACGGGTGTCTACCCAACTGAGAATGGTCAATACGACGAGAGTACAGTAATCAATTGTCAATCAGCGCGCCAGCAACTGCTATTTGATGCCGAGCAGTTAGTGCTCAATGCCGGTGGTAAAGTGCTGCGTTTAGCGGGCCTTGTTGGGCCTGGGCGCGACCCAGGTAAGTTTGTGGCAGGTAAAGAGCTGTCTAGCTCAAGTCAGCAAGTGGTAAACATGGTTCAGCAGCAAGACGTGATAGCGGCGATTTTTTCTGTAATTGAAAACTGGTCAAGCGCGAGCAGCATTTATAATGTGGTCAATCCGTCGCATCCTACAAAAGCAGATTACTACCAACAAAAATGTGCTGAGCAGGGTAATCAGCCACCGACATTTACTAGCCATGATAAAGGCGAGCGCCTCATTGATGGCTCAGCGATTGAGTCACTGAATTTTCGTTATCAAGCGCCTATTTAGCTACTTTTTAAAAGTTAGGTGGCCGCCCAGTCGGTATTTACTGCCCGGTGAGACTAAGCGCGCAAAGCTTACAATACCTTGCGATGACCAGGTTCGGCGGATCACTTGTAAGCATGGCTCTTCGTTGTAAAGGTTGAGCCATTCACACATTTCTTGGTTGGGCATGATTGCTTCAACTGTGTGACGCGCCTCGGTAAGCGGAGCCGTCTGCGATAAGTATTCGTGGGGTGTTAGGCTGTGAAAATCTTGTTGTAAGTAGTCTTTAGCAAGAGCAGGGTTCACAAAACGCTCCTCAACTTGCAAAGGTTGCTCGTTCTCATTGTGCACAATCACACTTCGATAAACATGGCTGTCGACCTCGACACCCAAAGCAATCGCGATGGGGGCAATTGCGCTGATTGATTCCATCACTAAAATCGTACAACTGTAATTGCTGTTTCGCGCTTTAACTTCATCGGCAATGTTTTTGATTTCCAGTAACGAAGATTGTGATTTGAAGCTGGCAACAAAAGTACCTTGGCCTTGGCTGCGGGTTAAGATACCGGCATCGGTTAACTCACTGAGTGCACGCCTAGCTGTCATGCGGCTAACTTGAAATTGACTGGTGAGTTCGTTTTCTGAAGGGACACGGTCGTTTTCTTGCCATTCTCCCGATTGAATATTTTCCAGAATGAATTCTTTTATTTGCGCAAACTTAGGGACGCTCATTATGAAAAGTTTATTGGTAAGTTAACAGTGCGTTACAAGGTGACATAATTTTCTTGTATATACAAGATGAGTTGATAAACTTTAAGCAAATTTAAATTTAGGCTCATACTGAGCCTTTAGCAAGCATCAAGATAGGTGAAAAATGCACACAACCAACAATGCTCAAGCGCTCTGGGATTTACTGATCACAGATGCCAATATCGCCACAATGGATCCTACTGCTGATGCACCCTACGGCGCCATTGAAAATGCAGCGATTGCCGTTAAAGATGGCAAAATTGCCTGGTTAGGTGCACAAACCGATTTACCTGAGTTTGATGCATTAGCAACGCCAACTGTATCTGCAAAAGGTCAGTGGTTAACCCCAGGGTTGATTGATTGTCACACTCACTTAGTGTTTGCCGGTAGCCGCGCAGAAGAATTCGAGCAGCGTTTGCAAGGTGTTAGCTACGAACAAATCGCTGCAAACGGTGGTGGCATTGCAAGCACCGTACGTGCAACTCGCGAAGCCGACCACGAAACTCTCTTTGTTAGTGCTAAAGAGCGCTTAAATGCGTTATACGCAGAAGGCGTGACGACGGTCGAGGTTAAATCTGGCTATGGCCTTGATTGTGAAAACGAAATTAAACTACTCGAAGTCGCGCGTTTACTCGGTGAGAACCACCCGGTTGATGTTAAAACCACGTTTTTAGGTGCTCACGCATTACCGCCTGAATATAAAGGCCGTAGCGATGAATACATAGAGCTTGTTTGCGGTGAGATGCTTGACCGTGTTGTTGAAGCTGATTTAGCTGATGCGGTTGATGCATTTTGTGAAAATGTTGGCTTTAGTAACGAGCAAACTCGCCGTGTGTTTGAAGCGGCTAAAAAGCACAACTTACCAGTTAAGTTGCACGCTGAGCAGTTATCTAATCAACATGGCGCAGAGCTTGTTGCAGAATTTAATGGCTTATCGGCAGATCATATTGAACACCTAGATGAAGCTGGCATTCAGGCAATGGCTAAAGCGGGCACCGCAGCGGTATTGTTGCCAGGTGCATTTTACTTTTTACGCGAAACAAAATATCCGCCAATTGAACTACTCCAGCAGTATCAAGTTCCGATCGCTATTTCAACTGACTTTAACCCCGGTACTTCACCATTATGTTCATTGCACTTAATGATGAATATGGCATGTACTATTTTTCGTATGACACCAGAACAAGCATTAGCTGGCGTAACACGAAACGCAGCGGGTGCGTTAGGTCTTGACGATCGTGGCGTACTAAAAGTGGGGGCTCGTGCTGATATTGCTCACTGGCAAATATCCCACCCTGCACAATTAAGTTACCAATTCGGCGTAAATAAACTGTTAAATCTGTGGATTTTGGGTAGACTTAGTTAGATAAGTTTTATTACGCAGTTTGGATTACATGTCATTGATTCTTAGTTTAGCGAGTAGTAGCACGCAACTCGTAAATTTAACAAGTGATGTAGTGCCAGTGTTTTTAGCTGGTAGCGTTTTTATGGCAATGATCTGTGCCTTATGCGTAACTCAAAACTCAACTTTAAGACTAAGCCTAGTCGTTAATGGCGTACTAGGTTTAGCTATTTTAAGCTTAGGATTACCTTGGCTGGTTATCTTACTTGCTTTAGCTTTATGCTTTCATTTATGGCAAGCATTTCGCACCACAAATTGGCTTGCCATAATATTGAGTGTCTCTGCCGCAATTTCGTTCGCGGTTTTATACTCTGCCCACCTATTACTCGACACCGCTTTATATTGGCTTGTTTTCTCGGTAGTTATTTTATCTATTTCAGGCTTTTTTAATTACGAAGAGCCCGAAGATGATGAGCAGGTTGAAGTTAAACCGCTCCATAACGATGATTTAGATGCCACACCACTGACTGGTTTACCTGATCGAAACGCGCTTAGAAATAGCTTTGTTGCATGGACTGAAGAGCACTCGGCTAACTGTGCACTAGTAATGATACGCCTTGAAGGTTTTAACGATGTTAACCAGCACATTGGTCGTGACTTTGGTGATTTATTATTAGCGCAATCGGCCACACGTATTAAACAGCAGCTTAGTGTTGATGCAGTGTTGAGTATGGCAAGTAACACCGCACATGCTGAAAAATTAGCGCATTTAGGGGGCTTAAACTTTGCGTTTATTTGCTCACTCGAAGAGCAAAAACATCTTCATGAGCAGCTGATCAGTCAAATTAGGCAAGTCACATTAAAGCCATTCAACGTTGCTAATTGTACAATTGAAGTTAAAGTGCGCGCCAGTTACGTGAACTGTGACGAACCAGAATACAGCTTCGAGAACTTAATTTCATTTGCCAACCTTGCCCTTGATTCAAACCCAGAGCGAGAAATTGTGCCTTATCACCCGCAAATGATGATCGAGCAATTAGAGCAACAAGCACGCTTACGCGAGTTAGCTCACTTAGATTTTGCCAGCGAACTTGAACTTTACTTTCAGCCAGTTATTCGTAATAGCGACGAGCAAATTGAGTTTTTAGAATTGCTGCTACGTTGGCAGCATCCAAAACAAGGCATTCTTTCGGCTAACAAGTTCATTGATGATATTCGTGTCGCTGGCTTAAGTTACCCTGTGGCAGCGTATGTTATTGAACGTGCTGCTGAGCTTGCTATGGCACTGCGTATGGAAGGCATTGAACTACCACTCAGTATTAACGTGTTTGGCCCAGAAATGCTCCACGAAGAGTTTATTGAATTTGTTGACCGCATAATGACTGAGCACCGCTTAGAGCCAGGTGATTTAATCATTGAATGCCCGCTCGATCTATTTATGAGCTTAGATGACCAAGGTAAAGCCATGGTCGCAAGGCTAAATAGTATTGGTATTAAGCTGTGTATTGATGGCTTTGGTGACACGCCAATTTGGCTTGCGAAGCTACCTAATCTTAATGTTGAGTATATTAAAGTAGCTGCATCGCTAACCGCTGATTTTGCCCATCAAAGCCAAGTTCGTAGTCTAGTCTCTGGCATGGTGGATATGCATAATCAAAATAATGCCAAGGTGATTTGTGAAGGGGTAGAAACCCTAGAGCAACTCAAGTTTGTTAAGTCGTTGAATACCTACGCCGCCCAGGGTTATTACTTTAATTACCCGCTTAGCAGCGTAGGCATGATGTCGTGGTTAAAACAGTGGCGGTTAGAGCATCAGGGGGAAAGCTAAAGCCGTCAGCCGTCAGCCGTCAGCTTTCAGCTTGAAAGTTAGCGAGTAGTTTGACTCGTTACATCGTGTTTTATCTCGAATCTTGCTTCTAATTTAAGGGTCGCGGCATAAAGCCGCTGCTACAGGTAGGCGTGAAACTTGTTTCGCGCGTCTGACAGCTGAAGGCTGAGAGCTGACCGCTTCTATGTGTTGAGTATCGCTTATTTCGTCCCGACCCAACAAAAATCAGTCGCTACCTCGTTTCTCGCGTTTTTCTAACTTGCCTCTCTCGCCTGCAAATACGCATTCACTAGGGCGGTGATGATTTGGCCAGCGTCATTCATGCCTGCTTCTAAACTAACCGGGTGTTGTGATGGTGCGCCTTCGCATAAGTGAAGGTAATGAGCAGTTGTTTGGCTAGCTGCTAAATGCACAAAATGTTCTGCATCACTTACACTAAAGCCACAGTTGGTGTATGCACTAACCGGCATTAACGAAATGCTGTCTAGGTCGACTTCGACTCCTAGTGGCGCATTATCAAACTGTGCTAATGCGTGTTTACATGCTGAAGATAAATCAACTTTGCGACGTACTTGAATGTCTTGATAACTATCAAACGTGAAGTTTGCGTTTGTCAGGGCATCCATAATCGCTTGGTTATTTTTAAATTCGTGTAAACCCATCACATGGTAATCAGCAAGATGGTTTTCGCTGTACGCATATCTAAAACCATTACCGCTATGGCGGCCTTCACATTCTCTGAAATCAGCATGAGGGTCTAAGTTAATGGCGTTGACTGGTTTACCATATTGTTTGCTAAGAGCACGTAAAATACCTAAGCAGTTGTTATGGCCACCACCGATTACAATTGGCTCAAGGCCAGCTGCAAAAATCATTGCAAGCACTTGCTCAACGCGGGTGTCTATATCAGCGCATAATTCACGTAGTTTGGCTAAGTCGGCGTCGTTTTTATTATCAAGGTCAGCAGCTTGTTGGTTTAAGTCATCAAGGGCCACTTCGCCGAGCAATAACACACGCTCGTGGTTTAAAAACTGATTATGCGTTTGGTTTAAAAAGCGCTTTAAAAATGCTTGCCACGCTTGTCCTGAGCCACCGTTACCTAAGTTAGCGCGAGGGCCAATATCTTCACATACGCCAACTAAAACATAGCGAATACCGAAGTGTTTTGCATCGATGAGTGCTTGTGGGGCGTTAACTTGAGTGTCGAGAAGGGCAAGGGCTTGCCAAGCTTTGAGTTCGTTAGCGCGGCGAGCACATAAGTGCTTTACCGCCGCTTCATCATAAATTTTAAGGTAGTTTCTCACCGAGATTAGTCTTCTATTATTTCTAACTCTAATTCTTCAGCAGATAATATAATACCGGTGCTATCAGCGTAAACAAAGTCGTCATCAAAGAAAGAGACGCCTGCGAAGTTAACACCAATGCCATCTTCACCTGCGCCTTCACTATCGGCAGCAACAGGAATAGAGGCAATTGCTTGAATGCCTAAGTCTAGCTCTTCAAGTTCATCAACATGACGAATGGCACCGTAAACGATAATGCCTTGCCAGTTGTTTTCTAATGCGATTTCAGCCAGCTCTATATCAATAAGGGCGCGTCGGGTAGAACCACCACCATCAATCAATAACACGCTGTCAGTGCCATCGGTTGATAAAATTTCGCGGATCAGCTCGTTATTCTCAAAGCATTTAACGGTTTTTACTCGACCACTAAAGCTTGGGCGTCCACCAAAATTGATAAACATTGGTTCGAGCACATCAACCACATCTGCAAAGTGGTCGCATAAATCAGAAGTGCTGTAATCCATTTTTTCATCCTCTAAAGAGACTGTCTGTTTAGTACTCAGTATACCCTGATACAACTCAATAACAACGACTTAATAGCGGATTATTGGTTTAAATCAAAGGAATTTCGCTATCGCAACATTAGTGTCTCAAAAGCGTCACCTAATTGTTATTTTTAGCGCCTAAGCTGAGATGAGTATAAAAATTAGACGCAAAGTATGACAAGGAGCTCACCATGGCAAACAACATACTTACTAAATTGGCAAAAGTAGATGAACAGCTGTTTTTAAGTGTATTCAATGACGCTTCGCCAGTTTGGCTCAGAAGATCAGCGCTCGGGTTTTCGAAAAGTGGCGATGGCGGACTTTACGTGGTGTTGTTTCTTGGTTTTTGGTGGTTCACCGAGCAGCTGCACTTTCAACAACTGGCGATGAGTATTTTGGTGGGTTTTGCCATTGAGCGGCCTATTTACTTTCTCGCTAAAAAGCGCATCGCGCGGGTCAGGCCCTGCGACTGTTTAGTGCAAGGCGCGTATTTGGTGCCGAGTGACCAATTTAGCTTACCGTCGGGGCATAGTGCTGGGGCATTTGTGGTGGCGACTATTTTAACTATCTATTTTCCTGAATTTGCTGTGCTTTGGCTGATGTGGGCATCAGGGGTGGCGGCATCTAGAGTGATTATTGGTGTGCATTACCCTGCTGATGTGGTGATTGGCGCAGTGATGGGTTCAAGTTGTGCGGTATTAGCTGTAATGGTGGTGGAGTCTATATGAGAATTTTGTACGGTATTCAAGGTACGGGTAATGGCCATATTACTCGAGCACGAGTAATGGCAACGACCTTTAAAGCATTGGGAATGGATGTTGACTATGTGTTTTCGGGTCGTAAAGAGCAAGACTACTTTGATATGGACGATTTTGCCGATTACCGAGCTTTTCGAGGCTTGTCGTTTACCAGCAAGTCGGGGCAGGTTGATAGCTTTAAAACATTAAAAAATGCGCGCCCGCTGCAGCTTTTAAAAGATATAAAAAACCTTGATTTACGTCACTATGATTTGGTGTTTAATGACTTTGAGCCGATTACAGCGTGGGCTGCTAAACAGCAAGGTGTCCCCGTTATTGGTATGAGCCACCAAGCGGCGTTTTTATCTGATAAAGTGCCGATGTTTGGCCGAGCTTTCTTTCGTCGTGCGCTGATCCGTAACTATGCGCCAGCGAGCGTTTATTTAGGGGTGCATTGGCAGCCTTATGCAGAAAACATCATTCCGCCATTTATTGCTAATCATCATCATGATAACCCGGTGATGGTCGAAAATAAGGTGTTGGTGTATTTGCCTTTTGAGAACCTAGACAGTGTGGTCGACTACCTCAAAGACTTTCCTGAACGTGAGTTTTACTGTTATCACCCAGATGCGCAGGATTGCTCAATCGGTAATATTCATCTAAGAGCGCCTTCACGTGTTGGGTTTTTAAATGATCTGGCCAATGCTGGCGGCGTGATTGGTAACGCCGGATTTGAACTTGCAAGTGAAGCATTGCAACTTGGTAAAAAGTTATTGTTAAAACCACTTGGAAAACAATTTGAGCAGGGGATTAATGCACAGACGCTATTGTCGATGGGAGCAGCCCATGTCATGAGCTATTTAAACCCCAATGCGATGGATGATTGGTTGCAATCGCCACAGAACAAAAAACTGAATTTTCCGAGCGATCCAGCACCTTTGGTTGATTGGTTGCAAAAAAAACAATGGGAAAAGCTGGATAAATTGCATAAACATCTATGGCAACAGGTTGATTTAGAACAAAAACTGATTGTTTAAAAGTACCTTATATTGGAAAATGCGCGGCAAGTTTAACCACTTTTTATTAGCTGCTTTAAATAGTTTAGCTATACTTTAAATGCATGTTTCTATAAGGCACTTTGAATGAATGTATTACAAAACTTAACTATTAAGCGTCGTTTACAGTTAAACGCGCTCGTTGTTGGTCTTGCAATGATTGTGATGCTGTGTGTAATTATCTTTGAGTCGCGCATGATGCTAAAGCTCAACGAAACAATTCAAAATGCGGAGGAGCTCGACATTCATGAACTTGCGATGCGTAAACATGAAAAAAACTTTTTGTTTTACAAAGATGTCGATAGCCTTGAGCTTTTTGAAAAAGAGTATTCGCAGCTAAAAAATAAAATGGCGCGACTAGACGAGTTAGTGAAAGATTTGTCGATGGACTCATCTAAGCTCATTGAATTTAGACGTCTTGCGAAAACTTATTACGATGACTTCAATGAAGTTGTGGTACTACAAAAGAAAATAGGTTTACACCCTAAAGATGCACTTTATGGTGATTTACGTGGTGCAGTGCATCAAGTAGAAACATTATTAAGTGAGCGCGAAAACTATAAATTACTAACTTTAATGCTACAGCTTCGCCGTGCAGAAAAAGACTTTATGCTGCGCTTTGATTTAAAGTATATGGGCAAGTTTGATGATTTAGTTGCTAGCTTTAGATCAGAGGTTAAAAACGCTGGGTTCGATGCAAATTACGAAAACCAATTACTTAGTTTGCTTACGACTTATCAAAGTAAATTTAAAGCCTTAGTTGATGCACAAGTTGCCTTGGGCCTTGATTTAGAGTCAGGGGCACTCGGTGAGATGAAACGCAGTGTTGAGCTTAGTGATGCAATTGTCAGCCAACTGACCACACAAACTAAAGAGTTTGTAGAATCTAGTGCTGCTAGTGCGCAGTTGATTGCCATTCTTGTGTTTATTATTGCGAGCATTTTAGTGATGCTATTAGTTTACTTTACTAGCCGCTCAATTATTCAGCCTATCGAACGTGTGTACCACACGATTAACGAAATTCGTCGCAATAACGACTTAAGTATGTCGATTACTCAATCAGGTAAAGACGAAATCACCACAATGACGATCGACTTTAATAGCTTGATCAGTGATTTTAAAAAGCTGATTTACGAGGTAAATACAGCGCTAAGTACTCTTAACGTGGCCACAGAACATTTATCTGAAACGACTGCAGCAACTAGCTCAGGTATGCAAGAGCAGCTTCACGAAGCTGATATGGTTGCCACAGCTGCCACCGAAATGCAGGCGACGATTCAAGATATCTCACACAATACTGAAGCAGCAGCGAAAAAAGCTGAGTCGACTAACGTAAGTGCGCAGCAAGGCCGCTCTGAGGTTGAATCTACTGTGGTGCAAATAAACCACTTATCTGATTCACTCGGTAATGCGTCAAGCGTGGTGTCGCAGTTAGAAAAAGACGCTGAAACCATTGGCTCTGTACTTGATGTTATTCGTGGCATTGCTGAGCAAACAAACTTACTGGCACTCAATGCAGCCATTGAAGCGGCGCGTGCCGGTGAACAAGGCCGTGGCTTTGCGGTAGTAGCAGATGAAGTTCGCTCACTTGCGCAACGTACCCAAGATTCAACGCAAGAGATCGAGAGCATTATTTCGACCTTACAAGGGCGTACGCAAGAAGTGGTGAGCATTATGCAGCAATGTCGTACGCAAGGTGGCGAAAGTGCAGCACAGGCAAGTAAAGCTGGTGAGTTACTTCGCTCAATCACCGAAGATGTACAAACCATAATGGATATGAGTACTCACATTGCCACCGCAATTGATGAGCAAAGCCAAGTGGCTTCTGAGGTGAATAAAAACGTGGTACGTATTCGTGATATTGCGCAAGAAGCATCGGGCCACGCGGCGACTAATGCGCAAACCAGCGAAGAGGTGTCTGAGCAAGCACGTGTGCTTTATCAGGCAATCGATAAGTTTAAAGTTTAATGAATTAGCCTGTTGAAAAACAAAAGCGCGGTGACGGTTTCGTCATCGCGCTTTTTGTTTTTAGGTGTGCTTTATCGAGGCATTTTGATAGGTATTAAGGCACAAACTTAATAGGCACGCTGTCTTTACTTGCTTCGTGCTCAGAGACTCTCGTTTGGTATTGCTGCCAAAGCTCATCATGGTTAGCTTGCAGCTCACTTAAATAGTGCCAGCTGAATAAACCGCTATTATGATTATCGCTAAACACCAGTCGAATCGCATAATGACCAACCGGCTCAATCTTGCTAATTCCTACCTGTTGCTTACCAAGTACGAGTTTCATAGGTTCATTGCCATGACCTTGTACTTCAGCAGAAGGTGAGTGAACACGCAAAAATTCAGCACTAAATAGAGCAATAGTCTGATCATCAAAATGAACATCTAATACTTTGCTAACGCTGTGATAATGCACTTTAGTGACTTCTTTCATGTGAGCCTTACCTTATATAAACTAAAAAGCCTCCAACAGGAGGCTTTTAATTATAACGCTAATTTGTTGATTAAAGAATGAAGCGACTTAAGTCTTCATCTTCAACAAGTGCACCTAAATGCTGCTCAACGTAATTGGCATCAATTGTTAGTGTTGAACCAGCTTTTTCTGAAGCATCAAATGAAATTTCTTCCATTAGTTTTTCCATCACAGTGTGCAAGCGACGGGCACCGATGTTTTCGGTTTTTTCATTCACTTGCCAAGCTGCTTTTGCGATACGTTCAATGGCATCATCAGTAAACTCAACGTCAACTTGCTCTGTTTTTAACAGCTCACGTTGTTGCTCAGTTAATGAAGCATGAGGCTCAGTTAAGATACGTTTAAAGTCATCAGCACTTAGTGCTTCAAGCTCAACGCGGATTGGTAAACGGCCTTGCAGCTCTGGGATCATGTCTGATGGTTTAGACATTTGGAATGCGCCAGATGCGATAAATAACATGTGGTCAGTTTTAACCATGCCATGTTTCGTGCTTACTGTTGAACCTTCGATTAATGGTAGTAAGTCGCGCTGTACACCTTCGCGGCTAACATCTGGGCCAGATGCTTCACCACGTTTACAGATTTTATCGATCTCATCGATAAACACGATACCGTTTTGCTCTACTGCGAAGATAGCTTGCTCTTTTAACTCTTCAGGGTTAACAAGTTTTGCTGCTTCTTCTTCAACCAATAGCTTAAATGCTTCTTTGATTTTTAGCTTACGGTTGCTGCGCTTATCGCCACCCATGTTTTGGAACATGCTCTGAAGCTGGTTGGTCATTTCTTCCATACCAGGAGGAGCCATGATCTCAACATTAGGTTGAGCTTGTGCAACATCGATATCAATTTCTTTATCGTCTAACTGACCTTCACGTAATTTTTTACGGAAAGATTGGCGAGTAGAAGAGTTCTCTTCTGTTTTTGACTCACCAAAGGTATCGCGTGCTGGTGGTAAAAGAGCATCTAAAATACGCTCTTCTGCCGCTTCTTCAGCGCGATGTTTGAATTTTTTGGTTTGCTGTTCACGCGTCATTTTAATTGAGATATCAACTAAATCACGAATGATCGTTTCAACTTCTTTACCAACATAGCCCACTTCGGTGAACTTTGTTGCTTCAACTTTAATAAAAGGCGCATTAGCAAGTTTAGCTAGGCGGCGAGCAATTTCAGTTTTACCCACACCTGTTGGGCCAATCATTAAAATGTTTTTTGGTGTTACTTCACTACGTAAATCATCGCTCAGTTGCATACGGCGCCAGCGGTTACGTAGCGCGATTGAAACTGCTTTTTTAGCTTTAGCTTGGCCAATAATATGTTGATCAAGCTCGTGAACGATTTCTCTTGGCGTCATCTCAGACATGGCAGTTCCTATTACAATTCTTCAATAGTTTGGAAATTATTCGTGAATACGCAGATGTTGCCTGCAATAGTAAGGCTTTTCTCTACAATGTCACGTGCACTTAGGTCGGTGTTTTCTAGTAGCGCTGTGGCTGCTGATTGCGCGAAGTTACCACCACTGCCAATCGCAATTAGGTCGTTTTCTGGCTGCACAACATCACCGTTACCTGTGATAATTAATGAAGCAGTTTCGTCTGCAACTGCTAATAGTGCTTCGAGCTTTCTAAGTGCGCGATCACTACGCCAATCTTTGGCCATTTCTACGGCAGCTTTGGTTAAGTTGCCTTGGTGCATTTCTAGTTTGCTTTCAAATCGTTCGAAAAGGGTGAAGGCATCAGCAGTACCGCCAGCGAAACCAGCGATTACTTTGCCATTATAAAGACGTCGAACTTTGCGGGCGTTGCCCTTCATTACGGTGTTACCAAGCGAAACTTGGCCGTCGCCACCAATAACGACCTTGTCGTCGCGGCGTACACTTACAATAGTGGTCATGATTATTCCTCATCATCGAGCGGCAAGGCCGCTCGTAAAAAGCGATTGATGAGGTGTTTATATGGGTGAATGAACTAAAATCAAGTCCAAAGCCAAATTCCGCAGCCCATTATTTTGATGCGTTTAAGTTTATTCTTGTCACTTTCAGCTAAACGTTTGGTTTCGTATGGGCCTAAGCGCACTTTATACCAAACACCATTGCTGCCCTCAGTTTTCTTAACTTCGGCCACTAAGCCGGCAAAAGCGATTTTAGCTTTTAATGTTTGTGCTTGCTCAAATGTTCTAAAAGAGCCGCATTGCATTACATATGGACCTTTTTGTTCAATCTCTTTTACTTCAACCTGAACTTCGTGCTCTTTAATCTCTTTGATAAATTCAGGTGTCTTAGGTGGTGGAATAACTACTTCTTCTTTTTTAGTCGGGTTTGCTTGCTGCTCTACTAACTCAGGATCAGCATTATGTTTGATATACCATAGGCCGTAACCAAACCCGCCTACTAAGATAAGCGCAATTAAAACAAGAATAATAGGGAAGGGCTTTTTCGCCGGGGCTTGTTTTTTATTATTTCGATTTGCTGGTTTTTTATTTATGTAATCGTGTTGTGCCATGACTCTTAATTGGCCTTTAAATCATATCTATAGGATCAACATCTAAGCTCCAACGCACCTTTTGCGCTAATTTACTGGTACTTATATAGTCGACCATTTGCGCTAAATATTGGTGTAAGTGGGAGCGTTCCTGCGCCTGAATATGTAACTGAAAGCGGTATTTACCTGCTACACGTTCCAGTGGTGCAGGTATCGGACCGAGCAATTGTATACCAGATACGTTCTGGACAGGAACCAAATCAGTTAAAAAATCCATCACTTGATTTATGTTATGTCCTTCGGCACGAACCATAGCCATATTTGTGATTGGCGGAAGCTGCGCGTCTTCTCGCTCTGTGAGTGCGTAACGGGCAAAATCTTGATAACCATTATTAACTAAGTCTTGCAGTAGCGGGTGCTCAGGAAAGTGAGTTTGTAATAATACTTGCCCAGGTTCACCACTTCGACCTGCACGGCCTGCCACTTGCGTAACCAGTTGCGCTAAATGCTCTGTGGCGCGAAAGTCACACGAATATAATCCGCTGTCGACATCTAGGATTAAAACAAGGCTAACATCGGCAAAATGGTGGCCTTTTGCCAACATTTGCGTGCCAACTAAGATACGCGCACCGCCTTGGTTGATATCATCAAGGGCTTTTTCTAAGCTGCCTTTACGACGAGTTGAATCTCGGTCGATACGACTAATTGGAATATCAGGGAAGGTTTGTGTTAAAAACTCTTCGATTTGTTCAGTGCCTTTGCCATTTGGAAAAATCTGCGTGCTGCCGCAATCAGGGCATTGATGAGGCACCTGATGTTGCTCACCACAGTGGTGACAAATCATCTGGCCAATGGCTTTATGAAAGGTTGCACTAGTACTACAACGTGAGCACTCACTTAGCCATCCGCACTCATGGCATATGAGGGTAGGCGAAAAACCACGACGGTTTAAAAATACCATCACTTGCTTACCACGTTCTAAATGCTGGCGCATATAGGCAAGGCTGGCATGGGCAATCCCTGCTTGCTCAGGCTGGCCTTTCATGTCCATTAATTGAAACTGGTTATCGGTGCTGGTTTGAGCGCGCTCAGTAAGGCTCAACAGCTGATATTTGTTATTAATTGCTTTATGTAAGGTCTCAAGTGCCGGTGTGGCACTGCCTAGAACGAGCGGAATATTATGTTGGTATGCTCTATAAGCGGCTAGGTCTCTAGCATGATAGCGCAATGTATCTTGTTGCTTAAACGAGCTGTCGTGCTCTTCATCAACGATGATCATGCCAAGTGATAAAAAAGGTAAGAAAATACTTGAACGTGTGCCGATCACTATGGCGCAGCTGCCTTTTTCACAAAAACGCCAAGTTTGTAAGCGTTCGTTATCTGTTAGTGCTGAGTGCCATAGCATAATCGGAGTATCAGGAAAGCGACGACGAAAACGGTTGACTGTTTGGGGTGTTAAGCCAATTTCAGGCACTAATACTAAGGCTTGCAGACCTTTTTTCAGTACTTCTTCTAGGCATTGCAAATACACTTCGGTTTTACCACTTCCGGTAACCCCTTCAAGCAAAAAGCTGGTAAAGCCACGAGCTTGGTTAATGCTGGTGCAGGCAACAGCTTGCTCTTTATTAAGCACCGGCTTGCTACCAACACTAGGCGCGCGTTGCTGCCATTGGTTATCATGTTCAATAAACTGGGTGATCAGTTCTTTATCGAGCAGACTATCGATGGTTTTTTTGGTAAATCCGAGTGCTTTTAATTCTGTAACCGATGATTTGCCCGATTCGGCTAGCTGCTTTAATAAATTTAACTGGGTTTTTGCTTTCAGCGACGGCAGCTTTGCACCTTTATCGGTTAGCTCAACCATGTTAATGCTGGTTTTATCTGGGCATTCGCCTTGCCTTAATGCAGCCGGAAGTGCCGTATGAATGGTCTCGCCCAATGGGTAACAGTAGTAGCGTGCTGTGAATTTTAGTAATGCTAAGTGTTGCTCAGATAAAACTGGCGTGTCGTCTATAACATCAATAATCGGCTTTATTTTGTCAGCGGGAACATCGGTTGATGTTTTAAGAGCCAAGACCACGGCAACCTTTTTTTGACTACCAAATGGCACGCGAACGCGCATACCTGGCTTTAACTCAGGGCTATGCAACAGCTGTTCAACTTTATAATCGAAGGTACGCTGTAAAGGGACTTTTATGGCAACTTCTACAAAGTGCATGACAACTCAACTGAAACAAAGGTAGAAAGATAATGTACTAAAATTACTGTTAAAAACCTACCAACAAATACTGAACAACTCGCCACTTGGTTATTTTTTTAGCGAAAGATGTATTTAAAGCTTGTCGTAAGGCTTCTTGAGCTATAAAATACGCGGCCTATTAATTGTATTAACTGCGTATGGTGCCAGACTTCGGGTTTGGAGAGCGATACGGCCTTAACTAGAGGTTCCCTATGAAAGAAGGTATTCACCCTAAGTACGAAGCTATCACTGCAACTTGTTCATGTGGTAACAAATTCGAAACTAGCTCAACTCTTTGTAAAGACATCCACTTAGACGTATGTTCTGAGTGTCACCCGTTTTACACTGGTAAGCAAAAGATTTTAGACACTGGCGGCCGTGTTGATCGTTTCAACAAGCGCTTCGGTGCACTTAGCAGCAAGAAGTAATCTCTGCTGTTTAGTTAAAGAAAGCACCTTAGGGTGCTTTTTTTATGCCTAAAATTCACAAAACTCATTATTGATACCAATCCGCAATAATACTTAATCATTTTGAGGGATTAAACCTGTC
>NZ_LJSO01000002.1:30266-187766 GCF_001399985.1 Pseudoalteromonas sp. P1-8
GGTTTTATTGCCTCAAAATAGATCACTTAATTAAGCGAATTGGTATAACGCTGCCACTACTTATCATCTTCACTTATGTATCTTGCATAACTATTTCTGGCTGTTATGCCCATTATGTCGCTAATTTTGCAGACAAAGTGCCACCCCTTGGCTATATTCTTGTTTGTATAAACTTTCATAAAAGTTATTAAAAATAATAAATTTAAATAACTTTGTGAGTAAATGCTGTGAACTTCGTTGAAATGGATATTTTGGGCTAACTTCGGCTAATTGCAGTGTACGTGCGTATAAAATACAAAAACACGTGCTTAAAAGGTCATAAATAGGTGAATTTTTATGTCTGATTAATCGCAACTATGCGCAGAAATTGTTGGGAAATCCTTTAAAATTAAGCGATATAGCATATAACAGGATAGACCTGATAATACTTGGAATTTTTATACATTACAGGTATCGTACTGATGCAAGCTCTCTCACTTTTTAACTTTTTGCAGGATACTATCGCGTTATGTCAGATTTTCGTGAACAAGCATTACATTACCACGCTCACCCCGTTCCAGGTAAAATTAGTGTTGAACTAACCAAGCCAGCCGAAACGGTTAACGATCTCGCTTTAGCTTATAGCCCAGGTGTGGCTGAACCAGTCCGTGAAATTGCTGCTGATCCAGCAAATGCCTATAAATATACAGGCAAAGGTAACATGGTTGCGGTTATTTCAAACGGTACCGCAATTTTAGGTTTAGGTAACTTAGGTCCGCTTGCATCAAAACCTGTAATGGAAGGTAAAGCGTTACTATTCAAACGTTTTGCTGGCCTTGACTCAATTGATATTGAAGTTAAACATCGCACAACAGAAGATTTCATTAATACGGTTGCTAACATCGCTGATACGTTTGGTGGTATCAACCTTGAAGATATTAAAGCGCCTGAGTGTTTTGAAATCGAAAAAGCACTTATCGAGCGCTGTGATATTCCAGTTTTCCACGATGACCAACATGGTACAGCTATTGTAACTGCTGCTGGTATGCTTAACGCCCTTGAAGTGCAAGGTAAAGACATCGAAGATGCCATCATCGTATGTTTAGGTGCCGGTGCTGCTGCTGTGGCTTGTATGGAGCTTTTAATTAAGTGTGGCGCACTACGTGAACACATTTATATGCTTGACCGTAAAGGTGTGATCCATACACGTCGTGATGACTTAAACGAGTATAAGCAATTATTTGCTAACAATACCGATAAGCGTACATTACAAGATGTTATTGCTGATGCTGACGTATTCGTTGGTGTATCAGGTCCTAACCTGTTAACAGCAGATGATCTTAAGCTGATGGCTGATAAGCCAGTCGTGTTTGCATGCTCAAACCCAGATCCTGAGATTGCTCCAGAAGTTGCACACAGTGCGCGTAACGATTTAATTATGGCAACGGGTCGTTCAGATTTCCCTAACCAAGTAAATAACGTGCTTTGTTTCCCATTTATTTTCCGTGGTGCGTTAGATGTTCGTGCAACGGCAATTAATGATGAAATGAAAATTGCTGCAGTTCACGCGATTCGTGGTATCGCGAAAGAGCCTGTACCAAGTGAAGTATTAAAAGCGGCTGGTGTTGAGTCACTTGAGTTTGGTGCTGAGTACATCATTCCTAAGCCAATGGACCCGCGTTTATTACCACGTATTGCACGTGCTGTTGCTGAAGCAGCAGTAGAGTCGGGCGTGGCGCAAATCGACATGCCAGAAGATTACATGCGTTAAGCTTAATTAGCTATTAGGTATATCGCGCAATAAAAAACTCAGCCTAGGCTGAGTTTTTTTATATCTGCGATTATCGGCGGTGATCCGATGGCCGAAATACTTATTCTGAATCAAGCACTGGGATATCTAATCCCATTTCTTGCATAATTTTTTTAACTTCTTCAGGTACCTTTTCAGGGTTGTCTTTACGTAGGTCGTCATCATTTGGTAATGGTTGACCTGTAAAAGCATGTAAGAAAGCTTCACACAATAACTCACTGTTCGTCGCATGACGCAGGTTATTGATCTGGCGGCGTGTACGCTCGTCAGTTAATACTTTTAATACGTTGAGTGGGATCGATACGGTAATCTTTTTTACTTGTTCTGATTTTTTACCGTGTTCTGCATATGGGTGAATGTATTCACCGTTCCATTTAGCCATAAGTTGTTTCGTTGCCTCGGTTGTCAGTGATTTACGCCTTATTCACAGCGCAAGATGCGGAAATTCTATCTCTTTAAAAAAGATAGTCAAATACTAGTTATTTAGCCATCTAGTGGTGTAAGTGTATAAACTTCTATGTGTAAGCCATAAATGCTTTGACTTCTCATATTTGATCATCTAACCTTTTAGACGTCTAAACATCCAATTTAAGAGTAGGTGATGAAATGAGCGAAAAAAATAAAGCGACGATTGCTGTTCGTCACGGCATCGAAGCCGATAAACATCATGGTGCGGTTGTACCACCAATTTACTTATCAACCACCTATTCGTTTGCTGATTTTGATACTAAGCGCCAGTATGACTATGGTCGCAGCGGTAATCCAAATCGCGATATCTTAGCTGAAACCTTAGCAGAGCTTGAAGGTGGTGCTAGAGGTATTATAACTGCAACAGGTATGTCTGCAGTGCATTTAGCCACTCAGCTATTAAACAGTGACGATACGTTAGTGATCCCACATGACTGTTATGGCGGTAGTTACCGTTTATTCACCTCGCTTGAAAAACGTGGCCTGTTAAAACTAAAAGTTTTGGATTTAACTAAAACTGAAAATCTCCAAGAAATTTTAGCGATTAAACCCAAGTTGATTTGGATTGAAACGCCAAGTAACCCAATCTTGCGTTTAACAGATATTAAAGCAATTACTAGTATTGCTAAGCAGTGTGGTGCTTTGGTTGCGGCTGACAACACCTTCTTATCACCTGCATTACAAAACCCAATTGAGTTTGGTGTTGATATTGTTGTGCACTCAACAACTAAATACATCAATGGTCACTCTGATGTAGTGGGCGGTGCAGTGATTGCTGCAACGCAAGAGCTAGGCGACGAGCTTGCTTGGTGGGCGAATAATATCGGTATTACTGGTGCACCATTTGACAGCTACTTAACGCTTCGTGGTTTACGTACTTTAAATGTACGCCTAAAGCAGCACCAAGAAAATGCCTTTGCCATTGCTGAGTATTTAGAAAGCTCACCTTATGTAAGCCAAGTTTATTACCCAGGCCTTGCTTCTCACCCACAACATGAGCTTGCTAAAGCACAGCAACGTGGCTTTGGTGGCATGGTGAGCTTTGATATTAAAGGCGATATCAACGATGCAGCAGCGTTTTTAACAAGCCTAAAAGACTTTAGCCTTGCTGAGTCGCTAGGTGGGGTAGAAAGCTTGATTTGTCACCCTGCAACAATGACCCACGCAGGTATGGAGCCTAAAGCGCGCCTTGAAGCCGGTGTAGGCGATACGCTGATCCGTATTTCTGTAGGTATTGAAGACGTAAAAGATCTCATTGCAGATTTAGACCGTGTTTTCAATTTAGTAAAACCAGGTCAAGGCCAACAAGTTAAAAAAGCTGAAGCTAAGCTAACACAGCAAGATACACAGCAAAACGCGTCATTTAAGTTAACGCCAGCACATACGGCATTGTGGTAGAAGAAATGGTAAATATTGTTCATAAATTTGGTGGCTCAAGCTTAAGCTCGGCAGATCGTTATCATGCGGTAGCGAACATTGTTCTTGCTAATACAGAGCAGGGCGATTGCGTGGTTGTGTCGGCATCGGGTAAAACAACCGATACCCTGGTAAAGCTTTGGCAAAGTTACCAGCAGCAAGATAGTCAAGCTGTTAGCGATATTCTATTGCTTATTGATAATAATCAACGGGCTTTAATTGAGCAGTTACTTATAGGTCAGAATAAACAACAGGCCTTGGCACAGTTAAAAGATGAACTTGCCGTATTAAATGAATTAATTAGTCAACAGCAGCTACTTGAAGCACCTTTACTTGCTCATGGTGAAGTGTGGTCGGCGCGGTTATTGGCCGCTTACCTAAATCAGTTAGGTGTTGATGCGCAAGATGTTGATGCAAGGCAGTTATTTACTCTAAATGATGGTCAGCTTTTACATCAAAAAAACCAACAGCAGTGCAGTGATGCGATTAGCAGAACACATATCAACGTAGTAACGGGTTTTATAGCAGCAGATTGCCAAGGTAATACGGTGACATTAGGCCGTAATGGCAGTGATTACAGTGCCACCTTGTTAGCGAGTTATACTTTTGCCAAGCAAGTGTCTATATGGACAGACACACAAGGGGTATTTAGTACTGACCCCCGTAAAGTTAAAAATGCGGTTAAGTACGCCAAGGTATGCCGCGACCAAGCTAACCTATTAGCGCGTTTAGGTAACCCAGTATTGCATGCAAAAACCTTGTCGCCGTTAAAAGACACAGAAATTAAATTGGTGGTAAGAAGTAGCTTTGATTGTGATGCAACGCCAACCGAGGTAGTAAAAGAGGGTTATAGTAAAGCAAAGCGTTTTATTACTACCTTAGATAACATCGATTTATTAAGGGTTGATAAACTAAGCAGTGGTGAAGTCGGTGAGCTTAGTCAGTTAATTCAACACAGCCTGCACCACTTTACTAAAGATGGCGATACTTACTTGTTAGTACCTGGTCAAAGTACTCACCAAGTTGTCAGCCATTTAGCGGGCCGTGCCAATATTGTCGAGTCTAATTTAAGTGGTTGTGCAGTGGTTGCACCAACAGCTGATGTAATTGCGCTGACAGAGCAAGCAACAGCGCTTTTAAAAGAGCAAAGTATTCATCCTCGTTTTGTACAACAAGACGATAACTATGTGTTGATCTTAAACGATCAGGCAATTGATAGTGATGTTTTAACCCTTCTACATGACAAGCTGGTAAACAAAGGTCAAGAGTTGGCTATTATTGTTGCTGGCCTTGGTAATGTAGGCGAAGTATTCTTATCGCAACTACAAGCTCAGTTTGCTCGTTTATCTGCTCAGTACAAAGTAAAAGTAGTAGCTCTTTTACGCTCTAAACAAATGCTTTTTAGTGCCAGTGGTTTAAATACCGAAACATGGCAAGAGCAGTGGCACAATGAAGCGCAAAGCTACGATAAAGCTGAGTTATTAGCACGTATCAATGAGCTAGATTATGAGCACAAAGTAGTGATTGATATCACTGCCAGTGAGGCTTTTAGTCAGTTGTATCCTGATTTTGTAGAGCTTAACTGTCATTTGATCAGTGCAAACAAATATGCGGGTACTGCCGCGCATAGTTGGTATCAAAACTTACGTACTAATTTAGCTGAGCGAAATCTACTATGGCGCTACAACACCAGTGTAGGCGCAGGTTTACCGATTAACTTTGCTTTAGCTGATTTACAAAATAGCGGTGACAGTATTAACCGTATTGAAGGGGTATTCTCGGGTACTTTATCGTGGTTATGTAGCAGTTACGATGGTAGCGTGCCGTTTTCAGATTTAGTGCTTCAAGCTCAGCAAATGGGCTATACAGAGCCAGATCCTCGTGAAGACTTATCTGGCCGAGATATGCAGCGTAAACTACTAATTTTAGCGCGTGACTTAGGCCTAGATTTAGAGCTAGATGACATTGCTTTAACACCTCTGATGCCTGAACAGCTTGCAGCAGGAAGCTGGCAAGATTTTCTTGCAAACAAACAGCTGCTCGATGAATTTATGACAGAAAAAGCAGCGCAAGCTGCGGCAGAAGACAAAGTGGTGCGCTACACCGGTGCTATCACACTCGTTGATGGCAAGGTTCAGGCGCAAGTTGATTTAGTTAATGTTGGCAAAGATGATGTATTAGCAAGCCTTAAACCGGGCGATAACATCTTTGTGATCAATTCACAGTGGTATACAGACAATGCATTAGTGATCCAAGGCCCTGGAGCGGGTAAAGAAGTCACTGCCGCTGGGGTGCACTCAGACCTATATTGGCTGGTAAATAACCTAAAATAATTTTGCTGATCTTAGTTTAAATAGCTAAGCAAAAAGCGCCCCAAGGGCGCTTTTTTATTGTTTCAAAATAGCAATTCACTTATTTAAAACAACTCTTCCTCTGTGCTGAGCTTTTCTTCAAATACGTCTGTTGGTTGATCAAGTACGTACTTGGTTGGTGCTGTGCCTTTAATGAAGTATTCAAAACGACTGGTATAGTCATTCTTATGGCTTAAAAGACCTGTTGCTAAGTCGATACGAACCGATACCAAACCTTCAGGAAACTCAATAGGTGCTTCTGGCATGCCATCAAGAGCTGCACGCATAAAGTCGACCCATGCAGGTTGTGCGGTTTTTGCACCCGATTCTGCACCAGATATTTGTGACTTATCAAGGTTACTATTGTAGGTCGAGCGGCCAAGGGCTTTTCCAGGGTTATCAAAACCAACCCATACCGAGGTCATCACATTGCGGTTAAAGCCACTGAACCATGTATCAACCGAGTCATTGGTAGTACCTGTTTTTCCTGCTAAATCGCGACGATCAAGTGCTTGTGCACGCCAGCCTGTACCACTCCAGCCGGTTTTGTGAGTCCAGCTACCACCACCCCAAATTGCGCTGTGCATAGCTTGCGAAATTAAGAATGCATTTTGCTTTGAAATGATACGCGGAGCACAACGCGGAGTGCTCACACTTTGTGCCTGATCCAATTGATTATCATCTAATGATGCAAACTCTGGTGTAACAACCTGCTCAGGTTCATCACAGGCAAGTTCTGGCTCTGTTTTGAATAACACATTACCAGCAGAATCCTGAATTTCAGAAATAAAGTAAGGGGTAATTAAGTGGCCGCCATTGGCGAAAGTACTCATTCCGCGAGCTAGTTCAAGAGGAGTGATTGAGGCACTACCCAGGGCCAATGACTCGCTACGATTAATATCACTATTTAAAAAACCAAACTTAAGTAAGTGATCTGCTGTACGTTCAAGACCTACACCACGTAGTAAACGGACAGAAATTACGTTTTTAGATTGAGCGAGTGCACGGCGTATTCGGATAGGGCCATTATAAACCGCCGGGCTATTCTTAGGGCGCCATGCTACACCTTGGCTTTTATCCCATTGATTAATTGGTGCATCGTTAAGAATTGAAGCGAGTGTGTAGCCGTTTTCAAGTGCTGCTGAATAAATAAATGGCTTGATGTTTGAACCAACCTGGCGTTTTGCTTGAACTGCGCGATTGTATTGGCTTTGTTCAAAGCTATAACCACCGACAATGGCTTTAATACGACCATCTTGTGGGTCAAGTGAAACAAGTGCGCTCGATGCTTCTGGTACTTGGCTAAGGATGTAGCTTTCATCTGCATTTTTACGCAGCCAAATTTGCGCTCCCGCTGATAAAATTTCAGTAGCCGTTTTTGGTGCGAAACTTTGACGGTAACGGGTAATATATTTGCGTGCCCATTTTAGACCATCCCACTCAACCTTCACTTGTTCGCCGCTTTTTAATAGCACATCAATTGATTGCTCAGCGACATTAGTTACAACACCAGCTAATAGTGGGCCAAACTCTTTGACATCTTTTAATTTAGATAAGATCTCTTCTTGGCTAAGTGGACTTTCGTTTTCACTGTCCCATAACTGAGCCGTCGCACCACGGTAGCCATGACGCATGTCGTAAGCGTGTAGATTATCAACAATGGCATCTTGTGCAGCTTGCTGAATATTTGAATCAACACTGGTGTAAACTTTAAAACCAGTATTGTAAGCACGCTCATGACCATAGCGTTCAACCATTTCAGCACGCACCATCTCAGAGATATAAGGGGCGTACACTTCAATTTCTGCACCATGGAATTTAGCTGTAATTGGCGCATTGATAGCCTCTTCGTATTCACTCTGTGTAATATACTTTTCGGTATACATACGGCCTAGTACAACGTTGCGACGAGCCTTTGCGCGTACAGGGTTGCGAATAGGGTTAAGGGCTGAAGGAGCCTTAGGTAAACCAGCGATCATCGCCATTTGCGCTAAAGTAAGCTCATTGAGGTCTTTGCCGTAGTAAACTTGTGCTGCTGCACCAATACCAAAAGCGCGGTTACCTAATTCAATTTTATTTAAATATAATTCGAGGATTTCGTCTTTACTTAATATACTTTCAATATGTAAAGCGATGAAGATCTCTTTGACCTTACGAATGTATGCTTTTTCTCTAGTTAAGAAGAAGTTACGGGCAAGCTGCATGGTTATAGTACTTGCGCCTTGTTTCTTTTCGCCTGTAGATATGAGTACAATGGCTGAACGGACGATACCAATTGGATCGATACCAATATGCTCGTAAAAACGGTTATCTTCTGTTGCTAAAATTGCATCGATTAACGGTTGGGGGATTTGATCTATTGTAACGGGAATGCGGCGTTTTTCACCGAATTGGTTAATCAATAATCCATCACGTGAGAATACCTGCATAGGTGTCTGTAATTGAACGTCTTTTAGAACCTGTACGCTAGGAATATCAGGTTTAACGTAATAGTATAGACCAACTAAAGTGATTAGTCCTAAAAATGAGCAGATGATAATAAATTGTAAAGTTCGCTTTAATAAAATCACTTATATTTTCCCTAAATGGACTCCCAATTAGAATCGGAGACTGCTAGTATATATTGATTAAAAAATGAATAATATTTTTTCAGATAAAAATTATAACTTGTTTATTATTAAAACAAAGGCCAAGTTGCAAACATGCTAAGTCAGCTATTTAAAAAGCCTTCATCTATGATGGTAGGAATCGACATCGGATCGCACTGTATAAAAGCAGTGTTGTTGCAAGAGACAGACGCAGGTTTGCGGCTTGAAGCGTTAGCTATTGAACCTATGCCTAAAGGCGCTATGTCTGAGCGTTCTATTCAAGACATAGAAGCGATAGGTAATGTTATCGCTAAACTAAAAAGAAAAATTCCTAAATCAGTGCAAACCGCAGCAGTAGCTGTTTCAGGTCAAACTGTAATTACGAAAGTGATTTTTATGGATGTATCATTAACAGATGCTGAATTAGAGTCACAAATTGCCATCGAAGCTGATAGTTTAATCCCATATCCACTTGATGAAGTAAATATCGATTTTGAAAAACTTGCCATCAATGAAGCTGATCCAAGTAAAGTGAATGTTCTTCTCTCTGCTGCGCGAACTGAAAGTGTGCAAGCGCGAGTTGGTGCTCTTGAAACAGCCAACTTAAAAGCTGCGGTTGTCGATGTAGAAACTTATGCGCTAAGTAGAGCAATGGATGTGTATTATCAACAATTACCTAGTGATGCATACAATAAATGTGTCGCTGTGGTTGATATTGGTGCTGTGCTGATGCTTGTTAGCGTTGTACAAGAAGGTGAAACAATTTACACCCGTGACCAAGTATTTGGTGGCGACCAGTATACCAATAGCATTGTTGCGTATTACAACAAAAGCTTTGATGAAGCTGAAATTGGTAAAACAACGGGTGACTTACCACCAAATTATACCTTCGAAGTTTTAGCCCCATTCCAAACTTCATTATTGCAACAAGTTCGTCGTGCAGTGCAGATGTTCTTAACAACCAGTGGTAAAGATCAAGTTGATTACATTGTCCTGACTGGCGGCACTGCTATGATCGAAGGCTTAGATAGGCTCCTAATTGAAGAGCTAGGCATTCACACTGTTGTTGCAGAGCCATTTGCTAACATTGAAATTTCGCCAAAGATTGATCGCAATATGTTGCAGCGTCACCGCACTCAATTTGCGATAGCCACAGGATTGGCATTAAGGAGCTTTTCATCATGCCACATATAAATCTGCTGCCTTGGCGCGAACAACAAAGAAAAGACTCACAAAATAAGTTCGTTACTGTGTTATTCGGCGTTGTTGTCGTTAGCTTCTTAAGTATGTATTTACTAAGCTCTTTTTATGGCGGATTACGCGATGGGCAAAATGTAAAAAATAACTTTTTGAATACAGAAATAGCTTTATTGAACCAACGTATCCGTGAAATTAACGAACTTGATAAGAAAAAAGAAAACTTACAACAGCGTATGCGTCTAATCGAAGAGCTACAAAGTAACCGTAACCTAGGTACACAAATCATGGATGAAGTCGCCAAGATTGTTCCTGCTGGGGTTTATTTAACGAAACTTGAACGTCGTGATGACCGCATTCATGTAATTGGCCGCAGTGAATCAAATAACCGTTTATCTACCATGCTGCGTCAAGTTCAGAGCTCATATTTATTAGAACGACCTATTATGCAAGGTATTGTCGCAGGTGAACAAACCTCAAGATTATTGAGTGACTTTAATATGGATTTTTACGTTAAACCATTTGATCAGATAGGTGAGGCACGCAATGAACCTTGATATCAAAGCGTTAACAGACATAGATTGGAATGAAATTGAGCTTGAAAACATGGGCGATTGGCCTATTGCTGTTAAAGCTCTGTGCTGTGCGTTTGTGGCTGCGCTGGTTTTATACTTTAGTTACAGCTTATTAGTTTCTGACGAAATCGCCAGTTATCACAGTGCCGTAGCCAAAGAAACCGAGCTACGCCAAACATACAAAGCAAAATATGCTATTGCAAGTAATTTAGAGATTTATCGCCAGCAAATGGTTGAGATGGAAGATAAGTTCTCGCAGCTTTTAAAACGCTTACCAACCTCAAACGAGACACCTGGTTTGTTAGATGACTTATCTTACGTTGGTACTACTAGTGGTTTGACGTTTTTGAAAATTGGCTGGTTACCTGAAGTTGAAAAAGAGTTTTATACAGAGCTGCCAATTAAAATAGAAGTCGTCGGGACGTACCATGAATTTGGTGAATTTGTTGGTAAAGTTGCTCAGTTACCGCGAATTGTAAGTTTGCATGACTTTACTATTCAAACTCTCGGCAATAATGAACTCACTTTTAGTGTTGTTGCTAAGACTTATCGTTATGAAGGGGGCACTAAAAAATGAAAAAGCTTCCCTTAATTATTGCGATGACACTTGTACTTAGCGCGTGTAATGATGATACTTCAGAACAAAAAGAGTTTATTGATCAGGTTAAAGCAAGTACAACACCTAAAGTTGAGCCGATTCCTGAGATCACTAAGTTCGAGCACTTTGCTTATAATGCCGGAAAATTACGTAGTCCATTTGTGGCGCCTAAACCGGAAATTATTCAGAGCAATTTAGTGCAAGTTAAAAACTGCTTACACCCAGATCCTGATCGTGTTCGTCAACCACTTGAAAAGTACCCGCTAGATAACCTTGTTATGCAAGGAACTATTGGCCGTGTTGGTAATACGTGGGCACTGATAAAAGCTGCAGACGATACGCTTTATCGAGTTACTGTAGGTAATTATATTGGTTTGTATCACGGTGAAATTAAACAAGTGCACGACAATTATATAGAATTATTAGAATTAATCCCGGATGGGGCTGGTTGTTGGAAAGAGCGCCTGACTAAGCTAGAAATGTTAGAGGCGGAAACAAATGGTGCAAGTTAATCTTATGAAAGGTAAAAAGAAGATGCATAAAGGAATGGCTTGGTTAAAACACATGCATAAATTCATGTTAGCTGCATTAGCCTTAATTTTGACGCAGACAGCAATCGCTGCCCCTTTACTGTATGACGTACGTTATAACCCGCTAATGAAAGGCGAAACACAATTACAGCTAGTATTTGATGAAGCGCTAACATTTGAACCAAAAGTTCAGGTATATAACGCCCCAGCTCGTATTGAAATGCTTTTCAGCAATGTTGGTGTTGATAATGAAGTGCGTGATGTGCCAGTTAACCAAGCAGGTATCCAGCATGTAACCAGCACCTTGACCGCAGACGGTTTAAAAGTTGTTGTAACGTTAGATAAGCTAAAAATTTATAAAACAATGGCGAAAGACAATATCGTTACTTTGCATGTTTCAGATAACCCAATCGCAACGGATGATTCAGCGGATGGACTGACAGCGTCTAGCAACTTTATTAATACAGTACAGTCGATTGATTTTCGCCGTGGTGAGAAAGGCGAAGCTCGCCTGTTAGTTTTTTTACAAGATACGCAAGCAGCAATTGATGTTCATGAGAGTGGCGGCAAAATTATTGCTGAGTTCCACCACACTGATATTTTAGACGACTTATTGTATCAATTAGATGTGATGGATTTTGGTACGGTTGTAAGTAACATCGAAACCTTCAAAGAAGGTAATATGACGCGCATTGTGGTTGAGCCAAATGCAGCGTTTAAGTTTACTCACCAACAAATTGAAAATATCTTTACGCTAACTGTTGAAAAAGATGATACACAGCGTGCCTACCTCGAAGGCGGTATTGAATATCAAGGTCGCCCAATGAGCCTTAATTTCCAAGATATTCCAATTCGCTCTGTGTTACAGATTATTGCAGGCTATAACGAGTTTAACTTAGTAACCAGTGACTCAGTTACAGGTAATATCACATTGCGTTTAGATGGAGTTCCTTGGGATCAGGCACTTGATGTTGTGCTTAAAATTAAAGGTCTTGATAAGCGCATGGACGGTACTATTTTGATGGTTGCACCATCAGAAGAACTTGCCGCACGTGAAGCAAAAGAGCTTAAGGCAAAACAGCAAGTTGAGGATTTAGAGCCACTTTACAGTGAATATATCCGCCTTAACTATGCTAAAGCAGAAGAGTTTGCTGACTTATTGAAAACAGACACCAACAGCATTATTTCTGCGCGAGGCAGTGTGTCTGTTGATAAACGTACTAATACCTTACTTATCAAAGATACAGCGAAAAGCATCGAAAGCGTGCGCCGTATGGTGGAAACTTTAGATATTCCTGTTAAGCAAGTGGTGATTGAATCACGTATGGTAACAGTGAATGATAATGTGCAAGAAGACTTAGGTGTGCGCTGGGGTATCAGCGATGTAGGAAGCGACGGTGCTATCTCTGGCACATTAGAGGGCGCTGGTGGTATGTTTGGTGCTGGCTCTTACGATAATATCCCAAGTATTTCTGACCGCTTAAATGTTAACTTACCGGTTTCTAGCCCTGCGGGTAGTATTGGTGTTCAAGTAGCTAAATTAGCTAACGGCACTATATTAGATTTAGAGCTAAGTGCTCTTGAAGAAGAAAACCGTGGTGAGATTATCGCAAGTCCTCGTATTACGACGGCTAACCAACAAAAAGCCCGTATTGAGCAAGGTACTGAGATCCCTTACGTTGAAGCAGCATCAAGTGGTGCAACGACAGTAACCTTCAAAAAAGCAGTATTGAGCTTAGAAGTAACGCCACATATCACCCCTGATAACAAAGTGATTTTAGATCTCGTTATCACGCAAGACACGCGTGGTGATACAGTACAAACACCAACAGGTTCTGCTGTAGCAATTAATACCCAAGAAATTCAAACTCAGGTATTAGTAGAAAACGGCCAAACTGTGGTGCTTGGTGGTATCTTCCAACAGCAAATCGTTAACTCAACTAAGAAAGTACCTCTGTTAGGCGATATTCCTTACTTAGGCGTATTGTTCAAAAGTACGAGTGAATTTAACGAGAAGAAAGAGCTGTTAATCTTTGTAACACCAAAAATTCAAATCGATTAAGTGATTTTTTCTTAAGCAACGAGCAATTAGCATGTTTAATTGCTCGTTATCTAGCTTTTTATGCTAATTGACTTGAAATACCCAAGCAATTACTGAGATAATCCCCTCCTTAATTTTGGGGCCAGGTCGTTAGGCGGGGTTTTATTTCAAATTTTAGAGTTCGTTTGTACTAAAAAGATATGGCTGAGAAACGTAATATATTTCTAGTGGGCCCTATGGGGGCTGGCAAAAGCACAATTGGTCGTCACATTGCTGACCAATTACACCTTGAATTTTTCGATTCAGATCAAGAGATCGAGCGTCGTACTGGAGCAGACATTGCTTGGGTATTCGATCTTGAGGGTGAAGAGGGCTTTCGACTTCGTGAAGAAACTGTAATTTCAGACCTAACTGAGATGCAAGGTATTGTTCTTGCAACTGGTGGTGGTTCTGTGATCAGTAAAGAAGTGCGTAACAAGCTATCTGCTCGCGGTATCGTTGTATACCTAGAGACACCAATCGAAAAGCAAGTTGCACGCACGCAGCGCGACAAGCGTCGCCCATTATTGCAAACAGAAGAAGCACCGCGTGATGTATTAGAACGCTTAGCTGAAGAACGCGAACCGTTATACAAAGAAGTTGCTGATTTTGTTGTCCGCACTGATGAGCAAAGCGCGAAAGTTGTTGCTAATCAAATCATCGAGAAATTAGATTTTTAAAAACCAATAATAAAAAGGAAACTAGCTATGCTTGAATTAACAGTTAATTTGGACGAGCGAAGTTATCCTATTTATATTGGTCAATCTGCTCTTAAAGAGACTGGTCGACTACGCGAGCACATCGGCGATTGTCGACCTATCATTATCACCAACGACACCATTGCACCTTTATATCTTGATGATGTAATGACGTCGTTGGTTGATCTTAACCCGTTATCTTTTACCATCCCTGATGGCGAACAATACAAATCACTTGAGTGGTTTGAAAAGATATCGGCGTTCTTACTTGAACATAACTGTGGTCGAGATACATGCCTTATTGCCTTAGGTGGCGGTGTTGTAGGTGATCTAACGGGTTTTGTTGCTGCATGTTATCAACGTGGCGTGCCTTTTATTCAAGTACCAACTACCTTGCTTTCGCAAGTGGATTCATCGGTTGGAGGCAAAACGGCAGTAAACCATCCACTTGGTAAAAACATGATTGGTGCGTTTTACCAACCACAAGCCGTGTTTATCGATACGCAATCACTTCATACTTTACCTGAGCGTGAATTCGCAGCCGGTATGGCAGAAGTCATTAAATACGGCCTTATTTACGACACTGAATTATTTGCTTACCTAGAGCAAAATATCGCTAACCTTAAATCACTTGATGAGCAAACATTGCAGCATGTGATTTACCGTTGTTGTGAAATCAAAGCCTTGATTGTTGCACAAGATGAAAAAGAAGCAGGGTTACGCGCCTTACTTAACCTAGGGCACACCTTTGGACATGCTATCGAAGCACAAATGGGTTACGGTAATTGGCTACACGGCGAAGCCGTTGCCGCAGGTATGGTGCTGGCAGCACGCCTTGCACATACCCGTGATGACTTAACTGCTACAGAAGTTGAACGCATTGTTAAATTGATTGCTGAGTATGATTTACCAGTCGATATTCCTGCAGAAATGACAAGCGAGCAGTTTTTAACGCATATGCGTAAAGATAAGAAAAACAAAAAAGGCACTATTCGCTTTATTCTTCCTACCCAATTTGGTCAATGTGCGCTGGTAAGTGATGTTACTGATCAGCAGGTTTGTGATTTAATAGCGCGCTAATGCAATCGCAAATATTGCCTAGCCGTGCTGCGCTAGTTGATCGAATCGCTCTGCAGTTTGAATATGGGCAAAATCTAATTTGCTTACTTGGCCCGTCAGGCCTTGGTAAAAGCTATTTATTAGAAACCTTCATTACTGATAAATACCTCGACTTTAATAAAGCGTTTGTTCAGTTGTCTGGAAAAATGACCGACCAACAGTTTATGACTGAACTGTTAGAACAAAGCTTTAGCAACCCGCTAATTGATCACTCTTTGAGTTTGTCTGAAAACTTCTATCAACTCTATAAGCAACAGCCTTGTGGTGATTGTTTATGGGTGATTGATGGAGGGCGTCATTTATCTGAAGAGTTAATTCAGCAATTAGAAATTCTTGCCAAGCAAGGCCCGAGCACGTTATACATATTGATTGCATCACAATCGGTCGGCCAGTTTAGCCAAGCGGTCGAAATTCACCTTGAAGCGCTTAACTTGAGCGAAAGTAAGCAACTTATGCGTTGGTTTTTCGATAACCTCCCTGTTGAAGAAGACCCAGTTTTTCGCACATTTTTACAAGAAGCGCATGGTAACCCTGCCTTATTGCTAGCTTGGCAGCCTGAACAGCAAACTGCGGATATTCGCGCACCCGAGAAAAGCTATAAACTGCTTTATATCATTTTGCTCTTAATCACAACCATGCTGCTGATCATTGGCTTTTTATATAAAGCTGATATGACCGAGTGGTGGAAAGCACATTACCAACAAGATACAACAAGCTCTGTGGCAACTGCATTACCTGCAGAAGCAGTAGTTAATGGCTCTGTAGAGAGTAAAGAGCTCGTTACAGAACAAGCTCAAGATGAGCCTCCAGCCCAGCAGCCAGTTGCTACTAATGATGATGGCAACACGACTCAGGCTGCCGAGATGCCAGTTGATGGCTCTGACAGTAAAAACCATGACAATGAAAGTCATAACAATAACGTGGCTGCGATTGTTGATAGCCTTTTGCCAGTAGAGCCAGTTACACAAGAGACTGAGCAACCAACGACAGATGAAGTTGTAGCAGCTATTATCAGCGATGCTGAGCAAGCCGAGTCTGCAATTGAGCCAGAGCAGCCATTAGCAGGGAATGCGTGGTATTTGTCTCAGCCAGACGACAATTTTGTAATCCAATTACTAGCGGTCACTAAGCAAGAGATCAGTGATAAGTTTATTAATGAAAATGGCTTGCAAGGGCAGGTAAATACTTACCAAAGCTTACGGAGCGGTAAGCCGTGGTGGATTGTAACTTATGGCAGTTATGCCACACTGAATGATGCTAAGAAGGGCGTAACAACACTTTCTGATAATGTGCGTAAAAATCAGCCGTTTTATAAAAAAATAAGTAAAATTAAACAAGAAATCGCTTCACTAAATCAGTAAATTAAAACTGATTAGTGTAAAATCGCGCAACACCGAATTGAAGTTAAGAGCAGATGCAGCAAAAGACCAGAGCCTTCCTTAAATGGGCGGGTGGAAAATACAGCCTAGTTGAAGATATTCGTACCCGCTTGAAGCAAGCGAGTATGGATGCTGACACCTTAGTTGAACCTTTCGTTGGTGCTGGCTCTGTATTTCTCAATACTGATTTTAAGCATTATATTTTAAATGATATTAATGCGGATCTGATCAACCTGTACACTGAGCTAAAGCGCACGCCTGACGAGTTTATCAGCGATGCAAAAAAACTATTTGTAGAGCTCAATAACCATCCTGAAGCCTATTATGAGTACCGTGTTCAGTTTAATCAGAGCAGCGATGTGTATGAGCGCGCAATTTTATTCTTATACATGAATCGTCATGGTTATAACGGTCTGTGTCGCTACAATCTTAAAGGTATTTTTAACGTTCCTTTTGGTAAATATAAGCGCCCGTATTTTCCTGAAAAAGAAATGCACTTCTTTGCTGAAAAAGCTCAGCAAGCCACCTTTACGTGTTTAGGTTATGACGAGGTCTTTAAGCTCATTCCTAATAATGCGGTTGTGTATTGCGACCCACCTTATGTGCCGTTGAGTAAAACAGCATCATTTACTTCTTACGCTAAAGGCGGTTTCAATTTAGATGATCAAGCAAACTTGGCGAATTTAGCTGAGCAAGCAGCATTCGAAAATAACACGCCGGTACTTATTTCTAACCACGATACGGTGTGGACTCGTAAGATCTACAGCCAAGCATCACTGGATGAAATTCAGGTAAAACGCACGATTAGCCCGAAGGGCGGTTCACGTAATAAAGTGAATGAGCTAATGGCTATGTATTTAGCACCAAAGAAACGGTGAAATAAATCGCTGCTACAAACAGGCTGAATAAAACGAGGGCAATGACGATAATAGTACTGAGCGAGTGCTCTTTAAAGTCAGCTTGACGCTTATTTTCTGATTGCACACCAAAAAATGCCGCAAAGACACTTTGTAATGCACTAATGAATTTGTTCATGCGATTTAGAACTTAGAACCTAAACCGCTAACTTTCTTAGACTCTTCACTACTTGTTAATAACTCAAGTAAATCAAGATAATGGAACTGAGCGCTGCGGCTATCACCCGTTAACCAAGAAAACCATCCTGTTTCTTGTTCTGCTTTCATACATTGAGCAGAAGATGATGATGCGTTAAGCGTATTGCATGAGCAGCCAGACGCCGCTGCTAAAAAGTCGTCTTCATCAGCAGATGAGAAAGATACAAACGCAGCAACCGTAAGTGCGGACGCGATTAAGATCCCTATTTTAAAAGCACGCATGAGAATAACCCTTGTTTGTGTTATTTAGACAAGCATACATAACAATTGCTCAAATAACAAACTTAATTACGGCTGAATTAAATAAAAATTTAATAAAATTAGCCTTTTAAAGTAAATTTTATGTTTATATTTTGTTTCATTTAAATGCATTTATGCAAGCAGTTGAATAGAACGATTGTTCAATTTTTGATTAAATTTACATTAATTCAATAAGCTAAAAGGATTGGCCTTGAGCAATAGCGTTTTAACAGTTAGCTGTGGTGTTTTAATCAGCTGTCGATTGGGTTACATTATGCGCTCTTCTTGCAGTCGCAAATTATGATGGAATCTCTCATGTTGGAAACATTACAAAAGTATTTAATAGCCCCTTCTATTTTATCAGCTGATTTTGCCCGTTTAGGTGAAGATGTTGATCGTGTACTCGCAAGTGGGGCAGATGTTGTACATTTTGATGTAATGGATAACCATTATGTGCCAAACCTAACCTTTGGCCCAATGATTTGTAAAGCACTGCGCGATTACGGTATTACAGCCCCGATTGATGTGCATCTTATGGTGAAACCTGTCGATCGCCTAATTCCCGACTTTGCTGAAGCGGGCGCTTCTATTATTAGCTTTCACCCTGAAGCAAGTGAGCATATTGACCGTACCTTACAGCTTATAAAAGACAGCGGTTGCCAAGCTGGGCTTGTATTTAATCCTGCAACCAGCCTTAGCTACCTTGAGCATGTGCTCGATAAAGTTGATGTAGTACTATTAATGTCGGTTAACCCTGGCTTTGGCGGCCAAAGCTTTATTCCTCATACCCTCGAAAAGCTTCGCCAAGCGCGTAAAATTATTGATGACTCGGGTCGCAATATTCGTTTAGAAGTTGATGGTGGCGTTGGTGTTGATAACATTGCTGAAATTGCAGAAGCGGGCGCTGATATGTTTGTTTCAGGCTCAGCGATTTTCAATCAACCAGATTACAAAGCTGTTATCGATGCGATGCGCAGCGAGCTTGCAAAGGTTGAGTCATGAAATACGATGCGGCATTTTTCGATTTAGATGGCACCTTAGTCGACAGTGTTTATGATTTATACATTGCGATGAATCTGACTCTAACTGACCTCGCATTTCCGGTTGTTACACAAAAGCTAGTTGAGAGCTGGGTAGGTAATGGCATAGAAACACTTGTAAAGCGTGGTTTGAGTGGCGATATGCAAATCAGTGAGCATTTAGATGAAGCCCTTACTGAGCGTGCAATTAATTTGTTCTATCAGCACTATGACCAAGTTGTAGGTGACTACAGTGCGCTTTATCAACATGTAGAAACTGGGCTTGCTGCACTTGCTGGTATTCCTAAAGTGGTGATCACCAATAAGGCACGTCGTTTTACCGAAAAGTTACTTGATAAGCTTTCACTGACTAGTCATTTTCAGTTGATTGTATGTGGTGATGATATGGCAAAGAAACCATCACCTGAGCCTTTACTATTTGCTTGTCAGCAATTAGATGTCAGCCCAGCTAAAGCGGTTATGATAGGCGACTCAAAAAGTGATATCTTGGCAGCAAAAGCTGCTAAGGTTGACGTTGTCGCACTCGGTTATGGCTATAACCAAGGTGAAAACCTCGCTGATTTCAATCCAGAGTACCTCTGCGAGAATTTCTTAGATATAATACCCGTTCTTACCCAAAGGTAAGTGCATTTTAATTTCGTCTTTTTAGTTTAGTAAAAATATAAAGGAACATCATGAGTAAACCAGTAGTGTTAAGTGGCATTCAGCCAACCGGTGGTATGACAATAGGCAACTATGTTGGCGCTATTAACCAGTGGCTTAAGCTACAGGAAGACCACGAAAGTTTCTTTATGTTAGTAGATTTACACGCCATTACTGTACGCCAAGATCCTGAGCAGCTACGCTCGCGCGTGCTGGACGGTATTGCGCTTTATGCTGCATGTGGTATCGACCCAGAAAAAGCTGCGTTATTCGTACAATCTCAAGTGCCAGAACATGCACAGCTTAGTTGGGTTTTAAACTGTTACGCTCAAATGGGTGAGCTTAACCGTATGACGCAGTTTAAAGATAAGTCTTCTAAGCATGCTAATAACGTGAATGTGGGTTTGTTCTCTTACCCTGTACTGCAAGCTGCAGACATCTTGTTATACCAAGCAGATCAAGTGCCAGTGGGTGAAGATCAAAAGCAACACCTTGAATTGACACGTGATATCGCAACACGTTTTAACAACCTATACGGTGACGTGTTCAAACTACCTGAACCATACATTCCTGAGTTTGGCGCGCGTGTAATGAGCTTACAAGATCCGCTCAAGAAAATGTCTAAATCAGATGAAAATCCAAACGGTTACATCATGTTATTAGATGAGCCGAAGAAGATTGAAAAGAAACTGAAAAAAGCAGTAACTGATTCAGACGAGCAAGCTCGTATCTACTTTGATCGTGAAGAAAAACCAGGTGTATCTAACCTACTTACTTTATTATCAGTTGCAACTAAGCGCTCAATTGAAGACTTAGTGCCTGAATATGAAGATAAAATGTATGGTCACCTGAAAAAAGACACTGCAGCAGCGGTTGTTAATATGATTGAGCCAATTCAAGCGCGCTTTAAAGAAATTCGCGAAGATCAGTCACTACTTGATAGCATTATGAAGTCAGGTGCTGAAAAGGCGAGTATTCGCGCTGAAAAAACATTAAAAGCAGTCTACGATGCGGTAGGTTTTATTCCTCGCCCGTAAGCTTTCAGCAAATTATAGAGATAAAAATACCGCTATAAAGCGGTATTTTTTTATTAAAAGCTCAGCACAATTAAAACAGTAAACAAGCAGATAAGTGCGGCAGCGGTTTTGTCTGTTTTTTCCATTTTCTTAATCCTCATCAGCGTTCAACTGTGCAATCACGTAGCCTTTACTTTCTAACAAGGCCAATAGGCTATCTTCACCGGCCAAATGAGCAGCACCAACAAGTACCAACTCTTTTTGCCGATCAGTAAAGTAATGCTCAATATGATTAAGCCAATTCAAATTACGTTGCTTAATGAGTATTTGGTAGGTGAGGGGATCATGTTGTTTTAATGGCATGATAGTTAGCTCATTCATTGCGTGCATATCGCCATTGCGCCATGCATCAAGCATTGCACTGTAAAGCGCTTGGTAACTTGATACTTGCGCTAACTGTGACTGAATATAGGCATCTTCGTCTTGGCTGCCTAATTGCTTAAAAAGGTGTAATTGGAATGCCAAGGTTTCGAGGTAAGCTAATTCTTTGCTGTCTTGTTGGGCTCGCTTTGCGAAATAGCTATCAACACCTTCACCGAAAAGCTGTTGTTTTTGTAGTTCTAGCGACATCATCAGCAAGCTCACCATAAAAGGGCGAAAGCTGTCGAGTTCGCTAAGTTGCATATCGTATTGAGTAAGCTGTGCTTCTAATTGTTTTTTTACTTTTGCAGAGAGCTTACTACTTAATGTTTCACCAGTTTCGTAACTTAGTGCTTTAAGCATAGTAAGTTGTGCTGAGCTATTACTTGGCGCTGGCATATCGGCTTCAAGTACTAGGGTATCGGCTTGTTTATATGCTTGATTAAATTCAGCTGGTAGCGGTAGTTCCTTGGGCGGTAAAACATGAATTGAACCCGCAATGTATATAAATTCATCACCTTTACTTACCTGCCAAACGGCACTTTTTGCAGTACAAATACTCGTTGTTAACAAGCATGATGCAGCAATTGTTGAGAGCAGTAATTGAGTTAGTTGTTTCATTCTTTTAGCCTGTTAATTGAAAAAGCTTGCCCAATGTTCTGGGCAAGCAGGGCATTACTTATTGAGTTTTAACTCAATTTGATGGTCAACTTTTTTGTTCATTTGCTCGATAGAAACCTCGATAGATATCTCAAGATGTTGTTCTAATTTTTGAGTATCTTGGCTATTAAATAAGGGGGTTGGCAGTGTAACAACAAGCGTGCTTACTGCGAGTATCGACACTATTTTTAAAGCTGAGTTGCTCATAACTTTATTCTCTTAATTGGTTGATTAGTTTTATCAGCGAAGCAAAGTTGGTTGGTGGCCCGTTGATGGAAACTACAATAGCGAGGAATTTACATAGAGTCGCTTATCTAGTTCTAAGGGATTTATATATAAGGTTTTAAAATGTTAATTCTAATAGTTTCAATGGTTTAAGTTTAATTCTTATGAGGGGAAATAAGGTTTTAAATCATTTTATTTTTGTGTTTTGCCTATTGATGATAATTTGAATGTAGCAAATAGGAACTTGGAGGTTTTGATATGGGTTTTAAAGTAAAACATTATGCGGCTAAAACTGTACCTGCGAATAGCTCATTAGAATGGGAGCTAATCTTAACTGAGCTTATCATTGGTAGCCTTTGTGCTGCATTCGCTAAGATCGGCTATGATGCTACTATGTTACTTATTTTTATACCTAATTTAGTAATCGCCTTAGTTTGCTTTGGTTTTATTGGGCTTTCGATATTTCATTTCATAAGAGAAAAACGCAGCAAGCCAAGCGAGTAATATTGATTGCTGCGCTATTTTTCTACTGGGGTAACGCCTGGCGAGTCACAAGCAATGACTTCAAATCGATAGCCATATTCAGCATGGTGATCAGGGGTTACTTGCACTATTTCGTAATCATTCAGCTCAACGGCTTTACTGTTTTCTGCTTTTAAACAGCGTGAATAGCTGTCGGCTTCAAAGCTGTAAGCAAACATCGCAATTAAACGTTTGCTACGCTCAAAGTAACCTTTGGTATCTAAAAACTGACGAAGGTTTTCGGCGGTTTCGCTGTCACCTTCTATATTGACATCTTGGTTAGGGGTTGAGTTTTGTGTACTTTCAGGAAGTTGTTGTTCGAGTTTTTCACCTAGTTGTTCGACTGCTATTTGCTGCTCTTCACCTGATTCTTTAGCAATAACTTTGCTATCTAAAAAGGTGCTAACCATATTATCGAGTACTTCTTCAGGTGGCTGATCGTCGATAAACGAAATCAGGTTAATAAATACCACTGATGCTAAAACAAAGCGCACGATGGCGGTTAACAGCGGTGAGTAGCTTTGGCTTATAAATTTAATTCGCTCAGAGCCAAATGGCTTTATTAGTAATAAAACAAAGATATAGAAAGGTAAAAAAAGTTGAAATAACAATAAAGTACCTAGGGTTATTCCCATTGCCCAAGGTGGTAAATATAACAGGGTGGCAAAGTTGTGGGTGTAATTAAAGTGACTAGCTGAGACATGAGTTACATCATTAACTATGCCGCTCGCACCGGCCAACACAAAATTAGCGATACTGGCATAGAAGATTAAAATCAGTGCTTTGCCGGCAAGCGAGTGCCAAAGTTGGTTAAACTTGGGCCAAAATTCAATAACAAGCGCAATAATGGTGATGGTGGCACTTAACCAGCCCGATTGCAGAACAATCAGGCTGCTTAATGCTAAAAGATAGAGCTTTTGTGCGGTACTTAAGTTAAACCAAATGGCTTGTAATCGTTCAACCAGCCTCGTTTTATGAGGCTGCCAGCTACGTTGCTGTTGTTGAAACTGTTTATTAGCGCGCCATTTTGCAATTTTTAAATACCTACGCACGCAATATCCTTTTTTATAGTAGTGGTTTTAAGTACCTTCCTGTGTGTGAACGCTCACACTCGGCAACGTCTTCAGGTGTACCAGAAATTAAAATTTCACCACCGCCAGAGCCACCTTCTGGGCCTAAGTCGACAATCCAGTCTGCGGTTTTGATCACATCAAGGTTATGCTCAATAACAACAATGGTATTACCGTGATCGCGTAAGCGGTGAAGTACTACTAATAATTGCTGAATATCAGCAAAGTGTAAACCCGTAGTTGGTTCATCAAGGATATATAAGGTTTTACCGGTATCGCGTTTTGAAAGTTCACGAGCCAGTTTCACACGCTGCGCTTCACCACCGGAGAGGGTAGTAGCAGCTTGACCTAAGCGAATATACGACAAGCCTACATCCATTAAGGTTTGCAGTTTACGTGCAATAGCCGGAATTTTATCAAAATAGTCACGGGCATCTTCTACGGTCATTTCGAGTACTTGGTGAATGTTTTTACCTTTGTACTGTACTTCGAGGGTTTCACGGTTGTAGCGCTGACCTTTACATACATCACAAGGTACATATACATCAGGTAAAAAGTGCATTTCTACCTTGATCACGCCATCACCTTGGCAAGCCTCACAACGACCACCTTTAACGTTAAAGCTAAAGCGACCGACCTTATAGCCACGCGAACGGGCTTCTTGAGTACCCGCAAATAGCTCACGAATACCAGTAAAAATGCCGGTGTAAGTGGCAGGGTTTGAGCGCGGAGTACGGCCAATCGGGCTTTGGTCAATATCAATCACTTTATCAAAATGATCTAGGCCCTTGATTGACTTGTACGGAGCCGCTTCAGCGGTCGTTGCGCCATTTAACTCGGTATGAGCCAGTTTAAATAAAGTGTCGTTGATAAGCGTCGATTTACCTGAGCCTGATACGCCGGTGATACAGGTCATTAAGCCAAATGGAATACGTAAATCAACGTTCTTTAAGTTGTTACCTGTGGCACCAAATAGCTCAAGCCATTTGTCGGTAGTTTGATGACGAGCCTCCGGTACTTCGATTTTCTTTTCGCCAGAGAGGTACTGACCTGTGATTGAATCTTTACTGGCTAGAATATCGTCATGGGTACCTTGTGCAATAACATGGCCGCCATGAACACCGGCACCTGGGCCGATATCGATAATATGGTCTGCAGCGCGAATAGCATCTTCGTCATGCTCAACCACAATGACGGTGTTGCCTAAATCGCGTAAGTGAATAAGGGTTTTTAGTAGGCGGTCGTTATCGCGTTGGTGCAAACCAATTGAAGGCTCATCCAGTACGTACATAACACCAACAAGACCTGCACCAATCTGACTTGCTAAACGAATACGCTGCGCTTCACCACCTGACAGGGTGTCGGCACTTCGCTCAAGTGATAAATAATTAAGGCCTACATTAATTAAGAAAGATAAACGGTCGCGAATTTCATTAAGGATTTTTTCGGCAATTTGGGCGCGCTGACCGGTGAGATTCAAACCATCAAAAAATGCCATGCTTTCACCAATACTCATTGTGGTGATAGCTGGCAGGTTTGTTTGGCCAATAAATACGTGGCGAGCTTCTTCACGAAGTCGCGAGCCATGACAGCTCGGACACGCTTGGCTTGTTTGGTATTTAGCAAGCTCTTCGCGAACTGAGTTTGACTCGGTTTCACGGTAGCGGCGATTCATATTATTTAATACGCCTTCAAACTCATGGTTACGTGTAATTAAATCACCACGGTCGTTACGGTAATTAAAGGCAATTTTAGTTTTACCTGAACCTTCAAGAATCACCTTTTGCGCATCTTTACCAAGTTCTTGGAAAGGCACTTCTAGGTCAAACTGATAATGCTCTGCGACAGCTTGCAGCATTTGGAAGTAATAAAAGCTACGTTTGTCCCAGCCTTTGATTGCACCGCCCGATAAGCTTAGTTCAGGATTTTGCACAACACGGTTTGGATCAAAATACTGGCGCACACCTAAACCATCACAGCTTTGACACGCACCCGCTGGGTTATTGAACGAGAATAAACGTGGCTCAAGTTCACTCATGGCATAACCACAAGTAGGGCAGGCAAAATTAGCAGAAAACAGCATGTCTTCGCTGAGTGAGTCGTCCATTGCCGCTACATGGGCAATACCACCTGATAGCTCAAGGGCTGTTTCAAATGACTCTGCTAAACGCTGTTGTTGGCCATCTTTTACTTTAAAGCGGTCAACCACGACCTCAATCGTATGCTTTTTATGAAGCTCAAGAGTTGGTGGATCTGATAAGTCACATACTTCGCCATCGATACGGGCGCGAATAAAACCTTGGCTTGCGAGTTGCTCAAGCAGTTTAACGTGCTCACCTTTACGGTCTTTTACCACCGGTGCTAATAGCATTAGCTTGCTACCTTCTGGTAAGGCTAAAACCGTATCGACCATTTGGCTGATAGTTTGTGCGGCAAGTGGCAAGTCGTGAGTAGGGCAGCGTGGCTCACCTACACGGGCAAATAATAAACGAAGGTAATCGTAAATCTCGGTAATAGTACCGACCGTTGAACGCGGGTTATGTGACGTTGATTTCTGTTCGATAGAGATAGCTGGCGATAAACCTTCGATGTGATCAACATCGGGTTTTTCCATTAGTGATAAGAACTGTCTTGCATACGCTGACAGTGATTCAACATAACGACGTTGCCCTTCTGCATATAAAGTATCAAACGCTAAAGACGATTTCCCTGAACCAGATAGGCCAGTGATAACTATCAGCTTATCACGGGGAATGGTTAGGCTGATGTCTTTTAAATTGTGCGTACGGGCGCCTCGGACTTCAATGTTTTCCATGCTATCTCGTTTTATTACCTAATTATTTTTTCAGTATCTCATAATACGCGATAAGATTAATCCTTGATCAAAGAAAAAATCATCACTTACAGGTGATTATTTAGTTTTCGCTTGTGGTAGAATCCACGCTCAAATTTTAATAGACAGCAAGATCAGTAATTCATGACAGCATCTTCACTCAACTCTCGAGAAAAACGCGCTGCCGTTTCGTTGGCGAGCGTCTTTGCATTCCGTATGCTTGGCCTATTTATGCTGATGCCAGTATTGGCGATTTATGGTCAGCAATTAGAAGGGTTTTCGCCGCTTTGGATTGGCTTTGCTATTGGTGCTTATGGTTTAACGCAAGCCGTGCTGCAAATCCCTATGGGTTGGTTGTCTGATAAAATTGGTCGTAAAAAAGTGATTATTGGTGGCCTTTGTGTGTTTGCACTTGGCTCTGTTATTGCTGCAACCGCTGAGTCTGTGCAAATGGTTACGCTTGGGCGTGCACTACAAGGCATGGGGGCGATTGCCAGTGCTTTATTGGCGCTTGCTTCTGATTTAAGCCGTGATGAACAACGTCCGAAAGTTATGGCCGTGATTGGTATGTGTATTGGTATGAGCTTTGCCGTTGCTATGCTACTAGGGCCAATTGTTGCTGCATCATGGGGGGTTGCTGGGGTATTTTGGCTTACCGCAGGACTGGCCATTTTAGGTATTTTAATAGTGTTGTTTTTGGTGCCAAATGCTGTCAATAAGGCGCCAAAAGGTGACACACTTGCTACCCTTGATGATATTAAGCAACTAATTAAACATCCACAATTAGCACGCCTTGATTTTGGTGTGATGCTGCTTCATCTTACATTAACTACCGTATTTGTAGCCTTACCAGGCCAGCTTATAAAAGATGGCTTAGTTGCAGACCACCATTGGTATTTATATATACCTGTACTGTTTTTAGCGTTTTTCTTGATGGCACCAATGATGATTGTGGCGATCCGTAAAGAAAAAGAAAAACAAGCCTTTATTGGCTCAATCGCACTGCTTGTTTTAAGCATGCTCGCTATGTCGTTATGGGTTGATTCGGTGATTGGCATCGGTATTTGTATGTTGGTTTACTTTATTGCTTTTAACTTTTTAGAAGCAACCATGCCAGCACTTGTTTCGCGTATTGCTCCTGCAAACCAGAAAGGTTCTGCGATGGGAGTATTTTCATCTACGCAGTTTTTTGGTGCCTTTTTAGGTGGTTTATTAGGGGGTTACGTTGCTCAAGCATTAAGTGCGCAAGCAGTGTTTGCGGCGGCGGCACTTGTTGGGGTAATATGGCTTATCCTTGCTTGGAATATGCAAGTCCCACCAAGAAGTAAAATAATTAGCTTAATGACTGAATTAAGTTCAGAGCAGCAGGCACAAGCGCTTGCTTCTCGTCTTGTTGCTTTACCGGGCGTAATTGAAGCAACGGTTGTCTGTGATGAAAATCGCAGCTATTTAAAGATTAATGATAAAGAATTTGACCTAGACCAAGCACGCAAAGTGGCTGGTTTAATCTAACGTTTTATAGGAGAAGTTCCATGGCACGCGGTGTGAACAAAGTTATCTTGGTTGGTAATTTAGGCCAAGATCCAGAAGTACGTTATATGCCTAATGGCAATGGCGTAGCGAATATCAGCATTGCTACGACAGATAGCTGGAAAGATAAAAACACAGGGCAAATGCAAGAGCGTACTGAATGGCACCGTGTCGTGTTATTTGGCAAACTAGCAGAAGTTGCTGGTGAGTACCTTCGTAAAGGTTCACAAGTGTACATTGAAGGTCGTTTACAAACGCGTAAATGGACTGACCAATCAGGCCAAGAAAAATACACTACAGAAATCGTGGTAGACATGGGCGGTCAAATGCAAATGTTAGGCGGTCGTGGTGAACAGCAAGGTGGAGGCTATCAAGGTGGTCAATCACAAGGCGGTTACCAAGGTGGTCAACAACAAGGTGGCGGTTACGGCGGTGGTGCACAGCAATCACAAAGCAATAATAGCTATGCTCCACAGCAACAGTCTGCGCCAGCACAGCAGCAACAGCGTCCACAACAGCAATCTGCACCACAACAACAAAGTAATAACCAATATGGTGGCGGTTATGGTCAGCAGCAAAGCAGCGCACCTCAACAAGGCGGTTTTGCTCCTAAGCCACAAAATGCACCACAAGGCGGCGCATCAAACCCAATGGAACCACCAATCGACTTTGATGACGATATCCCGTTCTAACCTCCAACAAAAATATAAATGTTGAAAAATATTATTAAAAGCCGCTATTAAGCGGCTTTTTAGTTTTGTTAGAAATAATAATGTTGAAAACTGCCTGATATACACTATATTACTTTATAACAAAGTAAAATGTTTATTATTTGGTGTTCATGAAAATTGCTGTAAAGAAATTTAAAAGTGGAGAACGCTATGTCTTTTTATTAGGAGAAGATGGAGTTCCCGATTTTTGGGTAACTCACTTTGTTACTCAAAAGTTGCGAATGACTAAAGCAGCAACATCAATTGAGCAATACCTAAAAGACATTAAACATTTGAAACGTTGGGAGGAGATTAACGGTAGAGATCTTCTTGAGGAAATATATAACGGTAAAGTACCTAACCTTGATGATATTAATAAACTTAAAGAGCACTGCTCATATCAGGCTAAAGTGGTTAAAGATAAACCTGCAAGTAATGTGGTCGATATGGGAAAGTTTCATTTATCAAAATCACAAGACAAACCAACTATTGGTAAATCTCAATATATATCCCGTATAGCTCACATTGCAGAGTTTCTTCACTTTATAGGGCAAGAGAGAGTCAAGCATAAGCCATCAGCCGCAGAACTTTTTGAAGCGCTGGATAAGATGAAAACTCGATTTAAGAGTGGTAAGCCAAAAGGAAAAGCGAAGAAAGTTTCCTTAGATAAATCTGGTATTCCAGATGATGTATTTGAAGACTTTGTAGAAGTAGCTAAGCCATATTCAGAATACAACCCGTTTAAAAACCCAGTTATTAAGTTTAGAAACTATCTAATTGTTCAAGTTTTGTATGAGACAGGATTTCGGTGTGCTGAGTTATTAGCACTTCGGATCAGCGATATTGGAACGGATACTGATAATCCAACATTGTCAGTTGTTCGAAGACATGACAGTAAAGATGATCCTCGTATAAAAGAGCCAACGGCAAAGACTCTTGGCCGACCCGTTTCTATCACAAAAGAGCTTAGAGATTTGCTAAACACGTATATCAAGATTCATCGCGCTGAAACAAAAGTGGCGAAAACACACCCATTCATATTTGTTTCACACAAAGATAAAGAGGGTCATTACCAGTCGGGGCAACCGATCATTCAGCAAACAATTAACGAACTATTTAATCGAATAAAAAGTGTTAACCCAGAGCGGTTCTGGGGCATTACACCTCACTCTTATCGACACTACTTTAATGATCAACTGTCAGACAGCATTGATGAAGAAAAAAGAGCTGTCAGGAAAGAAGTCAAACGATTGGAGCAGGCTGGGTTACATCAAGCGGCAAAACAATATGCAGATGAAAATAAGATTACTAAGCAGCGTGAACTGGAGATTAGAGCAGAGCTAAATGGGCATTCATCTCTGGATTCAGGTGAGATTTATCTAAAACGTACTGCAAGAAAACAGGCTCAAAAGGTACGTAAAAAAATGCAGGCGAAGATGAAACACAAAGTAGAAGGACGTAATCATGGTGGTTAAAGCAAACAAGTTTCAGGGTTCAATAAGAGCTAGAACGAAGTCGGATAAGCGATACAGCAAAGCTAACTATGAATTTGATGTGTATGACGATCTTTGGCAATTAGATGCAAATAAGTCACTGAATTTTGAGTTGCTCTCCCCACTAAATTTAGATCCAAAGTTCGAAATTAACTTCAAACTGGCTTTGGCTGACTATGCTTCAGAATTTTCGTCTTCTTATGCGTTGAATATATTCATGTATAGTCGATTGCTTTTTGCAATTGGCGTGAGTGATGCTATTCGAGAGGAGCATATAGTAAATTTCAAAGCGACTCTGACTAAAAGTACAGAGTATAAGCTTGGTTACATCCGAGCATTCTTATTAGATTGGCGAGACAAAGAGATCAAAGGAGTAGATAAGAAGACGGTTGAGTTGCTTAACTCACTGAAACTTTCTGGCAATGAAAAAGGAAAAGCCGTTGCCCTAGGGTGCCCTTTTAGCGGTGCATATTCATTTGAAGAACAAACGGCCTTTATCAACTGGTACGTCGATGCCTTTACTGAAAAGCTGATCTCGTTGACTGATTATGCGTTCATCATGGCATTACAGCAAACGGGTGCTCGTCCTGTTCAACTCACGTACCTCTATTATGGTGATTTGATAACAAGGGTTGAAGAAGGTGTTGAACATTTTGATTTACAACTCCCGAATGCTAAAAAACGTGATGAGCATTTTAGAGGATCTTTCCAAACCAAGAAGGATACTGGTGAAGATTTAATGCTGGTACTAACAGCACAAGCAAAGCAATCCATCAAAGCTGTTGAAACACAATTTGGTATTAAACTTACGTCCCATCAAAAAAAGCAAATCCCTATTTTCCTTAATGAACGAAAAATGTCTAAGTTCACTAGTTTCAATGAGTTCGAGCAACAACAACAGAGAACACCTGATTTACTCTGTACAACAGTTGCTGCTGCATCTATGCGGGTAAAAGAGATTTCACACCAATGCCCTTTAAAAACAACCCGAATCAAGCTTGAAGGCGAGTTTGGTGATTTGCATATCAACTCCAGACGATTCCGTTATACCCATGCAACGAATATGGCAATGCTGGGGGCAAGCGATTATGCCATTGCAGAAGAGTTAGGTCAGTCAGATACCCAGCAAGTAAAAGTCTATACGGAGTTCAACGAAAAAATGGCGGACCGAATTGATGAAGCTTTGGCATCAGATTTAACACCGTTAGCGCAGGCATTTTCGGGTACTTTGATTGATAGTGAAAAAGACGCAATTCGAGCCAATGACCCTCGTAGCCGAATAAATAATAACGATGGTAACCCAGTGGGAAATTGTGGAAAGTTTGGTTTCTGTGCAAATGGCACAATTCACTGTTACACCTGCAATAAATTTCAACCCTGGTTGAATGCACCTCATGCAGAAGTCTTGAAAAGTGTCATTTTTGAACGTGATCGAAAGCGTAAAATGGGTGCAAGCGAATTTGTGTTACAAGGCCATAATCGCAGCATTGATGCGATTAAAGTAGTTATTCAACAGTGTCATGTCAGAAAACAAGAGTTGGAGAATGAAGGGGCGTTAAATGTCTAATTTATTGGTATTTACACCGAAGCATGAACTGGATTTCCAGAAAAACTATGCCGACTTCATAGTATTCGCTAAAAATGAATTGACGCTTTTTGGTGACCATGAATTTGAAAGTCCGACAGGAACTCAAAAAGGATGGGAATGCGATAAATGGTCCTGGGGTACAGCAAGAGGCAAGAAATTAACCATTGTATTTGGTAACAGTGAAAACCATTCCAAATATACGCCATTTAAACCGCCATTTGTTGACTTTGCCAAAGCCTATGTACGTTATGAGCAGTCACTAAATCATAAAGACTCAGTCGCTTGGGCTTCATCTTTAATGTGGATATATAATGCGCTAAAAGAAAAGGCGGCTCAAAATGACAGATCTGATGTTGATATTATGCACCTCAATAACACAGTTATTAATCGTGTTGAGGAACAGATTAGGAACAGTAAATTAGGTGCTGGAGGAAAGCGCAATATTGGTCTGTCATTTGAAAAAGTATTGAAGTTCATTAAGGACAAGCGATTCAAGCTAGATCTACAAGACTGGTCAAATCCTTTCCCTCGACAGTCCGACTCAAAAATTAAACTTGATAAAAATAGTCGTAAAGCAGAGGAAGATAAATGCCCTTCAGATTATCAAATGCTACAAGTAGCTGATGCGTTTAATAAAGCTATAACTCCTCGTCAAAAATATTTTACTAGCCTATGTGTGATGCTGATGTGTCAACCAAGTAGAAGCGTTGAATTAAATGGGTTGACTATCAATTCATTACAGAAAAGTGATAAAGGGCGCTGGTACTTAATGTGGAGTCCTGCAAAAGGCGGAGATCCTGTTAAAAAATGGGTTCCTAAAATTTTAGAAGATGTAGTTCGACAAGCATTTGATAGGCTTATTTATATTTCAGCGCCAGCACGAGCTGCTGCAAAATTTGCACATGAAAACCCAGATGTGTTTTTAGTACATCATGAGTGCACTACGCCTTCTGATTACCCACAAGATAAGCCATTAAATTACAACCAATTCGCAAAGGCTATGGGGTTTAAAGTTGGAAGGGGTAGTAATGGAGCAAAGTTAAACTGGTCAAGTTACGGGTCGGTTAAGTGGCTAAGTAATTTGATCAATAAACTTAACGGAGTATCCAATTGGAGAAAAGACTTATTGAGAGGAGGCTGTTTATCTCAGGACAATGAAATACTGATAGGAAACCGCTCAGAACCAACAGGGAGTATAATTAAGTTCCCTAGTTATAGAGATCTTCGCTCCGTTGTTGATCAAAAGTATAAAACAAAAGACTTTCCTAATTATGGTGATATCAAAATTTGGGATTGTATTACCTTAGTTAGAGATAATGAGTTTCATAAAGAGTTTGCAGTTAAGCCTTTTTCATGGGTAAAGGTCGGACACGGAGCTGTTAGTGACGCAATTGGTTCAGCGCGTGTTTCAGGAAAATCCATTATTACATCGGTTTTCGAGGAATTGTCTATTACTGATGAAGATGGTTCCAGATTGAAGTTAAATACTCACCAACTTCGACATTGGTTAAATACTAAGTTAAAACTGGCTGGCGAAGAAGATTGGTTGATTGCCAAGTGGTCAGGTAGAGCGGACATAGAGCAAAACAAAGCTTACGATGGAAGAACGCAAGAGCAGAAATCGCGGTTAACCAAGCGCATAGGCCATGTTGTAAATGGTGACGGTGTCATGACGGTTGCTCAGGCTAATCAGTTTTTATCGCCATACACATCAGAGTTTCCTCCTCCTGCAATCGTGTTGCATGATTTAGGTTTACCAGTTTCACTAAAGTCACTTGGAATTAATAGACAAGGTGTTGCTCAGTTTACAGGGCTAGGTTATTGCGTGCACAACTATTCGGAAAGTCCATGCGTTAAAAATGGCGATTGTGCAGTCTGTAGTGATCATGAATGCCTAAAAGGGCTACCTAATACCATAGAAGAGCTTAAAAACCTTGAGAAGCTCTATGAGGAGCAGCTAGAGGATGCTGTCGCTAAAGCTGGTGATAAAGTTTTCGGTGCAGATCGTTGGGTGACAGCCTTAGGTTTCAGATTATCAAAGATCAAAACCATTATTACCATGATTGAAGATCCGAACAAACCTGATGGCACACCTATTAGAATCCCCGATGAGTTAGATCCTTCACCAGTTAAGCGCTCACTCAATATTGATGAGCAAAATGTTATACCAACCTTCGACCTTACAGCCTTGGCATTATCTGATCTTGGGGAGTCATAATGGCTTTCGTAACAGACAATATAGAAACGATTCTAGCGATCATTGATGGTTGGAGCGGTAAGCTTACATATGCTCTTCTTTCAGAAAGGCTTCAATCAGAATTAGGCTTAAAACGTCCTCCATCAAGGCATACTTACACTAAGCATGATGAAATAAAACATGCATTTGACCTAAAGAAAGAGGAGCTTAGATTAAAAAAATCTGCTGCAATTGAAGAAGCCAAGTCGTTATTTAATGGCTCTGATAAATTGAGCCAGCTATTGGAAAGCTTGGACAATGATGATGCAACCATTGCTGAACTTATAAAGCGAGTTGAAAAACTTGAGCATGAGAATGAAAGGCTTCATTCAGAAAATATGAGGCTTAATGCTCAAAACGACGTTTTGTTGGAACGGTTTGCAAGATGGCAACATAACCTTCAAAAAATGGACGGTGTAGATTTGAATAAGCTTGTTGTAACTATCGATAGTGGGTTACCTGCAAAGAATCGAAGTTAAATTCAAGCATTCCATATTTATGAGCCAAGCTCTTTTGTTTATAACTTTAGAATGTTTTGAATTTTACTCCAGTTTAAATATTGCATAATGGAAACCAAAAATTACTGTTGGTTAGGTAAGAAATAATTAGTTAATTCCCGTCAATGATTTTGAACACATGAAAGTAGAGATGTATTCTGAAATACGCTAAAAAATAGAACTGAGAATTTAATGTTTTTAAATAATCTTAGATTTTTAGTGGTCGATGAGTTACTAATGATATTTAAGGGGTGATTAATCGTGTTTAAAATAAGCATACGTTATGCATCAAATGACTGGGGAGAAAATTGTGGATACTCAAAACAGAAATGGGATAGACGACCTTATTAAAATGTCAGATAGAGAGTTACAAGCTTTTATAAGGGGACGCCTTAATAAATTTGATGGTGTAGAAAGTACAAAGCTTCGATTTGAAATGAGTGGTTATGAGAGCAATATAGGTGCATGTACAGTTCATAATACAAATATTTTAAATCTTTTTGCTGACTTAGGAATATACGACTACACGGAATACTTATTTTTGGATTTCTACAAAGGTAACGGAACAATTTACATAAAATATTGGGCTGATAATCAAAACTATGAGGTAGATGTCAGTGGATGTACAACTTCTGGAATTATATTAAAGGTAGTTAAGTTGACTGTGTTGTCAGGCAGAAGTACGAGACGTCGTAGTTAGTTCAATTAGTGCTCTTTTTATCTTACATGAAAGTATCAATGCTTTTTCGTTAAGCCGTGTTAGTAATTGCATTTTCCCTTAAAATCTCTTGTGCAGTTTTTTTAGGGTACTTTAAAAATAATTTGGTTTTATTATGGATGTAATAATCTTCTGAAGGAGTTGGAGTGTTTCTATCAAAACTAACAATTAAAAATTTTAGGCGTCTTGACGAGATTACTTTTAATTTTGTAGATGGATTGAATGTAATCGTTGGTGAAAACAACATTGGTAAAACAGCACTTGTTGATGCCTTAAGGGTTATTCTGGCAAGTCATGAAGATCCTTATTTAAGAATTACCGAAGATGATATATTTCAACCTCAAGATGGAAGGGAAGCATCAGGTGATATTACATTTCACTTTGTATTTTCAGATTTGAATGAATCTGATGAAGCTGATTTTCTGCACGCCTTGGTTCCTATTGATAAGGAAAATTTTGAAGCACATATACACGCTCGGTTTTCTCTGATTGATGCTTCAGGTCGGATGAGGTTGAAAAGGTGGTGTGGAGAACATGAAGAGGTCGGGATGACTTCAGATATGCTAGAAAACTTAAGAGGTGTTTATCTTCAGCCATTACGTGATGCATCCAAAGGATTAAAGCCGGGAAGAAATAGCCAACTAGCAAGATTGATGAGACTTATTGGAGAAGAAGATACTCTAGGCAGGCAGAGTGTGGATGGGTTAGTAAGTGCTTTTGAGAAGCTTTTGAAGCGTAAACCACCATTAGTCTCTACAGGGAACTCCATTGTTGAAAAACACAAAGACATGTTAGGCAAACAGCTTTCTCAAGAGCTTTCACTAGGCTTGAGTGGTGCTGATTTCAAAGAGCTTTCATCCAAATTATCAATTACAGCAAATGGTATGGAAATAGATACAAACGGCCTTGGATATAATAACTTAATTTTCATGGCTGTGGTCTTAAGTGAAATGATAAAGGATCCTTCTGCCGCATACCGAGGCTTGATAATTGAAGAGCCTGAAGCTCATCTTCACCCGCAGTTACAGGTTGTTCTGTTAGATTATTTTCAGGCTATTGCTGCAAGTAAGGTAGAAAAATCCATCCAGCTTTTCGTAACCACCCACTCTTCAAATTTTGCTAGTTTAGCTAACTTAGAAAACTTAACGTGTATGGTGGATCGAAACAGCTCTGTTAAAGTTTTCAACCCGCGAGAAGCTACCTTTGACCCATCTCCAACTAAAGCTGAAAAAAAGCGAAAAAAACTGGAGCGTTACTTAGATGTAACAAAAGCCGAATTATTCTTTGCTAGAAAATTGATTCTAGTTGAAGGTACGGCAGAACTAATGTTGATAGGGGTATTGGCAAAACAACTTGATTATGATTTGCAAAAATATGCGGTAAGTATAATAAGTGTTGATGGTCTGAACTTCGATTGTTTTTTACCGTTAATGGGTCAAGAAAAGTTGGCAATACCAGTATCAGTAATAACCGATGCTGATCCTACCAAAGAAGATAGTAGTGGCAACAAAAAGACTGTTCCACTTTATCCGTCTGCTAACGATAATGTTATCGCTTCAGATAATACAAGAGTTCTCAAAGGGCAAGAGTGTGAGCTCGTAAAAGTGTTTTTTGGGGTAAAGACTCTGGAGTATGATCTAGCATTGTATGAAGATAATCGCTCAGTAATGTTAGACGCACTATCCGAAATACATCCTCTGATAGCGAAATCAATTAAAGATGAAGTAAATGATAAAACAACAGATCAAGAAAAGGCAAAGGCACTATTTTGTGGAATGTTTGAACGTGGGGATGGATTGAAAAATGTTCAAAAAGGGCAGTTTGCACAGGAGCTAGCGTACCAAGTCTCTAATACTTCAGCTAATTTTGTTGTACCCGGTTATATAAGAGATGCAATCAAGCATGTGATCGAAGGAGAGGACATTTTAGATGAAGCTTTCTGACGAGCAGCATAAGGTCGTTTTTTCGCCCTTGAAACCCCTTTCTGTTATTGCTTGTGCTGGTAGTGGGAAGACTACAACAGCGGTACATCGCCTTTCACACGTTAGGCATTCATTAAATAATGAACGTGGCTATATCGCACTATTGTCCTTTTCTAATGTAGCGGTGAATACTTTTAAGAAAGATTTCATGCAGCATGCTTCAAACCAAACCAACAAGCACCCTTATTCAGATAGAGTTGTTATTGAGACCTTAGATAGCTTTATTGTAGGAAACGTTATACGGCCTCATGGTTCAAGAGTTATGGGCTGCTCTGGTGTACCCTTTTTGCTCTCTGGAGGGGAATTATTTTTAAAAAATAGAAAATTTAACTTTGAGATAGAGACCCAAACTGGGCGAAAAACAATTGGTTCGGATAAGGTTGTTGAGCTTACATGCCGTGTAGTCGATATTAGCGTTGAATGCTTTCTAAATAAGAACAAAGTAGCTGAAGGTCGAGATTTAATCCTTACGTTAGGAAAAACGGGTGGCTATACACATGAGTTTGGAGGGTATTGGGCCTGCAAAATATTGAAAGAACAGAAGTCATTAGCTAAAGCCATAGCCAAAAGGTATCCGCATATAATTGTCGATGAAGCACAAGATATAGGCTCAATGCACGCATATTTCCTTAGTATGCTGATTAAAGGAGGTTCGAAAGTGTCTTTAATCGGAGATCCTAATCAGGCTATTTATGAATTTGCAGGAGCTGATGGAGCCTTTTTAAATACTCATAATAACAAACCGAGTACTTTAAAATGCCCCCTTAGCTTAAATAGAAGGTCGATAAAAGATATCGTAGATGCAGCTAGTTTAGTATCAGGGTTTCAGAATCAACATATTAGAAGTAAAGAAAATAATGACTTTGGCCTATTCTATTGCACATATAAAGAAAAAAATTATACAGAGGTTATCGACTCATTTTTGTCCAGACTTAAAGACTTGAGTATTAATAAAAACAAAAGTGCTATTCTTGTAAGGGGAAGTGAATTAAAGAAAACTCTCCTTGGATCTAATGGGAAAAGTGGACAAGGAAAAACAAACATTTTCGCGCAGGCAGCGATAAAAAGAGACTTGTATGGTCACCCATTTGAAGCTTTTAAATTAGTGTTGCGTTGTATTGCAAACTTGATTGAAGATGCGCCGAAAGAGTTCTTTACTGATGTGCTGAGTGCTGCAAAAGATAAACGTGAATATAGCGAGAGTAAAAAAGTTATCTGGCAATTTGTTCGCTCGGAAAGTGCAGGTTTACCTTCGGCAAAATTACATGCGAAAAAAGAATGGCACCCTAAGTTGAAAGAAAACCTTGCTAAGGTACTAAAAAAAATATGTGAATTACACGGCTTTAATAATGTTAGTAAATTAGGCAACAAATTAGCCTCTACAAACTTACCCGATAGTGCCCTTTTGCCAAGTGAATATGCTAAGAGTGATGATAGCCGTAGATTAATTCGTATTGACACAGTACATCAATTGAAAGGTGAAACACTTGATGCTGCTATGTATATTGCAACTAATGATCAAGTGGTAAAGATGGTTGAGGGGACTTCTACTGAAACAGGACGAATAGGTTATGTTGCACTAACAAGAGCCAGAGATTTTTTTGTATTAGCCATCCCTCGCTCGAAAGAAATTGAGTTATCCAAACTTATAATGCCAATGGGTTTTAAGAAGTTAGCTTGTGATTAGAAATAACATCAAAAGCCGGACGCTTTAATAATGGGTAATAACCTACAGAATTAAAAAGTAGCATTTTTTGGTGCATAAAAGTTTTATCTTTACCTAAAATTTATTCAAAAGATATAGCAAATATGTTGTCTGGTGACAGTTAATCTTAAATTAATTGCTGTGTGAAAATTATAGGATTAATTATGAAAAGGCGAAAATTGATAACAGATGACGAAATCATAGTTGTTCTGGATACTGGACTTCCCAATAACTGAGAATTTAATTACATGAAAATGGATAGATTTACATTACGAGAATAAGCATAAAAAAACAGCAATTGAAATTAGTAACTTAAATATGGGAATTTTAACGAGAAGCCCATTTAATTCATAAGCAGAATTGATTATTTATGTATTAACACTTTGAATGTCTACTTCGCACAAAGGTGTAATTAGATGATTTACTGCAACTTATTTTGGGCTAAATGTGCAAGCCCTCTTAAATTGCTTATTATTAATTACTTAACGCCAATCATTTTTGTGTTTTGAATAATATCTACAGGATAGTTTTTTCTTATTAGCCCAAGTAAGGCATCAACCTTTCTCATATCAATGGATTTATCATCAATTTCGCTTTTAGATAACTCCACACATAATTCATAATATTTTATTTCATCTCTTATTGTTTTATGAATTCTCAATAAGCAGCCTAGATAGTCCCTAAATGTTCTTGTTATAAATATTTCATCAGGCATTGGTTCTAATACTTTTTTTGAAAAAACATCCGTTTCCATCAACCTATTTTTATCGATAATTAGTTCTAATGACGAGTTATGTGGTCTAGACACCCCCTCCGAATGAAAGTCTTCCAATAAAGTAAACGAGCCATGTCTCTTTTTGTGAATAACCACATCATAATGTTGAACATAATTTCTTAATTTACAGGCAAATGGATAAACGCTATTAGTATCATACTCATGAGAAAGTGTTTTAGCTTTTATTCCCTTGTATGTAAGAGACATTTTTTCTATTTGATCTGTGTAAGCTCTTGAAGAAGATAAGAAGTTTGATATTGAACGATTAATCATTCTTCGATTGTCAAAGAAGTTACTATTCCGTTCAGAGTGCCCACGGATTAACCCCTCTAGACTTAAGCGAAATACGCTAGATTCATATTCAATATAATCAAGTAATACACATTCAAATGCTTCTTCAATAGCTAAACCATCAGCAATCATTTTCACCAAACTCTCCATAATTTACCAGCGCTATGCTCTGCGGAAATTTGGGAACGCCAGCGAGTAAATTTTCCCAAGCAGCATCTTGTTATAAGTCCTAAATTTCGGTATATAAAGCGATTGGGTCGATTATTATTTCGTTACTTAGCCTACCGGTAAATGTAGCCTCAACATTGCTTAAATGAGAAACAAGATTCATTATTGCCTCTTTAATACTTCCATAATCTTCACTTTCTTCTAACACTTCGAGCTTCTCTTTTTGATGCTGGGTAATTATTCCAAACAAAGTAAACTCAACTTCAGTTTTCCTAGAATATTTTCTAATCACTAAGTCTTCTGACTCCCGAAGATAAGAACGGTTTAAGTTGGCAGAAAATATTGAATCAACAAACTCCATTTGAATCTCAAGTTGATCTTGAAATCCGTAAGTCAAAACCAGTGAAAGATCATCTAGAAAGCTTTGCTCTTGCTGTAAACCCGCTTCTGTGGCCAGTTTATTAATATTAGTCATAGATTTAAGTTGGGTCTGTAGCTTGGCTGTTTGATTCCTGTCTTTCGTACTTTCCTTGACTTTTTTTAACTGCTCTCTAACTGCCGAAATATTTTGAAAGTTAGTTATGTGAGCCAACGCTTTACCAATTTTGTTAAAGTTTTTAAGGGTATTGTTTATTATGTTTATGTCGTTGAAAGTAGCTTTGGATGTAATTTTTATAAATGACTTGTTAGTGTCTATTTGAGTTTCTTCACTTTCATTACTATTAACAACTAGCACCATTTCGTCATCTATGAGCTTCTTCTCGAATATGGTATATGAGTAATCATTAAGGAATTTCTTTTCAGTATTCCTCTCACTATTCCTTAAGATATCGCCTAGTACTCTTCCACTTCCGACGGGGCCTTTTTGCTCTTCAGACTCACCTTGTTCAGAAGATGATTCATTTAAAACATACTCAGTAACACCTTCAAATAACTGTGAAGAAAGGGAATACATTTTGTCTTCATCAAGGTATATAAAATTTTTAATCATTGCGCTTCCTATCTTTGTACTCCTTAAAGTGACTATTTCGTGTGCTTATCAATGACCATATAGAAACAGCAACACCTGCTAACGTCAATATTACAGTGGCCGAAACAATGAAAGTGGTCATACTACACTCCCTTCACAGGCCAATGTCTTTGAAAGTTTATCGTAGACAGAATAACTAATAAGAAATGAAACGACAGACAAGACCACTGTACAGATGGTTATTGCATTAACATCGACAATACTTTTTCCTATTAATGTCAATGCAAACAAAACACTATAAAAGGCTATAAAAGCTATTGAAATGCCATTTTGAGCTGTTTTCCATTCCTTTTGTATCCCTGAAAAATGCTCTATTTCATTAATGTTGGAAATATGAAGAACCAAACCGAAAGCCACAAAATCTGAGGGTGAAAGTAAATTGACACTACCTTCTTTTGTCACAAGCCAAACTATTAGCCTTGATAATATCGGAATTAATCCCACCAAAACGGTGTAAATTAGCCATTTAATTTTTTTATTTCCCATTATCTTCGACACCCTCCGAGAGCTTATAACATTTCAGGATTTATGCGACGCTTAGTTTGTGTTGCATAATCGCTTGTTGGACTGAGCCGCTACCTGCTCGGTGTGTGCTATGGGAATTTGCTTTTTCTGGCCTAAGCGATATCAAGCCAACGTTACTGGCGAGCCTATCGCATCTAAGCTATCCCTGCTTTACTCAGCGTTTATTATGCTTCTATTACACCTAAATTTGCCTTAAGAAGCAATTATATTTTTACGCACACAGAGGTCGTTAGCCTGAGCAATTAAGTAGGTTAACTCATTGATTTTAAGTAGCTCCCCTGTTCTACTTTGGGTACATTTCGTAGTTAGTTCAAATTCGACTCTAGAGCACCTGCTCTGAATTATTTTGGGGTAAAACCAATTTGCAAAATATGCAATTTGCTAACTCGAAAAGGGGCAAAAGCGTTTTATCGTCAATGATGAGGAATGAGAGGTACGGATTACTTAACTCATCAACAATTGTTCCTCAATATCCAACAGCAACTTTTTCTTCGCGCCCATAGCAGCTTCTAGTTATTCGAACCGATAAAGTCGCACATTTAACGTAAATCAAAAAGCCCTGCTTTACTATTTAATAACAAAATAGTTAAATGATACTATATAGTAACATTCCTATGTTTTGTTATAATATAGTAGCAAGTTAAAAAGCGTTATAGGTACTCCATGAAACTGTATGACGGTGAGAAATTAAAAAATGCACGCAAATCTAAAGGACTTACTCAAGACGAAGTGTCAGGAGTTCTTAATATTGGCCGTAGACAAATATCACAAATGGAAAATGGCATCTTTGATGGTGGAATTAAGTACCTTCTTAAATATTTATCACTTTTAAATTTGGAACTAAGCATCACGCAAGGTAAAAGCGGATGGAATAACATTGACGGGACTTGGCCTACTAACTTTGAAGAAAGTGACTCGCTATATGATCCATTTGCTTCAAATAGCAAAGCAAGTGGAAAACCTGCAACAGAGACTATCGCTAGACCAAGATTAGCTCAAATCACCACAGATTTTACTATGCTAAACAAAGAAATAGACTCAATGTTCAATGATGAAGGTGATTACAATGAATAATCATACGTCACGATACTCAAATAAAATACTCTATGTACGTGTTTACCTTCCTCTTGTGGAAGTTTCAGTATAAACCAATCTTCGAGTGTAATAATTTCTATAACTCTCCAGAGCGCACATACGACTATTTGATTAGAGAAATTCTAGTCGCTCAAACCTGACGAGTGAAGGTGCACTAACTCACCTCAATAGAGCAATAATGGCAAACAGCCTTTGTGTATCTGTTGAAATTTAGATACATCATTGCCTATGAATGGGTAGCCAGTCAAAACTGCCGCCGCCAAAGCCCTATTTTACCAGAGGTTCATTTAGGGTCTTTGGCCCGTTTTCTTTAAATATCACTCAAACTTTCTTGTATGTAAATATTGCTCCAATTTAAATTATTTAGATAACCGTTTAAGCTCTTTGATTAGTTCAAGCTTTTTATCTGTATCTAGTTTTGATATTTCAATAATTAGCTCTGCTGTTGTCTCGTCTTCACATAAAAAATAGCTTAATGGAACATTTAGTTCATCAGCAACCTTTTTAAGGGTTGTTAAGTCAGGAATATGACGACCTTTTTCATAGTGGTTCATGCGACCACTCGCAGAGCTTTCATCAATACCAATAAGTATCCCAAGCTGTTTTTGAGAAATACCTGATTTAGTACGGGCTTGTTTGAGTCTAATTGGGATTGGGTTCTGGAACACTGAAGTATCATTATTTAGTCTCTAATTACTTAGATTGTCTAAGTTTTATAATGGTTTGTACACTTAGGAGTCCTAAGTTATGTTTTGATTGATTATTTCCGGTGTGATTTATTAACAATAAACTTAGTATTTCTAAGTTTTGCATTATTCTATATACTTAGCAACCCTAAGTTTTTGACTTTTGTAGGGTAAAAAATGTCCCAAATTATCAAACTAAACAAACTCATTTATTGTCTTTTGATCGAAAGAAGTTGCGATGGATTTACAATAATTGAACTTAGAGAAGAGCTATTAGCTTTAACGAACTCATTTCAAGATAAATATAAGGCACGTAAGTTTGTTTACAGACAGGTGACTAACCTTGAGCAGAGAGAGCTCTTAAAAGCAAAGGGAAGTGGTAGGGCAAAGAAATATTTTAAAACGGAGTTGTTTAATACTACTACGGTAGTGGCGAAATCGGATGAAATTAAGCTAGAGAATGCAAATTCTAGCTCTATAGATAATCAAACTTCACCATTCTTTGAAGCTTTGTCAACAGAAAAAAAAATTGTTGAGGCTGAACTTGCAATTTCATTAATAGAAGTAGATGAATATAAAGCTTTACAGGAGCGATTTCCTGAACATCATCGATTGATTTACTCAGCATTAGATGGGGCGAAGAATAATTCTGCAAGGTTATTGGGTAAAGTCAAAGCACTAAATAATGTATTAACCTCTTTAGAGAATGGTGTAGTGTAATTCTGAGGTATTGGCAGAGCAAACGTATCGAATTAACTTTCGTTCGATAGAACATCTACAGCTTAGCTATCTAATGAATTAATAAAGTTTAGTTCTGTTTCCGGCTGTTCTTGAAGCAGGATCAATAAACATCGTATATTTTACTTTGATACAAATTACATCACAAGCACTCCAAGTTTGGCTGGTTTATTATAAAATAAGGGGTTGAAATTTTGGAGATTTAGCTGTTTATTCCTAGAGTTCATAAAGGTTCGTAGAACTAGGATAAGAGGCTTCATGGAGTGAGGTTAAGATGAGTAAAGAAAGAGGCCAACGTAACAGAGATTTATTTCTCGATTGGGTTGCAGAAATGAAGTCGAAAGAGTCGCCTAATTGGTTGGATTATTGGCATGGTGATACGTTAAGTCCCAAAAAAATTGCTGATGAGCTTGGCTTTAATCCTTCAGCATTTAAGAAAGCTAGAAATGAAAAGCTATTCAATATGTTGCAAGACTTGAAAATAGAACTAGCTATTTCAGGTGTCTACCAACAACGAAAGACCAGTCTATCTCTCGATAAAGAGATCATAGATGTATCAAAAGAAACTGAAGAAGACATAAAAGATAGAGCTAAAGTCAGAGACTTAAAAAGAGCAAACCGAAGACTACAAAATGAAAATGCAAAACTAGTAGCTGAAGTTGCCAAGCTATCAGAGTTTAGAGATGTATTGATTGAAATGGGCTTGTGGAAATGAAGAGTAGTGCTTACCTGGTAAGGATCACCAGAATATACCAGTACCACCCAGATAATGTGCGATTAGGAGCTGTTTTTGTTAATCACAAAGCAGGTGCGCATCGTGTTGAGATTCTGACCACGCAAAATAAGTTGAATATTAATCCAAAAGTCGGTCAACAATGGAAAATCCTCAAAGAACGAAACTTCAGTATTAGACAGCAGCAAGTAAGCACGGATAGTTATGTCGATGTTTGGCGATTTATGGAGCCTACACTGAAATGTGTGATGCCAGATAACGGTGCTGGCTTCGTAGCCTTTTTAAGTTCTGAAAAAGCATTTGAAGGTATCGGTAAGGTTAGCGCTCAACTACTTTGGTTAGAGTTTCGAAGCGATATATTCGACATTCTAGAGTGCGATAAATATTTGCCATACGAAAAAGACCAATCAAAAACCAACTTTCAAGTAGTCAGGGAAGTTCTGCTGAGCGACAAAGCCGTGCATGGGCTATGGGAGGGCTATAAAGAGTATTCAAATTTAAAGCACTCAGCACAGTTCGTTAAGTGGGAAATAGAAGCACCTATACAGCGCCAACTTTTTAGATTCGCCGATCAGGATGCAATCAATTTTATTACACAGAATCCATACCGATTGTTTTCACTGGGAATGCGATTTCACAAGGTAGACGCTATTGCCCAAAAGCATTTCGGAATTACACGGGATGATGAAATCAGACTGGTAGCCATCGTTGAACAAGCATTGAGATTATGGAGTGATCAGGGTAATGCCGTCGCAGATTGGCAAGATATTAAATCATGTGTCTCTAGGTTGTTGGATAATGACAAGCTGCTAGTTGCAAAGGCATGTGAACTAGATGGTGATATCGTAGGCTTTGTTAAACAAAACAACCAATATTTCGTTTCTGGCAATTATATATTTGAGAAAACCATTTCTAAACGGCTCGGTAAACTTTCTAATATACAGCAGACGTGGCAAAGTAGTTTAGAAGAGGCTTATGCGTCTTCAATACCTGATGGATGGACGTTAGAAAAAGCTCAAGAACGTGCAGTAAGGACTGCTTTACTCAGCAATGTATTTGCACTCACTGGTGGTGCTGGAACAGGTAAGACATTTACCACAAAGCTTATTGTCGATGCTTATAAAAAGCTAGGCTATACGATATACCCTGTAGCGTTATCAGGAAAGGCAGCTCGTAGGCTACAACAATCAATCGGTTTTGAAACGAAGACTATTGCAAAACTTTTGCGCGAATCAGACCTTGATGAAAATAAGGCAGTATTGCTAGTAGATGAAGCTTCCATGTTGGATGCATATACAATGTGGCGTTTGGTTACTTTGTTTTCTGATAAGACTCGGATTTTGTTAGTTGGTGACCCTTATCAGCTTCCCCCAATTAATGCGGGATTTATTTTAAATGATGTCATTAAAAGTGGTGTAATAAAACATGTGGAACTTGATGTTGTAAAACGACAGGGAATAGACAGTAGTGTGCCTAGATACTCCAATGCTATACGGCAAGGCATAACTCCAGAGTCATTAACTACCGCAGATATTACGTTCCAAGAATCAACAGGCGACATTTTGCAAGATGCTGTAACTGCCTACTCTGAGTATGACAACGCCATGATAGTCGCTCCTACAAATGATACGGTAAGAAAAGCAAACATCATGCTGCAAGGTGTTGCGAACCCAAATGGCAAGATTCTTGATCTTACGGATATGCCAATTCTCAAAGGAAGTTATGACTTCAGGGAAGGTGACCCGATTGTTATTACCCTAACCAGTTATAAACACGATGTTCAGAATGGTACGCTTGGGGTCTTAAAGTGTGCTGAATCTACAGATGAATATGCTTGTGTAGTTGAGCTTGAAGATCTTGATGAAAAAGGTAACAAACGTGTGCTGAAAGTGGATTGGCAATTATTTGAATATATCGACCTTGCGTACTGCTTAACCTTACATAAATTGCAGGGTTCACAAGCTCCGAATGTGATTGTATTGCTTGAGCTAGGAAGATTACTTGACCGTAGCTGGCTGTATACTGCTGTGACAAGGGCGGAAGATAAAGTACATATTATTGGCACTGAAGCTGCTTTTCGTTATGGTGTTAATAGACTAGGGGCAGTTGATACTCGTAAAACAGCTTTAGCTGAGATGTTGAAAAATTCGGTAAGTTGAGCAGGTTTGAATTGTAATACGGATTTTTACTGGGAATCTGAAAAGAGTGGATAAAGGGATTCATATCATTAGTTTAAGCTCCCATAGAATACTTAACTGATAAACTATCTATTGTTTATTTTACAATCAAGTAAAATGACAGATGGTTATTCTTGTGTTAGCTTGATTTTATAATTTTCTATCTTGAAGCTGATTGACAAAACAAGGTTTAGGTTACTTCTCATATGGATAATGATAATAACAAGTATACTTTTTTAGTAGAAAAGCCTTCCAAAGAAGATTTATTTGATAGTGGAAGTCACAGCCGTACAGCCGATGCAGTTTTTAAATCATTAAAAAATGATAATGATATCAATGTTGTGGGTGTGGAAGGTAATCTTGGCTCTGGAAAAAGCACTGTTTTAGAGCTAATCAAATGCCAGAGCGAAGAAGAGCTATATGAGTTTGTTGAATTTGATGTTGAGAGATTTCAGCATGGCGCTACAAAAAAAGCTTTAATTGAAAGGCTTTATTCTGCAATAGAAAGTTCTGTTACATCAACTGATGGTAAAGCAAAGATTGAAAAAGCTAAAAATGTAGCATTAGGTAATCACTTTGAGTATACATCTAATATTAAAAGTAATGTCAATATCTGGATAATTTGGTTTACGATCGCTTTGCTGGCTGGGGTGAGACTTTTACCTGATGCTTTATCTGGTATAGGTAATTTTATCCTTTATGTCTGTCAATGTGCTACAGATGGATTTGATGTTGCTAGTAATAATTTTGATGTTAGCGGCTTATCTATAATTTCAATTTTTCTAGCTTGGTTCCCTTATCATATTGTTAGGTGTGCACAAAAAAGAAGAAAGATACTTTATTTCTTTGGTACCCCACCTACAACAGGCGATATTTTCAAACGAAATAGTAAAGACACAATTTCAGAAACTATTGAAATCAATAAAGAGGTCGGTGCTTATGAATTGCAGGAAGCTTTAGAGTCTTTCGTTTTTGAGATTCCTGAACATAAAAGATTTATTTTAGTGCTAGATAATTTGGATCGTGTAACAAAAGAAAAGTTAAGGGAAGTGTGGAGTGACATCGAAGTATTTACTTCTATAGCGCAAACTAAAATTCAACTACTAATTCCTTATTCAATTAAACATGTTGCATCTTCATTATCCTCTGATGAAGCAGAAGGAATGGAGTTTATTTCAAAAAGAATTCCAATATCATTTAGGGTTGCTCCAATACTTTCCGCGGATTGGAAAATGAGTTGTTCCAAAATGATTGCAGAAACAGGAATCTCTGTTGTAGGCGAAGAATTAAAAGGTATTTTATCATTAATCGATTTATGGACATATTTTAACAATACCCCAGTAACTCCTCGTTTTATGAAAAAGCTGATCAATTCAATTGTGAGCCTTCTATCAACACATAACGAGCCTATTCATACTATAACCGCATTTTATTATCAGTTATCAGTTCAAAACTATAGCTTATCTTCGATTGAAGTATTGTCTTCAGAATCCAAAAATAGTGATGTCAAAGATAAATTAAAAGAAAGTAAAGCAATTATTGAGCGTACTGTTAACTTTGAAGTTTGGTCGAAAGAGTTCGTCTCAATACATTATTTATCGAGTTATAATATTGCTGAAAGTGAGATACTTAAAACCCCATTGAGCCGAGCATTAAATAGCGGAGATATAGAGCCATTTGTAGTTAAACAGAATATTTACGCTTATGATAAAATTTTATTAGATTTAATAGATGAGGAAGGAACTGATAAATTTATTTCATTGATGCTGAAAATGAAAAAGTCTGAAGATTCAACATATACAATTTGGGTTGATAAGTGGTCCCCATTTATAAATTCAGCTATAGAAAAGGACTCTTTAGATATCAAAGATATCGATATTTTAATTTCATCAATACAGCAGTTGGTAAACTTTGGTGTTGATATAAATAGAGCCAGAATTAAAAGTTACTATGAATCCATAAACAACAAACCAAAGCAATTCATTGAATTGGATGATGGTGAAAAAGTTCTCAATGTATTGTATGGGTGTTCGCAACTTTTATCAAACCAAGTCCCGGATATAATAAAATTATTTAATGCTAGGGTGTTTGTATATTATTTGTGGCCTAAACGAAGTACGTTTCCGAATTGGCAGATTGAAGTTAGTAAGTTAGCAGAAGGTGATATTAAGGAAATATTTTCAGTCATTGGTAAAGGCAGTCATATTCATAAAGAGTTACTTGAAGAGATTTCAAGCTGTTTTAAAGTTGGATGGTTAAATGAAGAGGAAGGGGTTCTTGAAGTATTTAGAGATTTGTCTTCCGTTGAAAAAATAAATGAAGGATCATTGATTCTTGAGTCAAACATATATTGTGAAGATTGGTATCATTCAAGTTTACAAAGTTACTATCAACAAGGGCTTGCTTTAATAGAAGATGAGAGCAAAACAAAGTGGTTGGCTCAAGCGGTCGCTAATATTATTTACCATAATACACCTCAAAATATTAATTTTTATGAATCTCATATTGAGCTATCGGATGAATTTCATAACGAGTTGGCAAACTGTTTAGCTGTTTCTTGTAGTTTTGGCAAAGTTTTGTCTGCCCTAGAAAACCAAATGTTAAGTAAGTATGTTAATGAGTCGATGCATATACTAATTGTTAATAATCGAGTTATGAGGCTGAGCATAGATGCAGTTATCAGAAAGTATAGCAATTTAAAGGCATTGAATATTGATAAAGGTAAGTTATTAAGCTTCTTAGGTGGTTGGATCGGACACTATGATTTTAGCTTAAACGAACTGAAGAGCATGGATGAATCTTTCTTGTCAGATGTACTGGATACTGACAATCCTAATATATGGCGAAGTAGGATCCTTGAATTGGTTGATAATGGTGGTGATGCAGATATTGACTGGTGGGTAGAACAAATAGAAAAACCAGATAGTTCAACTAAGTTAATCGTAGAATGGTATGTGAAAAATAATAAGCTATTTACCAAGTGTGGGTCATTAAGTGATGCTCTCAATCGCTTTTTTACTGATTTATCAGACAGTAATAAGGACAGTTATTCTAATAAAGCTTGGATCGGTAGCTTAATTTCAATGCTCCCAAAACCTTCCTGCCGTAAATTATCAAGAGCGCTAAATAAGTTCATTGGTTTGCCAAAAACATCTGTTCAAGAGGCAAAGTGTATAATTGTAAACTGTGATGATTATGTTGAGCTGGAACACTCAATGGAAAGTCAAGAAATCTTGATTCTATTTGAGAATATTGTATCTAATCAGGATGTTGCAACATGGTTTGATAAACAAAAAATTAATTTTGAAGAGTGGGATGGTGATTCATTTGCTTCTTTTGTTACAGAGATGACTCGCCTTGAAGGAAGTGGTTTTGTTTTCAATAATTTAAATGCAATACCTTTAATACAAGAAATGAAAGAGAAGATAGGTTTAGAATAAAATAAGCTCTGCATTTCTTTAAATTGAAAAATATGAACGAAAATTGGACTAATTACAGCCTTTGAAATGCTAATAGTTAGCTATTTTTCGATCTGTTTGGGATGAAAATCAAGCAAAAAATTAAAACTGTTACATTGATCGTCTGAGATAGAGAAGTGCTTTGATTAGAGGTGAAACTTAATAATCAGCAATGGCAAAGGGCAATTAAACCAAATTAGTTTCAGTAATATTAAACCAAGTGTTGGTTGTTGGTGATTCTTATATTAAGTTCTTTAAATAGAATACCTGTATTTGGTCTTGGCATGAGTTTTGACTATCTGCACATTATATTGACCGTTTGGCTACACTACTATCTAAAGCCCAATAGGTAAGCGTCAGTTCAAGTTGCTATGGTTTCTAAGTGCATCAGAAATTGTTCGCGTAATTATTTTGATCAAGTGATGTCGTGAAAAACGAAAAAGTCTTCAAAATGTTTAACAATGTTGGGACTTAGCTCCTCTTTTGTGAATATTTATTACGTCTTGCTCTATAGTTCAGAAAGTACATAAATAAGTTTAGCTTAAGCTTCATAAAAATCTGCTAGTATTCTTTTAGGCTTGTTCTAACCTTACTTTTAAATTAATAAACATCATACAAGGAAATGTTAATGGATATAATAACACAGCTAACCTCTGAAAATGGAATATTCACAATAATCGGATTTCTAATTGGTTTTGTGCTAGAGAAATTACTTACTATGTCTAAAATTCGTAAAGTCAATTTAGAGTGCAAAAAACTACTTGCTCAAACTAAAGAGTTGGAGGAAAAAAACGCCCGAGAACGTGAGAGCTGGGAAGAAGCAAATGCTGCTATGTTTACTGCCTATTCAAAAATAACCCCAGCGAGAAAATCTGGTAAGCTACCAAGAAACAATTTTGAGAGGCTTGATGATAATTCTTTTTTTAATGTAAGGGTACCTATTACTAATTTAGGTCATAAACGAATTATACTAGAAAGGGTTAAATTCGTTGGTCAGGAGAAATTTGTTGATGGTGGTTATGGCGCTAACAAGCAAAATTTAGAAAAAATTGAGAAAGAAATGCTCACAGAGGGGGAAGTGCTGATAGAGCCTGGAGAGCGTAAGGAGTTTAACTTTGACTACTGTATAGGAAAACGATTCAATGACAGAATGGAAGTGGATTGCTTGGTAACAGCTCGAGTCGGTAATCTTCCTGCCATTGAGAAAAAGTTTTCTGAGGGCCTATTATACATTTATTAATAGATGCGCAGCTCTATTCATCTGATGTCGTTTGTTTCGTTATTGCCTTAGAAAAAAGGGCGCAGTTGATATACGTAAATTAGCTTTAGCTAAGATGAAAAGCGTGAGTTGGTAATTAACTATATGATTAAATTTACTTTTTCATAATTTTACATAGAGACACTAAATGAGTTTGTCATCAAAAAATAAATTCAAAAAATTAAGCTTCTACGTTTTACCTGCCTTATTGGTATTTATTGCATCGTGTACAGATAACTCAAGTTTCACCGAAGCTGAGGTTGCCTTACTTGAGGCCAGTGAGCAGGAGGAGTTAATAAAACAAGCAGAGATAGAGTCGTCAAAATGGAATTTTTCGAAAGCACATAAGCTATTAGCAGAAGCCGAGACGAAAATGTACGCTCCCGAACTGATTGCTGATCTTAAAATGAAAATAGAATCCGACCAAGAAAAATACAATCTAGAAAAAAGGCTACGTGAGGAGAAGGAGAAAGAAAGGTTGGCTCGACTCGAACAACAAAGAATAGAGCAATCAAACAGAGATAGAAAACAGAAACAGTTTGATGCATCCGGCAACATGGGGGGGAGCTTAAATTGTGCGTCTGTTAGCGAAGATCACGCTTTGTATCGCTACTGTTCTACTGGGGATTGCTCTGGTCTATCAAATGACTATGCTTTATACCAATTATGTAGTTCCGATAGCATTGATGGGCTTGCTGGAAATTTTGGAATTTATAAGTATTTAAAAGATGGAGACTCTTCTGGATTATCCCAAAACTATAAGGTTTTCAAAGCAGCTCAAAGTAATTCTGCATCATTTAGTAACCGGAAAAGGTTTATTATTTATCTAAAACGCGGATATATCTATGGTCACTAGCACTAACTAATAGTGCTACAAAAACAATTAAAATTTTATATATAGGTTACCGTAATGACAAAGCATCTAACTTTCTTCATTTTAATTTTAACCCTATTGACTGCCTGTGGTGGTGGCTCTGGAATAATCAAAATAAATACATCACCGAGAGATGCAAAGATATTTATTGATGGTGAGTTAGTCGGAAATTCACCATCAAATATTGGCCAAACATTTGCGATAAAGTTAGATGAAGGCACCTACACAATAAAGGTTACAAAACCATTAAATAATATTTATACATACTCTAAAGAAAAAACAGTTTTTATAAAAGAAGGTACAATTCAAACTGTGTCATTAGAGATGGAAAAGATAGAAACAGCTATAGGTAAGCGACTAAGGATAAAAGAAGAGGTAGAAAAACAGAAGGCGCTAGAGAAGAAAGCATTGGAAGATGAAATCTATGCTAGGGCTGAGATAAATCGAAAAAGACGTGAAAAAGAAAAAGCTGAGCAGGAAATACTTGAAAAAAAATTGAAAGCTCAACAAAGAGAAAAAGCTGAAAAATTGAGGTTAATTGCTGAGCAAGAATTATTAGCAAAAGGTGTGGAGTTAGTCGAGGCAAGGTATGAGCTTTTAGCTTCAGGGGCTATAGTTAGTGATAGAGTCTCAGGCTTACAGTGGATGAGGTGCTCTTTAGGGCAGGAATATCGGAATGGAGGCTGCCATGGGAAAGCTAAAAGTTTTACTTGGGACGGCTTAATTAATATTAATAGTAATTTTAATGAATATGATGATTGGAGGGTTCCTACTATCGAAGAGCTTCGTACTTTGATTTACTGCCATTCAGGTAAGCCTGATTTTTTTAATGAAACTGGAAGAAGTTGCTCTAGTTATAAGGATAGTATTGCGAGTGTTTTTGTTAACACGCCAAACAGAGGTAAATTCTTATCTTCGTCTGAAACAAAGAGTTCTGAATCTGCTTATGTACTTTTTCTTGCAGGAGGAGATATAGGGAAGCCACTCAAAGGTTATACAGGCTATGTTAGACTCGTTAGAGGTGTTTTAAATAAAGATTAATTCTGTTTATACATAACTTTCAGGAAACAGTGTCATTTATATATAATTAAGAAAATATGGATGACACATGATTCAATTTTTAGACTTTTACAAAGCATTAGTTGAACTTTAATCTGCTAGTAAAGATTAAATTGTTAAGTTTGGAGCATTAACAACTAGTTAGAACAGTTCAGTAAGTTGGCCGTAGGTTCCTCCGTAGAGAAGTTTTAAATTAAAAACATATTACAGGTTCATTTGAATCGCAACTTGTAAATCAATCAAAATTAACGCTGGAGATATCTGGAAAAGCTATATCCAAGCTTGCTATAGTTATGAGCTACTGTGTAACTCCACCCAATTTAGTACACTCTTTCGTAGAATTTATGCTGCCTCTAGATAACCAATTGGTGTCATATCGCCAAGTGAATCATGAGGCCGCTCATAATTATAAATATCTAGCCATTCATCTGTGATTTCACGTACTTCTTAAAGTGATTCAAACAAGTATAAGTCGAGCACTTCTTCACGGTAACTTCGGTTAAATATTTCCACAAAGCCATTTTGATAAGGGCTGCCAGGCTTTATAAACTTAAGCCTGATGTTGTTTTCCATAGCCCAAGTTTCAAGTGCTGTTGAGGTAAATTCAGGGCCGTTATCTACTCTAATTTGTTTTGGTTTACCGCGCCAAGCAATAATATGTCTTAGTGTCCTAATCACTCTCTCAGTCGTTAAACTGGTATCAACTTCAATGGCTAATGCTTGTCGATTTAAGTCATCGAGGACATTCAATGTTCTAAACCGATGTCCATAGCTTAATGCATCACTCATAAAGTCCATTGACCATGACACGTTATGCTGTTTTGGAGCACTAAATGGTTCCGGCGTTCTCGTTGGTACACGGCGCTTTCCTTTACGTCTCAAGTTAAGCTTTAGCATGTTGTAAACTCGCTCAACACGCTTCTTATTCCATGACTTGCCTTTATTGCGAAGTCTTTTAAATAGCTTGGGTAGTCCCCATCTTTGATGCCGCTCAACTAGCGCCAGCAATGCATCGATAACTTCATCATCGGATGGCCGTTTATGTTTGTAATAAAAAACTGAGCGGCTTAGCCCTGCCACTTCACAAGCAAATGCGACGCTGACGTTAAATTGAGCCCTTAAATGCTCAACCCAAGCTCTGCGCCTACTTGTTTTTACAGCTTTTTTGCGATGATATCCTCAAGCATTGAGTGCTTTAGGTTAAGCGTTGCAAACATATCTTTTAGCCTACGATTTTCTTCTTCAAGTTCTTTAAGGCGCTTTACATCAGACGCTTCCATACCACCATACTTGGAGCGCCATTTATAAAATGTACTTTGGCCTATAGCATGTTTACGGCAAATTTCAGGGACGGGAACGCCAGACTCTGCCTCTTTAATCATGCTGACAATTTGGGTTTCGGTGAACTTGCTTTTTCTCATCGTAAATTTTCCTATCGTTGCTAATGGAAAATTCTACTTATGAACTGTTTCATTTTTTGGGGGAGTTACAATCCTGCAGGCAGAAATGTTGAAAAATGTTTAAATTTAACCGTAATTGGTAGAAAATGGCGAAGTTAATCTACATTATTGATTGTTAATGTTTAAAAGCATAATGGGTCACTTGGATAAATCCATCGCTAATAAAGAGTTTTGTTACTGTACTGACCCTGAATTTGTGTATTTTGTCTTAGATAACCGTTCTAGACAAAGACAAAACTGTGTAATTAGTTTTTAAGAAGCCCTGCATTAGCGGGGCTTTTTTATGTGCGAAAGTTAATGCTTAATCTAAAAGCAAGTTGGTTAGCCGAATTGGCTATATTCAAAACCTGGTCTAAGTTTATAGAACCTTAATTCCACAACTTTATTATTAACTATGCAACTTTTAAGGAAGATAAGTTTTCAACAGGCGCTTGCAGCGGTTATCGCTTTTGCTTTGGTTGTGATGTTTGCAGCGTCTTATACTGTGATCAATGAGTCGCTTGTTAGAAAAAGCACAGTTGAGAAAGATGCCGTATATATACGTGAAGCTTTAATGATTGATGAGATAGCTCACGAAACGGCTGTTGAACGAGGCTTAACTGCGGGCCTAATTGGCTCTGGCTATAGTCAAAATAAAGAGCGTGTTGCACAGCAGCGTGTAGTGGTCGACAAAGCATTTGATAAATTTGCCCGTTACACTCAGCAGCATAAGGTTTCATCAACACTATTCAATGCGGTATTAGCAAAACATAAGAAAATCACTGAGCTGAGAGAAAGTGTCGACAAGAAGCAAGGTAAACAAGCGTTTGTGGTCTATTCTGATTCAAACAAGTTTATGCTCGATGTTGCCAACAGGCGAGTCTCACAGGTCAAGCAAAGTGAGGCAATCGCTTCTGGTCTTGCAATAGTCGAAATGTCTTTATTGAAGGAAAGGCTTGGGCAAGTGCGAGGTAAAGTGAATGGTGTCTTATCTTCAAAATCGATTTCTGAGAGTAATCAAGTCTTAGTCAGTAGCTATTTTCACAATATTGAAGAGACCTTGTTTTTGCTTTCTTTAACACTTACAGGTGATGCTGATAAAAAATGGCTAGCAGAATTGACCAACTCACAAACTTATCAAGATGTAAAAAGCATTGTTGAAAAGCTTAATCAAGAAAGTGGTGAGCTATCTTTAAGCTATCCAACACCAGCAGATTGGTTTGCTCAGTCCACTGAGTTAATAGGTAAGGTCCGTAAGCATATTCTAAATAAGCAGCAAGCTTTAGAGTCGCTGATTGAGCAAAGTCGTAGTAGTGCAAATACTACTGTTTATGTCACGAGTGGCTTTGCCATTATTCTTATAGGTTTGTTCTTTGCTTTTGGGTTATTCGTTATTAAGTCGCTGGCGAGAAAAGTAACTAGGGTTAGAAATGTGATTAGCACTATCGCTACCAGCCATGATTTAGCGGTGAGAATTAACGATAATTCGAGTGATGAAATTGGTGCAATCTCCAGAAGCGTTGATGAGCTCGTCGATGCGCTTACCGATTTAATTAGGCAAGTTCAGCAAGCTAATAACACCAGTGAATCCAGTGTTCGGTCATTAATCACATTTGCTAAAGAGCTATCTGAGCGTGTTGAAAATATTAATTCAACGACCGCAACATTGCATGACAACTTCACTAGGCTATATAGCCAGATAGAGCAAATAGCAGTATCTGCAGAAGAAAGCTCAAAAAACACCATAAAGGCGAATGATCTATCTGCAAGTACTAAACAAATTATTGGTAGGAATAAAGCAAGTATTAGCTCGTTGTCAGAGTTAATACAGCAAGCCCATGAACAATCAGATGCCCTAAGTGCTAAAACAAGCAGTATTCAATCTGTACTCGATACGATTTCGAGCATTGCAGAGCAAACTAATTTACTTGCATTGAATGCGGCAATAGAAGCTGCTCGGGCAGGGGAGCAAGGCCGTGGCTTTGCTGTTGTAGCCGATGAGGTTCGTGGTTTAGCTACACGTAGCCAAGACTCTACATCTGAAATATCTTCAGTACTTGATGATATAAAACAGCAGGTTCAGCAGTTGCAGGTGTATATGGAAAATACCTCTGACTCAACGCAAATGGTCAGTGATAATAGTGAACAAGCGTTATCGAATATAGATACGTTAACAGCGAATATTGCTGATGTGAGTAGCCAAACAAATACGGTATCCGATGCAATTGAATCGCAAAGTCAGCTTGCTGAAGAAGCGAGCAAAGCAAGCGAAAATATCACTTCAAACATGCATGATGTTCAAAACGAGTTAGCGTTACTTGAGAAGTTAATTACAGATTTAGAAAATGCACAGCAAAAAACATCCGATGCCCTAAATGTGTTTAAAGTTGATTAGTAACTGCGTTGATTTTGAGGAAGCTTCAGCACTGCAAACTTTCTTACTACTCTTTAAGTAGCAGTTTGCCAGTTACAAAATAATTCTCATTAACTGTTTTTGCTAGGTGTTTAAAATTACAAAACTTTTGACAGCGCTGGTTCTAGGATATTTCTGATATTGCTTTAAATCGCCCTGCAGCCTTGTATTTATAGGGTTCTTGAACAACACTTTGTATATGTTTAAGCAACTAACCTGTGAAATGAAACGAGACTTAGCTTCACAAATAAAGCAACCGGTGGCCATCTATGTGGCGGCCGCTTTTTTGCTATTAGTTGTTTTTAATATTTTCTTAAGTGATGTGTTGCACGACAAAGTTCATCGCACCGGTACTGAGCTTGCCAAGCAAGTGTATGAGTTAAACCTCGACCCGATTGCCTCGCAAGATATTATTGCTACCTTAGTTAAAAGCCAAGGTTTTGCAATGAGTGCCAGTGATGTACCACATAACTTTGCAAACTTTATCGACTTAGAGCAAGAGGTGTTTAGCTATAAAACGGTTAACTTACGTTTATTTCATTGGCCTTCTTGGTTGGTCGAAAGTCACTTATTTATTTTCCTAAATTTAATATTGCTTGGCACTGGGTACTGGGGTTTCCGCTGGTGGAAAAAAATGTTCAAGCAATTAGCAATAGCAGAAAAACCGCTGAGCAAACCATTTGAACAATTAAACACCCAGGTTACAGCCAAGAAAGTTGCACCACCTAAACCTTTAGGTCATCAGGATTTAAATATTTTGTATGGTGTACCAACAAACTATAACCATTTGTTTGCGCTATTCTTTTGGAAGAACCCTTTCCCTGCTAACCTCGACGTTGATAATTACTTTAAGTTAGTTATAGCAAAAGGGTTTGGTGAACTTGTAAATCGCTCTGTTAAATTATTGCCATCGGGTGGTATTGCTGTGACCCTAAACAGTGTGCCTGCCACCGAAGTTGATAAATACACTAAGCGATTACATCAGGTTATTTATCAAGCTTGTTTAAATTATCGTAGTGACTTATCTCGCGCTGATATAAAAATTGGTGTGTGTAATTACCGCGCAGGGGCTGATCAGGCAGTGGTTTATCAGCTTACTAAATCAGCATTAGCACTGGCGAAACAAAGCGCTTGGCAGCATATTCATCGCTTACCCTTTGGTCATACGCAGTCAAGCATGCTCGCTGATAGTAAAGAACACCTATTTGAGTACATAAAGAAAAAACATTTCATGTTGTTTTTTCAGCCTTTGTTCGACTTACAAACAGGTGATATTTTACAGCATGAGGCGTTGATCCGTATTCGCCACAAGAGTTTAGGCTTGCTTGCAGCTCGGCATTTTATTCCTCACATGAGCAGTAAAAAAGATGTCTTGTTATTGGACCAAACTGTGATTTCTCAAGTGAAGAAAATGCTGCTGAACGAAACGGGCTCATTAACGGTGAGTATAAACTTACACGCAATGAACTGGTTTAATGACGAGTTTTGGCTGTGGTTTAAACAGCAAATGGAAGGGTTTAATAGCGCAGATAAACTGCAATTTGAACTAAGCGAAGATGATTATTTAAAACAGCATAAAAAGCTCAGTGCACAGTTTGAATGTTTAGAAAAACTTTCTGCAGGCATTGTTATTGATAATGTGCGTACTGCAGAGCACTTGGCAACGTATAAAGGCATCAAAAACGTATGCTGTATTAAGTTGGCTTTTGAGCTGATCCACAATATTGACACCAACACCCAACAGCAAAAAATGGTTAAGCAAATAATTACTAAAGGTACTGAGTTAAACTTTCCTGTTTATGCGGTTGGAGTAGAAACACAGAACGAACTTGCGACCTTAAAAAACCTAGGTGTCATTGCTGCTCAAGGTTTTTACTTTGCCGAGCCATTACAAAAGCTGGCGGATATTACGCCCTATAGTTAGTTAATGAGGCCACGGTACTTGAGGCCATCTAACCCTTGTAGCCCACCAGTATGAACTGCAATGATATGCGTTCCTTCACTAAAGTAACCTTGCTCTATTAATTGCCAAACGGCATAGAGCATTTTGCCGCTGTAGATTGGTTCAAGCGGGATTGCGTGTTGCTCACTAAAGGTTTGGCAAAATTGCCACAAGTCATCGCTAAACTTTCCGTAACCACCATCATGAAAGTCGCAAAGCAGCTGCCAGTTTTGTTGCTGATTTGCTTTATTACTTAGCTGCTTTATCTCATCAATTAAGTAGTGCGCTTGCTTCAGTACTGCGACACCTAACAGCTTTGTGTGTTGTGGTGCACCTTCGATTAAACCTGCCAGTGTGCCGCCACTACCAGTTGGGCAAACAATCACATCAGAGCTTGGTAGGCTTTGCGCTAATTCTTTACAGCCTAAAAGTGCGGCTGTGTTAGTGCCGCCTTCTGGCAATATGTAGGCATTCGGAAACTGCGCTTGTAACTGTGCTAAATACGTTTGGTCGTGCCTTAAGCGGTAAGTAATTCGATTTACTGGGTGTAAGCTCATACCGCATTGCTTTGCGTAGTTGAGTGTTGGATTTGCTTCGTCTAGCTCAGGGCCGCGAATAATACCGTGGGTTTTAAAGCCAAATAGTTTACCTGCAGTTGCCGTGGCATGAATATGATTTGAAAACGCGCCACCAAAAGTGAGTAGCTCAGATTTACCCTGTTGCTGCATAACATCTAAGTTAAACTTTAGCTTACGCCATTTGTTGCCACTAATTTGCGGATGAATAAGATCATCTCGCTTGATGCTCAACTGAATTTTACGTGCAGTTAATAAGGGGTGATGAATTGTTTGTACTGGTGATTCAAAAGAACTATTCACGGCATTAATTTTCGTAAAAAAACACGTCTTATTGTAGCAAAATCGTCTTACAGATAGAAATTAGTCAATTAAACTCAAATGATTTTGTTATTTACTGGCATCAACTAAGGTAATAGATGTAAACTCAGATAATAATTGAACAAAGCTTGTGTTTTGCCTTGCAAGTACATAGCATAAGAGTTTAATTATAAAAAATAATAATGACCAAATAATTGCCGCTTTTTGGGAATGGAATATATGCGAATTGCTCCTTTATCTCTGTTAATTTCAGTTAGTTTGCTAGCAACTAGTGCATTTGCACAAGATACTGCTACGGTAACTGGCATTGAATCAGAGATCAGTAAAAAACAAGCCGAATACGATAACTCGACCTTAATCCTCGAAAAACACCTAAAAGAAGAAAGTCAGTTACAAAAACAACTCGAATTATTGCGCGCCCGCTCAACTGAGCTAGATAAAGAAAAAAACCAAGCGCTAGATGCAATGAACGAGATGTACCGCCGACTTATTGATGACCCAACTCTTGATATCAGCAATGCGCAGTCGCGCTATCAAAAAGCTGTGGTTGATCACAAACAAAACAAAGATGATATTTCGATGCAATTGGCGGCAATTGCTTCACATAGAAAAGACATTGAGCAAATTCGTGTATCAAAGCACACCCAGTTAAACACCTTAGAAAGTTTAAAAGAGCAGTTAGCAACGGCACGTGTTGAGCGTTTACGTAATGAATTCACGCGTGAAGGCACATTAGAGGTTAATCACACGATTAACTGTAAGCGCACCGAAACACTTGCTGCCTGTGAACAACGTGGCCAACAAATGGGCTTACAAAAAGCCACTAAACGTTTTGTAGACCAGATTTTTGCTAACTTAACTGAAGAACGTTTAGTTGAGCCAAAACGTAACCTTGCTGGTGCACAAGTTAAGATTTTAAGTAGCCATGTCGTGAACAGCGCGTTCAGTGGTCAAGGTAACTACAACGTTAACCTAAGTGTGACGATGCGCGGTGATGTAAACAGCAGCCGTTTATGTAGCTTACTTAACTTAGATAATCGTTTTTGTGCTGACTATGGCACGCCACTGGCTGGTAACTTTCAGCCAAGCTACGGCACTACCTATTCAGATAGTCAGTTAACATTCAGTGACTCTCAGGATAATGGGCAGGTGGTATCGGTTTCACGTATGAGTGAGCAACCAGTAAGTGATTATTCTGTAAAAAAGCCAATAAAGGTTGAACCATTACCTGATCTAAAAAAATCTAAAATGGTTGAATTAACACTGCGTTCAAATGTTTATGACGACGAAGTGTTTATTGATGGTGTTAGCTATGGTGCAACTAGGTTAACGACATCATTACCAAAAGGTTTTCATGATATTGAAATTCGCAAACGTGGCTACAAAAGCTATAAAGCGCGAATTGATCTGCGTAAAGCACAAACCATTAATGCAAACCTAGTTAAAGTGCCAGAGCCTGTTGTTGCTGAAGTGACTGCGGCACCAGAACAACCTGTAACAACACCTGTTGCAAGTATTGTTAATAAAACCAGTTCTGCCAGCATTGTAGTTATTCCCGCTGGTAAATTTAAGATGGGTGACATTAACGGCAATGGGTTAGCGAATGAGCGCCCAGTGGTAGAAAAAACCATTGCTAACTCATTTGCAATGCAAAGCAAAGAAGTAAGCGTTGGTGAGTATGAGCAATTCGTTGCGAATACCGGCTATAAAACAGAAGCAGAAAAAGATCGCGGCTGTGCGTATTACTTAAATGGCGAACCAGTGTGGGAAGCAACCTTAAACTGGCGCAACCCAGGCTTTGATCAAGAAAGTGATTTTCCGGCGGTTTGTTTAACTTACAACGATGCCAAAGCGTATGCTGATTGGTTATCGGGTCAAACAGGCCAGCTGTTTCGTTTACCAAATGAGGTTGAGTGGGAATACGCTGCACGTGCAGGTAAAGAAACTGAATACCCTTGGGGTAACGAAATTGGTAAAAATTTAGCGAACTGTGGCTGGTGTGGTAGCGAATGGTCAAACAAGAGCGCTGCACCAACAGGGTCGTTTTCTCCTAACGCATTTGGCCTATACGATACAGTAGGTAATGTGTGGGAATGGACAAACAAAAAGTCAGGACAGTCTGATGTGGCTGTTCGAGGCGGTGCATGGAATTTTGCTCCTAGCCTAGCACGCGTATCAACGCGCTTAATCCTAGCGCCAGATTTTCGTGCAAACTATATCGGTTTCCGTTTAGTACGCGAACGATAAGAATTTAAAAAGGAAGCAATGGATGCTTCCTTTTTTAGCATTTTAATTAAAGCAGTTGCGCTTTTTCATGATTAGCATGATAGAGTGAGAGCAGCTAGTATAAGAACGAATTTTCAAAGGTCATCCAGCCTCATGTTTAAAAAACTCCGTGGTATTTTTTCAAACGATCTATCGATCGACTTGGGTACAGCCAATACCCTAATTTATGTAAAAGAAGAAGGTATCGTATTAAACGAACCTTCAGTTGTTGCTATTCGTCAAGAGCGTGCTGGTGGCCCTAAGAGCGTAGCATCTGTAGGTACCGAAGCTAAGCAAATGTTAGGTCGTACTCCGGGTAACATTAAAGCAATTCGTCCAATGAAAGACGGCGTTATTGCTGATTTCTACGTTACTGAAAAAATGCTGCAACACTTCATCAAGCAAGTGCATAACAACAACTTTATGCGCCCAAGCCCACGTGTTCTTATTTGTGTGCCTTGTGGTGCAACGCAAGTAGAAAAACGTGCTATTCGTGAGTCTGCTATGGGTGCTGGTGCTCGTGAAGTATATTTAATCGAAGAGCCAATGGCTGCGGCAATCGGTGCAGGCCTACCAGTATCTGAAGCAACCGGTTCAATGGTTGTTGATATCGGTGGTGGTACAACTGAAGTTGCCATTATTTCATTAAATGGTGTGGTTTACTCTTCATCTGTACGCATTGGTGGTGACAAATTTGATGAGGCTATCATCAACTATGTACGTCGTAACTTCGGTAGCTTAATTGGTGAAGCGACAGCTGAAAACATTAAGCACCAAATTGGTTCTGCTTTCAAAACAGACGAGCCAATTGAAATTGAAGTACGTGGTCGTAACCTTGCTGAAGGTGTACCGCGTTCATTCACGCTTAACTCACACGAAATCTTAGAAGCACTGCAAGAACCATTAATGGGTATTGTGAGCGCGGTAATGGTTGCATTAGAGCAATCTCCACCAGAGCTTGCGTCTGATATCTCTGCTCACGGTATGGTATTAACCGGTGGTGGTGCATTATTAAAAGACCTAGACCGTTTATTAATGGAAGAAACCGGTATTCCAGTTGTGGTTGCTGATGATCCATTAACCTGTGTTGCACGTGGCGGCGGTAAGGCACTAGAAATGATTGATATGCACGGTGGTGACGTATTTAGCTACGACTAATGAAGTTACTTTTTGGTCGTACCATCTCTTTGCAACTGCGACTTTTTGTCGCAGTGCTTTTGAGTGTCGTGCTGATAGTAGGCGATCGCTACACTCAAGGTGGTACAACAATCCGCACCAGCCTAAACACTTTAGTTAGCCCACTCATTTACCTTGCCAACTTGCCCTATGAGTTATTTAGTATTGGCGCAAAGAACCTTCATACCCGCGAACAGCTTTTAACCGAAAACGAAGCACTTAAAAAGAAGCAGTTACTACAAAGCGAACAACTACAACAACTGTCATTTTTATCTCGTGAAAACGATAAGTTACGCGCTTTACTCGGTTCATCGGCTAAGCAATCAAACCGTAAGATTATTGCACAAGTTCTCTCTGTTCATTCAAACCCGTATAGCCACCAAGTGGTTATTAACCGTGGTACAACGGATGGCTTAAGCGAAGGCCAAGCTGTGATTGACGAAATGGGGGTAGTGGGGCAAATCACTCAAGTGGGTTCAACTACCTCGCGCGTACTACTGATGACCGATACAACCCATGCCACACCTGTGCGTATTTTACGTAACGATGTGCGTACCGTGGTTGAGGGGATTGGCAAAATCAACGTGGTAAAACTTTCGCATGTACCGCATAGCCTTGATGTTCGCATTGGCGATATCTTAGTTACTTCAGGCCTTGGTGGCACTTTCCCAGAGGGATATCCGGTTGCAGTGGTGACCGAAATTAACCGTGATGAAGGGCGTCCTTTTGCGCAGGTTTATGCTGAGCCAATTGCGCAACTTGACCGTATTCGCTTATTGGTTGTGCTGTGGCGTAATCAGCAGGAGAGCATCAGCAATGAATAGTCGTCACTTTTTGCTGATTGCTATCAGTATCTTCTTTGCATTGGTAATGGCATTAATGCCGTTACCAATTTCGTTTGAACCATACCGCCCAGACTGGGTGTTAATGGTATTAATGTATTGGTCGTTAGCGGTGCCACACCGTTTAAATATTGGCACAGCTTGGGTGGTTGGTTTATTAATAGACCTTGCATCAGGCTCGCCACTTGGTGTGAACTCACTGACTTACTCGGTGTGTATATTTATCACAGCTAGTAATTTCCAAAAAATTAGAAACTTTTCTTTATGGCAGCAAAGCATTTTAATTGCTTTGTTTTTAACGCTTTACCACCTCATGCAATTTTGGCTTAACCACTTTTTAATGGGCGTTTATTTTAGCCCGCATTATATGTGGCCAGTACTAACCGGCATGCTTTGTTGGTGGTGGATATTCTTAATTTTGCGTAAATATCGCCGTCATTTCAGGATTAGATAATGCAAACCGCAATTTATTTGGCGTCTGCATCACCGCGCCGAAAAGAGTTGCTCAGCCAACTTGGCGTTGAGTTTTCTCAATTTAGCGTTGATGCAGATGAAAGCCAATTCCCAAACGAAGCCCCGCGCGACTATGTAGAGCGTCTTGCCAGACTCAAGGCGCAATCGGGCGTTGCTATGGGTTACACTGACCGCCCAGTACTTGGCAGCGATACCGTGGTTGTCATTGATGATACCGCACTTGGTAAGCCGCTAGACCAAGCTGATTTTACCGCTACCATGAAGCGCTTATCTGGCCGTACCCATCAAGTGATGACGGCTGTGGCAATTGCTGATAGTGAGCAAGTAAAAAGCTGCCTTGTTGTCACCGATGTTACATTTAAACCGCTCAGCGATGCTGAAATTGATGCTTATTGGCATAGTGGTGAGCCGCAAGATAAAGCCGGTGGTTATGGCATTCAAGGCTTAGGTGGCCGCTTTGTTAGTCACCTTTCGGGTAGCTATTTTGCGGTTGTCGGCTTACCTTTATATGAGACAGAGCAGTTATTAAACGAATTTTTAAGAGGGTAACATGAGCACCGAATTACTGATCAACGTTACACCGAGCGAAAGTCGCGTTGCGCTTATCGAAAATGGCGTACTGCAAGAAATCCAACTAGAGCGTATTGGCAACCTTGGGATTGTGGGCAATATTTACTTAGGTAAAATCAGCCGTGTATTACCGGGTATGCAGGCTGCGTTTGTCGATATTGGCTTAGAGAAAGCCGCCTTTTTACATGCATCAGACATTGTAAACAGTGCCTCAATTGTAGAAGGCGTTGATGAGCAGCCAATCAAAAAAGTACAAGATATTCGTGAGCTTGTGCGCCAAGGCCAACATATCATGGTGCAAGTGGTTAAAGACCCGCTAGGAACCAAGGGCGCGCGCTTAACAACCGATATCACTATTCCTTCTCGTTATTTAGTGTTTATGCCAGATGCAACACACGTAGGTGTAAGCCAGCGCATTGAAACCGAAGAAGAACGTTCGCGTTTAAAGAAAATTGTTGCCGAATATGGTGATGATGACGGCAGCTTTATTGTTCGTACCGCAGCAGAAGGGGCGTCGGAAGCTGAGCTACGTCACGATGCGGAATTCTTAAAAAAACTGTGGCAAAAAATCGTCACTAAGCGCAAAAAAACCAGTAAAGAAAGCATCTTGCATGAAGACTTAACACTGGCGTTTCGAACTCTACGTGACTACGTAGGTGAAGACATGGAGCGTATTCGTGTTGACTCAAAACTAACCTATCAAGAGCTTAAAGAGTTTACTGAAGAATTTGTGCCGCTGTTATCGGGAGCATTAGAATACTACCCAGGTGAGCGACCTATTTTCGATTTATTCGATGTTGAAACCGAGATCCAAAAAGCACTGCATCGTAAAGTTGAGCTTAAATCGGGTGGTTATTTAATTATCGACCAAACCGAAGCGATGACAACCGTTGATGTAAATACCGGTGCGTTTGTTGGCCATCGTAACCTAGAAGAAACCATTTTTAATACTAATATCGAAGCGACCTCAGCAATTGCTCGTCAGCTACGTTTACGTAATTTAGGCGGCATCATTATCATCGACTTTATCGATATGGTTAGTGATGAGCACAAACGCCGGGTCTTGCACTCACTTGAGTCTGCACTTGCAAAAGATCGTGCAAAAGCCAACATAAACGGCTTATCTGCACTAGGCTTAGTAGAGATGACCCGCAAGCGTACCCGCGAAAGCTTAGAGCACATTCTTTGTGATGTGTGTCCTGCGTGTTCAGGGCGCGGCTCGCAAAAAACGGTAGAAACGGTTTGCTACGAAATCTTGCGTGAAATCGTTAGGGTAAACCGTGCTTATGCAGCTGATAAGTTTATGGTTTACGCAGCTCCTTCGGTAAGCGAAGCATTGATCAACGATGAGTATCACAACCTTGCTGAGCTGGAACTATTTATCGGTAAGCAAGTCAGTATTCAAACAGAGAGTTTATATAACCAAGAACAGTTTGATGTGGTAATGATGTAATGAAGGCAAAAACGGTCTGCTTTTATTGTTTACGTAAGTTATGGCAAGTATTTGCCATTACTCTCGTACTGCTGGCCGTTATTGTCTCTGTGGTAAAGTATTCACTGCCATACGCAAATGATTATAAAGATGACATTGAAGCGTTTTTGTATGAACGCTTTGATGTAAATTTAGCGATTGGCTCAATCTCAGCCAGTTGGCATGGCCAAGGTCCAGCCTTAGTCATCGAAGATATTTCTTTTGAAGATAACCAAACCTCACCGATTGCACTCACCATTGATAAAGCGAGCCTTGAAGTTAATTTATGGGAGTCAGTAAAAACCCGTCAGCTTAAATCGAACTATTTTGTGATCAATGGTTTTCATGCTGATGTTGATTTACCCACTATGCTTGATTTGGGGAATAACCAGCAAACCAGCAACTTTGAGCAAAAAGAACTAATCGAAGGCTTATTCCTTGGTGAAACTGGTCACTTTGCGGTGCAAGACAGTAGCCTTAATTTTACCCTCAATGATGGTAAAGAGCGCAAGCTGATACTCGAAAACATTGTCTGGCAAAATACTCCTGAGCAACATCAAGGCTCAGGCACGTTAGCCTTACCGGGAATTTCTGTTGGTAGCTTTGACGCCCGCATGGCGCTGAATGGTTCGACTCTTGAAACCATGGCTGGCGATATCTATGTGCAAGCAGCGAACGTTGATGTATCTAAGTGGCTGGCGCAATATATTAATACCGACAAGCAGCAGCTTACTTCAGACATCAATTTACAAACCTGGTTTAGTCTTGAAAAAGGCCTGATCAGCGATGTAAAAGTGCAGTGGCTACCGAGCTTTATCAATTGGCAACAAAACCAAGAAGCACACCAAATCAGTTTAAGCGAAGGTGGTTTTCATTTATTTCCTAAGCAAAATGGCTGGCGCTTAAAAAGCACCGGGCTCACCTTTGAAAGTGATTTAAAACAATGGCCAACCTTACAGTTTGAAGCTCAACTTGGCGATAAAAGCCAAATTTGGTTAAAGCAATTTGATTTTGCATTACTGGCAAAGTTATCGCAGTTAAGTAATTTTGAAGTACTTGCCCCGTTTTTAGCCCGTCAACCCAATGGTCAGTTAAGTGATGCCTATCTTGAGTTGGGTCAGCAGGATAACTGGCAACTTTGGTTTCAGGGCGAACAAATCAATTGGCTGTCCCTGCAGGGCATTCCTGGCGGTCAGGCGATTCGTGTTGATGGCTTAATTAATCAATCAGCTGGGCGAATTCAGCTATATGGCGAGAACAATCAACTGCTAACGAACGGCAGCTTTAGCCAAGATATTGCCTACAATCAATTAAATGTAGAGCTCGACCTTCACCATTACGATGATGGCTGGCGCATTAGTAGCGATAATATCTGGCTTGATAACGACGAAGTGACTGTGGCTGCTGAGATGATGCTCAGCCTGACCGATGAACCGCGGTTAGATTTATATGCTGAAGCCTATGCCCCTGATGCCAAAGTCGCTGGGCATTATTTCCCGTTACCTGTAATGAGCGAAAAGCTGGTTAATTACCTTAATGACGCAATTAAGGGCGGTGAAGTCAATAAAGCTCAAGTGCTGTTTTCAGGGCCATTTAAAGGTTTCCCGTTTAAAGAGCAGCAAGGTCAATTTGAAGTGTTAGCGAATGTTGAAAACGCTAAATATAAGTTTTCACCAAGCTGGCCAGAAGTTGAAGATGCCAACGTCATTTTACATTTCGAAAATGAACGCATGGATATCTATAGCAAGTCGGGCAAACTGGTTAACCTCTCTCTAGGGGAGAGTGTTCATGTCAGTATTGCTGATTTAATGAATGCAGATATCCTAAAAGTTGCCATTAATAAACGTGCTCATGGCGACAAGCTTAACCCGTTCTTTACGGCGACTCCGCTTGCTAAACCTTTGGCGAGTGTTTTTGAAGTTGTGCAACCACAAGGCGAAGCGACGGCCGATATTGAGTTGTTGGTTAATTTACGTTCGGGTCATGTTGATGCGATTGGTGAAGTTGAATTAGCTAATATTCCGGTTTACCTTGCACAGCCAGGGATCACGCTTAACCATATGACCGGTATTGTTAAGTTTAATAACGATAAAATCGACTTAAAAAATGCCAAAGCAGATTGGATGGGCATGCCACTCACAGCAAACTACAACAGTGAAAATGTGGCTGACACCTATCGCGCCGAAATTGAGGTAAAGCTGGGCCTTGAAGCTGAGCCTTTAATTGAACAAGCTCATGGTTTACTGGCCGGTTACTTAAGCGGTCAAAGTGATGTTGATATTAATGTGTCGCTTAACTTTTTACCAAATGACTTTAATTACCGCGCTGATGTGAGTGGTAATTTAATCGGTGTGACCAGCAAGCTGCCTGCACCTTATAACAAAAGCGCAGAGCAGAAATGGCCATTAACCGCAGTGGTACAGGGCGACCGTATTTCTAACTTGATCACCGCTAATGTTGATGAGCAGTTATTCTTTAATGCGATCTTAGATAACGGTGAAAAGAAATTTAGTAATGCCCATTTAATTTTAGGTGCGCAAGATTTAGGGCTTAATCGTGAAGGTTTTGCGGTATCTATCGATTTACCAAAAACCGAAATAGTGCCTTGGTTTGGCTTAATTGATCAAATTATTGCGCTTACCAAAGTTAAGTCTGATGCGCCAAGTGTGATGCCTGCGTTCAATAACGTAACGGGTAAATTTAACAAACTAGCACTACACAATATCGACTTTAATGATTTTGAATTTCGCTTAGCACCAAAGCAATCAGATTTAGAGCTAAAGCTAAATGCCAAAGAATTACGTGCCGACGCGCTTATTCCAACCGGTGAAACGCGCAGACCAATTCAAATTTTTACAGACTACCTGCGTATTAATTTTAACGAAGCCACAGAGCAAACAGAGCAAGACGCTGAACCAGAAGATTTAAGCTGGTTAACCCGAGTCCCAGCCATCGAGTTTAACTGTGAAGATTGTAAAGTGGCTGAGTATCAGCTTGATAAAATTAAAAGCAGCTTAGTTGGGGAGAACGATAAACTCTTGTTTACTGAGCTGGTCATCGACAAAGGTGACCACGTATTACGTGGTAAAGGACAATTTGCTGATGGGCAAACACGCTTTAGTGGTAACTTACAAAGTGACGATATTGGCGAGTTATTTGATGAGTTTGATATCACCACCACAGTAAAAGATTCAGATGCCAATATTAAGTTTGATCTTGCATGGCAAGGCGCACCTTATAGCTTTGATGTACCAAGTTTAGCTGGTGAATTAGATTGGCGTTTAGGTGAAGGGCACCTTGCTGAAATCAGTGATGGTGGTGCGCGAGTATTCTCTTTACTGAGTTTAGATTCGTTAGTGCGTAAGCTGAAACTCGATTTTAGAGATGTATTCTCGAAAGGCTTTTTCTATAACAGTATGCAAGGCACCATGCAGCTAGAAAAGGGCATAGCTTACACTCAAGATACCAAGCTTGATGGTGTACCTGCCGATCTAACGATTAAAGGCCATACAAACTTAAACACCTTTGAAATTGATTACGACCTAGCGGTTGCGCCGCAGGTGACGTCGAGTATTCCAGTGATTGTGGCATGGATGGTAAACCCGGTAAGTGGTCTTGCAGCGCTGGCAATCGATAAAGTGATTCATTCGGCGCGGGTGATCTCAGAGATCAACTTTAAAGTAACAGGTAGTATGAACGATCCTGTCGTTGAAGAAGTAGATCGTAAGAGCCGTGAAGTGACGTTACCGCAAGCCGCGCAAAGTCAGCCGCAGTCGTCGACGCAACTAAAATTAAAAGATGCCGCATCTTCAGCGAGTTTAGATAACAATGAAGGCTAATCCTCCACCACAGGTTGTTGCTGTGCAAATGTGCTCAAGCATGAATGCTGAGCAAAACCTCGCTTTTTTAGCACAGACATTATCAACGCTTCCTGCAACTCGGCCATTGCTAGTGTGTTTACCCGAAAGCTTTTTGATCTTTAGTAAGCAAAGCCAAGCAAGTTATGAATTAGGTCTGCAAAGTGAGTCATATAAAGCGAAGCTTGCTGATTTATGTAAGCAACATGATATTTGGTTAGCTGCTGGCACCCTGCCTGTTTCACAGCAAAATGGTAAGTATTTAGCCGCCTCGTTTTTATTTAACAACCAAGGCGATGTGGTTGCGCAGTACAATAAAATTCACTTATTTGATGTGGATGTTGCCGACACTACGCGCAGTTACCGAGAGTCTGATGCGACGCAAGCAGGCAATGATATTGTGGTGGTCGACTCGCCATTTGGTAAAATTGGCTTAGCAGTATGTTATGATCTACGTTTTAGTGGCTTATTCACCGCCATGCAGCGCCAAGGGGCTGAGCTTATTTTAGTGCCCAGTGCCTTTACCACATTCACCGGTGCTGCTCATTGGCATATTTTATTAGCTGCGCGGGCAATCGAAACTCAATGCTATGTGGTTGCCGCAGCACAGTGGGGCGAGCATGAAAATGGCCGCCACACTTATGGTCACAGCATTATTATTTCACCATGGGGAGAAACGCTCAGTGAGCTTGCCTCTGGTACCGGGTTTATCAGCCATGAGCTTGATTTAAACCGCTTGAATACAATTCGCCAAGACATGCCTGTGCAGTCTCAGCAACGATTTAGAGAGCATTTATTATGAACACGGTTGAACAGCATTTATTACATGACAGCCAACTTACGAGAGAAGAATTAGAAAAAACGCTCGCTTTTATTCATCAACATCAAGTTGATTATGCCGACCTGTATTTTCAATCGAGCCACCACGAATCTTGGGTGCTTGAAGATGGCTTAGTGAAAGAAGGCTCATACAACGTTGAGCGTGGTGTGGGTGTGCGTGCTGTTAGCGGTGAAAAAACCGGTTTTTCATACTCAGATGCGATTAACCTTGAAGCGTTAAACAAAGCAGCAACGGCAGCGCGCAGCATTGCTAATGCAGGCGAAAACAAAACGATTCAAGTATTCAGTGATGTTGCTGCTAAAGAGCAGTATGCACCGCATCAACCAATTCAAAGCATGAGCAACGATGACAAAGTAAGCCTGCTACGCGAACTTGAAAACTATATTCGTCAATTAGCACCGGATGCTGAGCAAGTGATCAGTTCAATGTCGGCGGTTTATGAAGAAGTATTAATTGCTGCAAGTGATGGCACCTTTGCCACCGATATTCGCCCGCTTATTCGCTTAAACTGTTCTGTCTTACTTGAGAAAAACGGTCGCCGTGAGCGCGGTGGTGCAGGGGGCGGTGCGCGTTTAGATTATGGCTATTTTAAAGAATTAGTCGATGGCAAACCGCGTTGGATGGAATACGCCGAAGAAGCTGTTCGCCAAGCAAAAGTAAACCTAGAAGCAGTCGATGCACCTGCGGGTAGCATGGAAGTCGTACTAGGTGCAGGTTGGCCGGGTGTGTTACTACACGAAGCGGTAGGCCATGGCCTAGAAGGTGACTTTAACCGTAAAGGCGCATCGGCGTTTAGCGGTAAAGTAGGTCAAAAGGTGGCATCTGAGCTGTGTACAGTCGTGGATGATGGCACCATTGCTGATCGCCGTGGTTCATTGAACGTGGATGACGAAGGGACACCAGCTGCGTATAACGTGCTTATTGAAAACGGTATTCTAAAAGGCTACATGCAAGATAAGCTAAATGCCCGTTTGATGGGTGTTAACCCTACTGGTAATGCGCGCCGCGAATCCTACGCTCATTTACCTATGCCACGTATGACCAACACCTATATGCTAGGTGGCGAGCACAGCCAAGCCGATATTATCAGCTCGGTAAAAAAAGGTATCTTCGCGCCTAATTTTGGTGGCGGCCAAGTGGATATTACGTCAGGTAAGTTTGTATTTAGTGCCTCTGAAGCCTACTTAATTGAAAACGGTAAAATCACACAACCTATCAAAGGTGCAACACTGATTGGCAATGGCCCAGAAGTGATGCAGCAAATTTCGATGGTAGGTAATGACTTAGCGCTTGATAAAGGTGTTGGCGTGTGTGGTAAAGATGGCCAAAGCGTTCCTGTTGGAGTGGGCCAACCTAGCCTTAAAATTGATAACTTAACTGTGGGTGGTACGGCTTAATAACCCTCACTAATAGTGAAAATGAACGCGAGGGTAATCCCTCGCGTTTTTGTATTAGCTAAATAGCATCCATATACCTGCGGCAATCATAAATAAGTTTTCACTCAGAGAGATAAAGCCGAGCGGCACATTACTGTCGCCACCAACACAGGCGCATTTCAGCTCTCGTTTATCGATATACACAGCCTTAATAACCGATACCGCACCTATACCACCAATAAATAATGAAAAGGGTGCAACAGCTAAGGCGGGTAATTTAGCCACCATACCTATCGCTACATACGCCTCGATAAATGGATAAACATAGGCGTAGGGCACGACACGCATGGCCAATAGGTCATAGGTAATAAATGAGTTAGAAAAGCTGAATAAATCTTGCAGCTTTTGTATCGCTAATACCGCCATTGATAATGCAACGAACAGCATTAGGTTCTGCATAGAAAATAAAGTCTCACCGCTGGCATAAGTAAAACCACAGCTTAGTAGCATGGCCATTGCAAAAATCGCTAAAACAGGCGTGTAACTGGTGCCTTGTTGGCCAGCCTCAGGCAGATTAAAAAAGTCGCGCAAATCATCGTAACCACCAATGCGTTTATCATTGATAAAGGTTTGTGGTGTAGTTTTTACATCATGCTGCTGTTTGAATTCGTCAGTTTGCTCACGGCTGGTTAAATGACGATCATCAACATCGTAGCCATGACGCTCTAATAAATCTTTTGATTTTAAACCGAATGGGCAAATATGCTCATCGGTCACCATGCGATATAAAATTGCAGACTTAGACACAGTGCCTCCTTGTAAAAATGCCTTGAGTACTGCGTAAAAGTTGCTTAATTACACAGTAAACAAGGACAAATTCTTGCTATAACTGGTTACTTTATTAACAGTTACAAGGTTTGTGCCAGCTTTAAGCATAAAAAAACCTTGTGGCAGCACCACAAGGTTTTAAAATTGACTCGCAACTCGCAACTCGCAACTCGCAACTCGCAACTCGCAAAGCTAGTTTATCTCATTGTTACAAACTCTTCAGAGCCAGTTGGGTGAATTGCCACAACAGCATCAAAGTCTGCTTTGGTTGCGCCCATCTTCATTGCAACAGCAAAGCCTTGGATCATTTCATCAACGGTAAAGCCAATACCGTGTAAGCCAACAACTTTTTCGTCTTCGCCAGCACACACTAGCATCATGTTACATGCTTGACGGTGCTGAGTAACTGCTGTGTACATTGCTGCAAAGCTTGATTTATATACTTTAACGTTATCGCTGCCGTATTGATCAATCGCTTGCTGCTCTGTTAAACCAATTGTGCCGATTGGTGGATGGCTGAATACCACTGTAGGTACTAGCTCGTAATCCATTTTTAAATCATCAGGCAATTCTTTATTGAATAAACGCTCTGATAGAGTACGACCCGCTTTAACGGCTACTGGCGTAAGTTCAATACCGTTTTCGATGATATCGCCAACTGCGTATACGTTTTCAGCTGTGGTGTTTTGGAATTCGTCTACTTTAACGTAACCACCTTCAGTTACTTCAACACCTGCCGCTGCAAGGTTGATCTTGTCAGTTGTAGGTGTACGGCCAATTGCCCAAATAACTTCATCAACGTTTTGGCTGTGACCATTTTCAAAGTGAATTGTTAAGCTACCATCGCTTTCTTTAACCACTTCTTTTGGTGTGCACTCAGTGTGAAGAGTTGGGCCTTCTTTTGCCATAATATCGACAAGCGTATCAACAATGTATGGGTCAAAAGTACGTAGTGGTTTGTTTTTACGAACAAACAGGTGTGTTTCTGTACCAAGGCTATGAAGTACACCGGCGATTTCAACGGCAATGTAGCCTGCACCAACCACAGCAACACGCTTAGGCTGTGCGTCTAGCTCAAAGAAGCCATTTGAATCAATACCAAGCTCAGCGCCTGGGATGTTAGGAATAGTAGGGCGACCACCAACAGCAACAAGGATATGGTCTGCCGTGTATAGCTCACCGTTTACTTCAACTGTTTTGTTATCAACAAACTTAGCAAAGCCATTGATTACAGTTACACCATTGCTAGATAAGTACTTGTTGTAACCTTGGTGAATACGGCCAATATACGCTTCGCGGCTTTCAACTAATTTAGCCCAGCTGAAGCTTTTTAATTCAACATCAAAGCCGTAGTCAGGTGCATATGCGTTAATTGCTTCAGCGATTTGTGCGCCGTGCCACATTACTTTCTTTGGAACACAACCCACGTTTACACAGGTGCCACCCATGTGTTTTGCTTCAATAAGAGCGACTTTTGCGCCACGCATTGCTGCACGGTTTGCAGAGGCAATACCGCCACTACCACCACCAATTGCAATGTAATCAAAATGCTGAGCCATAGTTTGTCCTCAAAAATAGATAATTCTTTATTAATTAATCGATTTAGTAATAAGTTGATAATAGCATAATAAAGACCAAGGTTAAGCCCCTTGTATTTCATCAATTCGCCCCAACTTCAAAATCATCTTCGCATAAAATTTGAGAACGAAAATGACAATTGCAGAAAATAACCCACTCATTGGTTTAGAAGGGCTTCCGCCGTTTTCTAAAATTAAACCAGCACACGTAGTGCCAGCATTAAAAGCGGCGATTGCTGAGTGTCGTACCAAAATTGACGAGGTACTGGCAACTAAATCATACACATGGAATGATTTGGTGCTTCCGCTTGAAGAAGCTGATGACAAGTTATCACGCTTATTTTCACCGGTATCACATATGAATTCTGTCGTTAATAACGACGAGCTACGTGAAGCCTATGAGCAATGTTTGCCGTTGTTATCTGAGTATTCAACGTTTGTTGGTCAGCATCAAGGTTTATATGATGCTTACAACGCGCTTCACAACAGTGACGAATTTAAAACACTAACGATTGCCCAGCAAAAAACCATTACTAATGCACTGCGTGATTTTGAGCTATCTGGTATTGCTTTAAAGCCTGAGCAACAAAAGCGTTATGGCGAAATCAGTGCGCGTTTATCTGAGCTGGCCTCTAAGTTTGGTAATAATGTAATGGATGCCACACTCGCTTGGCAAAAGCATATTACTGATGAAAGCGAACTGGCTGGCTTACCAGAGTCTGCGTTAGCCCTTGGTGCAGATACAGCTAAAAGCAAAGAGCTAGATGGCTGGGTATTCACGTTAGATTTTCCATCTTACTTACCAATCATGACTTATGCTGATAACCGCGAGTTACGTGAAGAGTTTTACACTGCGTTTGTGACCCGTGCCTCTGATCAAGGCCCTAATGCCGGTGAATTTGATAACTCTGCCATTATGAGCGAAGAGCTTGCACTGCGTCATGAGCTTGCCGAGTTACTTGGCTTTAGCAGCTACGCTGACATGTCACTGGCAACTAAAATGGCAGAAACGCCTGAGCAAGTTTTCTCATTTTTAGAAGATTTAGCGGCTAAGTCTAAACCGCAAGCTGAGCAAGAGCTTGCTGAGCTAACAGCTTATGCAAAAGACAAGCACGGTGTGGCGGAACTTGCTGCATGGGACTACGCTTACTACGGCGAAAAACTTAAGCAAGAAAAGTACGCGATTTCTGATGAAGTACTGCGCCCATATTTCCCAGCTAATAAAGTTTTAAGTGGCTTATTCACCACAGTAAATCGCTTATTTGGTATTAGCGTTAAAGAAGTGACAGAGTTTGATACTTATCACCCTGATGTACGTTTTTTCGAAATTTACGATAGCAGCAATACCTTACGTGGTCGTTTTTATTTAGATTTATACGCTCGCGATCGCAAGCGTGGTGGTGCGTGGATGGATGACTGTATGGGTCGTAAAGTACGTGCTAACGGCGAATTACAAACCCCCGTTGCGTACTTAGTGTGTAACTTTAATAAAGCTGTGGGTGATAAGCCTGCTTTGTTTACGCATAACGAAGTGACTACTTTATTCCATGAGTTTGGTCATGGTATTCACCATATGTTGACACAAGTTGATGCTGCGCCAGTTGCAGGTATTAACGGTGTTGCATGGGATGCGGTTGAGTTACCAAGTCAGTTCCTTGAAAACTGGTGCTACGAAGAAGAAGCGCTGAGCTTTATTTCGGGCCATTACGAAACAGATGAGCCATTACCAAAAGAGTTATTAGATAAACTCCTAGCTGCGAAGAACTTTCAATCAGGTATGCAAATGCTGCGTCAGCTTGAGTTCTCGCTGTTTGACTTTACTATTCACCATACTTACAAAGCGGGTGAGCCATGTAACATTCAAGCAACTCTTGATGATGTGCGCAGTAAAACGGCCGTTGTTAAAGCGCCTGCATTTAACCGCTTTCAGCATGGCTTTAGCCATATTTTTGCAGGCGGTTACAGCGCAGGTTATTACTCTTACAAGTGGGCTGAAGTACTTTCGGCAGATGCGTTTTCTAAATTTGAAGAAGAAGGCATCTTTAACCCAGCCACGGGCGAAGCTTTCTTAAAGAACATTTTAGAAAAAGGTGGCAGTGAAGAGCCAATGGAGCTATTTAAAAAGTTCCGTGGACGCGAACCACAAGTTGATGCACTACTTAGACACAGCGGCATTGCTGCATAATAAAGTTTGTTGATCTAAAGCGCCGTAAGGCGCTTTTTTTATTAATATTTCTTCGCAAAATCACGCTCTCGTACTATCCTTCTTAAAAAAGAGTTTATAGGAATTAAGCATGTCAAAACTTGTATTAGCCATTGATGATGATAAATATATCCATCATGTGATTGAGGAATCGCTATCGGGCTTTTGCACACTGATCCATGCTAAAAATGGCGACGAAGGATTAAGACAGGCGTTAAAGTACAACCCTGATATCATCTTACTTGATATCGAAATGCCGGGTAAAACGGGCTTTGAGGTATGTAACGAATTAAAAGCTAACCCGCAAACAAAAGACACGCCTGTGATGTTTTTATCGGGTAAAGCTGACCTACCAGACCGTGTAAAAGGTTATAACGCAGGTGCTGCTGACTACATTGTAAAACCATTTAATGCTGAAGAACTCATGGCACGTATTCGCGTGTTATATCAATATCGTCAGCACTCTAAAAAGCTTAAAAGTGATGTAGAGCGAGCGCAAATCACTGCCGAAATCGCGATGACAGACTCAGGTGATATGGGTCGCATTATGCGTTACGTTGGGCAAAGCTATCATGCACACGATATCAAAGCGTTATCTGAGCATATGTTTGAGTTTTTTAATCCGATGGAGCTCGATGTCGTACTGGCGTTTTGGTATCAAGATGTTGGCGTATTTTGTAGTGCTGAGGGTGGGGTGTGTCCACTTGAGCAAGAGCTACTCGAAAAACACCGTGATGCAAATCGCTTTGTTGATTTTAGCCATCGCACTATTATTAATTACCCTAAAGTGTCGATGCTGGTTAAAAACATGCCACTAGATGATGCCCAGCTTTATGGCCGTTATAAAGATCTATTCCCGCATATTCTTGAAGTGACTAACGCCAAAGTACAAGATATGGAAAACAATGAGCGGGCACTGACTCAGGCGCAGCAAATTGGTAACTCGTTTAATGAGCTATCTGATCAAATGTACCAAAACAGTGATTCGCGCGAACATGCTGTAGAGAAATTTGCCGCCCAACTTGATGAGCTAAATAAGTCTATTGAGCAAAGTGGTTTATCGGGAAGCGACGAAGTCGCATTTCACTTGCAGCAATTAAAGCAAACTCAGCTGATTTTTACCTCACTCAATGAAGACTTATCGTTTATAAAGTTTCAGCTAAAGCACATTATCGAATCGCGTAGTGAGCTTTTAGCTAGCTTACAAAAAATGGCTGAGCCGAGTGAGACCGAAGATGTGACCTCACAAACGGATATCGAGCTATTTTAAGCCATGCTATACTGGCGGCGAATAATATAGCTCGGAGTTTTGCGTGGTAATTCATTGTCCTTTTAAAGAAATGCGTCCTTATTTAGATGCGATTGAACAGCGTTTTGGTTTGGCCAAATGGGCTGAACAAAATGCTGGCTTTTCGCTTCATTATGACGATCAAGGCTTGAGCTTGAAAAAAAAGGACGAGCCAAAGCTTGGTGCTATCCATGTTGATTTTGTAACTGGTGCCGCAGCCCATCGACGCAAGTTCGGTGGTGGTAAAGGGCAGGCTATCGCAAAAGCGGTTGGCTTAAACAAAGGTGCCACGCCAGTGGTGCTTGATGCCACTGCAGGCCTTGGTCGCGATGGCTTTGTACTGGCATCACTAGGCTGTAAAGTGATTTTGCATGAACGCCACCCTGTAGTTGCTGCGCTATTATTTGACGGCCTAGAACGCGCCTATAACGATGCTGAAATTGGCCCTTGGATGAAAGAAAACATGAGCCTAGTGTTTGGTTCTAGTCATACGTTACTGGCGCAGTGTAGTGATACTCCTGATGTTGTGTACTTAGATCCTATGTTTCCTCATCGTGAAAAATCAGCCCTCGTTAAAAAAGAAATGCGAGTATTCCAAGAGCTTGTCGGCGGAGATAGCGATGCCGATGATCTATTAGATTTTGCTTATCCGCTTGCTAGTAAGCGAGTCGTTGTAAAGCGCCCTGACTACGCCCCATTTCTAAATGATAAAACCCCGAGTATGCAAATCAAAACCAAGAAGAACCGCTTTGATGTATACGTAAAAGCTGCAATGGTCTGATACCATCCGCAATATTAAGCGAATTGGTATTTATTTAACCCTTTTGGGTTGGTTGCTCTCGCTTTTACCTGTTATTTTTTACGGTTTACATCAAATTGTCATAAAAGGTTAATATTCTACGCGCGTAACGTTACTTGGGAATATCGTTTATGCGCGTGTCATCATTTACTCGGCTATTGGCCGTTTTACTCACACTCGCCAGTATCTTACTGGCAGCCACTCTGCTCTGGGCTAGTCAAACCTTACTCGGCTTAGAGCAGCAAGATAACGCTTATAATAAGCTGAAAAACACCATCATTATTGATTTAAAAAGTTACCTTGATGATTATTTAGAGCAAGGTGACAGCCAACACTTAAATAAAGCCTCAACGCTGATAAGCGATGTTAAAAAGCGGCATTTAGCTGAGCTACCTAAAGATCTCGCGGGTCAACTAAATAGCCAACTGACGGCCCTCGATAAAGACATTAACGGTAAGTATCGCGCTTTAGGTAAGCTATCGGGTAACGAAATGGCACTGCTCGATAACTCGTTAAGACAAATGGCAGGCTCTGCCTCATCATTAATTGGCTATGCAAGTAAAGCAGAGCCGCAAACAGCGCTTGCGCTTGAATATTATCAACTTGCTGCTGACTACTACAGCGAAGTGACATCACTTGCTTTATATACTTACAAGTTAGTGATCAACTTTGATCAAGACACTAAAAACAGCCTTAATCAAAGTGTTGAAAACTTAAATGCCCTTGCTACTAAAATCGACAGACTCGAAAACCTAGGTGTAATGAGTGAAGTGGATGAAGACGCTTTATTTTTTGGCGAAGAAGCAGAAGATTTAGCCGGTGATATTAAAGCTGAGTTAACAAGCTGGCCTAAACGTTTCCCTCGTGATTTAGCATCAACACTTGAGCAAGCTGAGCAACGACAAACTGGCATGCAAGCACTGCGTAAACAAATCGGCGCGCTTTCAGCAACGGTGCTTGGTGCAGAGCAAAAACTAAAAGATGAACAAAGCGAGCTTAAGCAACAAGTGTTTATCGTGTTTTGTGTAGCCATTGGCATGCTTGTGGTTTTAGCCGCGGGTGTGTATTTCGTACAGCGTAACCAAGTGCTTAACCCTTTGCGCCAATTGCGTGATGGCTTTGCCTTCTTGATTGAAAGTAATGAGCTTAAAAACATTGAGAGTAAAAACCCGAAAACCGAGGTTGGTGAAATTGCTCATTACTTTAATCAATTGATTGAGCGCCAGCGTGGTGAGGCAGAAGAGCGAGCACAAATGCTTAAGGTTATTAATGACTTTATGCTAGAGATGAGCGAGCACTTACATACCATTGCTCAGCAAACGGATGCCAGCCACTCTCAGGTTGAACAAAACCAAGGTTTACTTACTGATATTCAACACATAGGTGAGCAGGTCAATAACATTAATGGTCAAGTTGCTGATAACGCCAAACAAACCTTTGGTGCGATGGAGCAAAGCTTAGGCTTTGCCGACAGCATGTTAACCGCAAGCTCTCGCACTGAAGAGCGCGTTGAGCAAGGTCTAGCTAGCTTAAAAGAGCTATTAAAAGGCGTTGATGATGTTGGCCAAGTTATTGAGGTGATCAAAAACATTGCTGAGCAAACAAATCTACTGGCATTGAATGCCGCCATTGAATCAGCGCGGGCAGGAGAGCATGGTCGCGGCTTTGCCGTTGTCGCTGACGAAGTGCGTAAATTAGCAAGACAAACTCAAGGCTCACTGGATGATATTAACAGCCAGCTTAGCCGCTTAAGTGAAAACTCAACTATGGTATCAACACAAATTAGTGCGCTTGCGAGTGATGCCGAGTTACAAACGCAAAATGCCCAAGAGTTAAAGCGCAACTCAGAAGGGGTTGCCGAAAATGCACAAGACGCCAATAAAGTCGCGTTTGATGCCATGGAGCTTGCAAAGCAGCAAAATGCTTTACTCGAAAACTTTAGTCAGTCAATGCTCAGCATGAAAGGTCAAGTAAGCGAATCAAATGTTCTTGTGAGCGATATTCAACAACGGTTACATCAACAAATGAATACCATTAAAGAAAGTTTGGGTCTCAGACTGGCGGAGTTATAAAGACCAGATAAAGTGTATATTTTTCTTAATCAACCTGATGATAGTTAATTAGGCTCTATGTCCTTAAGAGCCTAATTATAAGCGACTGGGGTAATTGCGCTTATTTACTCGAAAGACACAACCGTTTGTTGTTGTACACCTAAACCTTCGATTCCAAGTTTAATCTTATCGCCATGCTCTAAGTATAAAGGTGGCGTTTGGCCAAGACCAACTCCAGGAGGAGTACCTGTTGAAATAACATCGCCAGGTTGCAAACTCATAAATTGGCTAAGATAACTCACAATAAATGCAGGTTTAAAGATCATGGTTTTAGTATTTCCATTTTGAAATAGTGTGCCATTTACCTCAAGCCACATTGGTAAATTTTGTGGATCGTCAATTTCATCTTTAGTCACGAGCCAAGGACCAATAGGTCCAAAGGTATCACACCCTTTACCTTTATCCCATTGGCTACCGCGTTCTAGTTGAAAGTTTCTTTCCGATACATCATTACATACACAATAACCAGCAATATAGTCTTCAGCATGTTCTTCATCTACATAAGAGGCATGCTTACCAATAACGATAGCGAGCTCGACTTCCCAATCTAATTTTTGGCTATGTTTTGGCTTTATTATATTGTCATTAGGGCCACAAATGGCGCTAGTTGCTTTGCTGAATACTTCAGGTTCGCTGGGTATTGGCATGTTAGATTCAGCAGCATGGTCGGCATAGTTTAAGCCGATACATATAAACTTGCCCACATTACCCACGCAAGCACCAAGGCGAACAGGATCACTAACAAGAGGTAAGCTGTGTAGGTCTAGTTCGTGTAGTTTCTTTAAGGTTGAAGCTTCCAGAGTTGCCCCTTTTATATCGTCAATAATGCCACTTAGGCAGCGAATTCTTCCTTCACCATCAATGATGCCGGGTTTTTCTTGTCCTAATGGACCATATCTTAATAGTTTCATATTTACCTCTTTTAATCCTAGTTGTTTAATGTGACAAAGCCGCCATCAATTGGAAAATTACTGCCGGTGATAAATGCAGCATCATCAGAGCATAAGTAATCAATGAGTGATGCAATCTCTTCTGGTTGTCCCATTCGTCCAATGGGCTGGCTAGCAGATAGTTTTTCGAACATTTCTGCTTTGTTGTTGGGATAATTTTTCTCTAAGAAATTATCTACGAATGGAGTATGTACTCGCCCTGGAGAGATGCAGTTACATCGGATGCCATCGTTTATGTAGTCTTTAGCGACAGAGTAGGTCATGGTCAGTACGGCCCCTTTCGTCATTGAGTAGGCGAAACGGTCAGCTATTCCAACTGAAGATGCCACAGAAGCAAGATTGATGATTACCCCTGATTGTTTTTTTTTCATTTCATTTATAGTGGCATGTATGCAGTTATAGACGCCTTTAACATTGATATTGTACAAACGATCGAGATCTTGTTCGGTGGTTTGCTCAATATTGCCAATATGTGCTATGCCAGCATTATTGATAAGAATATCAATCGGGTGCTTTTCATTTATAGATTTGAATAATGCTGAAACTTGTTGGTGGTTTGCGACATCGACTGCGTAAGAAAATGCGTTTCCACCCAGAGTTAAAATTTCATCCATTACTTTATTGGCAGCATTAATATCCAAATCTACCACAAGTATTGTGATTCCTTTATTTGCTAAACGTAAACAAATACTCTTTCCGATCCCGCTACCACCGCCAGTTACAAGAGCGGTTTTTTGTGTTTTATTGTGTATCATTATTAAAAACCTTAAACAATTAATTAACGAGATAAGCAATAAAAATGGCGAGCATTATCAGCCCAAATTTTCTGTTTATCATCGTCGTTAAGAGGAGCGAGTAGATGAGTGCAGATCATGCACCAGGCTTGATAGTCACCTTGGTATTGGACAACAGGCCAGTCACTTCCCCACATGATTCTTTGAACACCAAACAGAGATAATAAAACGTCAAAACAAGCTTGATAATCAGCTGCTTGGGTATTAAAAGGGGTTGTTTCAGTCATTAATCCAGATAATTTGACATACACATTGTCACACTCGGCTAATTGACTTAGCTGTGCTTGCCAGTTTTCTGATAATGTTTTAGTTAAATTAGGTTTAGCAGCGTGATTAATGACAATCTTTAATCTGGGATGCTGCCTTGCGAGAGTGTTAATACTTGCCAGATGTTGCTCTTTTACAAGCGCATCAAATGAAATGTTATTTGCTGCCATAAAGTCAAAGGTGCCATGAAATTTTTCATTTAATATCCACTCTTTGTCTTTGATATCTTGCAGCATAGGACGAATACCTTTGAAGTATTCATTTTTCTTCATTTCTTTTAAACGAGATATGACATCATCACCTTCTAGATCAACCCAACCAACCACTCCCCCAACAAACTCAGTACTTTCAGCAAGACTGAGTAAAAAAAGGGTTTCAGCTTCTGTATCGGCTGCTTGTACTAAAATGGTTTTTTCTACATGCTGATCGCTCAGTACTTTTTCCAAGTCATGTGGTAAAAAGTTACGATAAATAGGCTCAAGCTTTGGTGTTAGCCAGTGGTAGTCGCCTCTGGAGAGATCCCAAAAATGCTGATGGCAATCGATTCGAGTCAAAGCAGTAGAGTTTGGCATATAGCTCATGGTTATTTCCTTAAATAGGGAGAGGAGCTAGGTTATCTAGTAGCTTTTCGTGTTGAAGCTGTTGCCAAAAAGCTGCAGGTATTTTTTCATTAAACAAATGTAATGTTTTCTCAACTCGGGCTGAACTACTTAATCCAGGGATAACAGAGGCAACAGCAGGGTGTGCTAAAGGAAACTGTAAAGCAGCAGCTGCTAAAGTTACATTGTGTTGTTGGCAAACATTTTCAATTTTGTCGACCCTGTTGATGGTATCCTTTGGTGCTGGGGCATAGTTGTAATAAGGGACTTTATTAGTTTTAACGCCTGTTGCGAGTATTCCTGAGTTATAAGGTCCACCTAAAATGATTGAAGCGCCGTGTTTAATGCAGTTAGGTAAAAAACCATGCAAAGGAGCTTGCTCCAACAATGAATAGCGGCCAGCAAGCAGAAAGCAGTCAAATTGCGAGATGTTCATCACTCTTTCACAAACATCGACTTCATTTACTCCAAGGCCTACGGCTTTTATTCTTCCGTCTTTTTTTAGCTCTTCAAGTGCTTTATAACCACTCGATGCAAACTGTTTAAAATAGTAATCATCCATGCTGCCATGTGTATCAGCCCCTAAATCATGAACGAGTAAAATATCTATGTGTGCAAGGCCAAGACGTTGCTGACTATCTTCAAATGAACGAATAATGCCATCATAGGTATAGTCGTATTCGGCTTCGAATGACATTGGAGTCAAAAAACCATGGCGTAACTCATTTACTTTAGCGTTAAGGTCGGGCTTTAAAATTCGGCCAACTTTGGTAGATATAACGTATTTGTCTTTGTCTAATGGACGCAAAGCATCACCTACGCGCCTCTCACTTAACCCTGCTCCATACCTTGGCGCGGTATCAAATAAGTTAATCTTTGCATCAATGGCAGACGCTAATGTTTTTCGGGCATCGTTATCAGATACTTCATGATAGAGGTTACCCATTGAAGCAGCACCAAAACCTAATGTTGAAACGTTTAATTCAGTACTACCTAAAGGACGCGTAGTTAAGTTATTTTTCATAGTTATAATTCTTTATCTAGTTACTACTTAACAAGAAAGTTAGGTAAATCAGCAATTTTTTCACACCCTAACTGGTTCATTATTTGCGTGATTTGTAACGTTAGCGCATTGATTGTATGTACACCACCTTGTTGCCCTAATGCGCCAACGCCATAAACAAAAGGACGTCCAAGAAATGTAAATTCGGCCCCACTCGCTAAAGCACTCACAATATTGGTACCACTGCGAAGGCCGCTGTCCATAAAGATTTTAATTTTATCGCCATATTTTTTATAAATAGAGTGAAGTGGTGAAATAGCAGATTCACTAGCATCTAGCTGACGGGCTCCATGATTTGAAATAATGACACCATCGGCACCGAGTGAAATAGCATGAGCAACGTCATCTTCATTAATCAATCCCTTGATGACTAAAGGCCCTTGCCACATATCTCTTAATGGTTTGAGACCCTCGATATCTACACGACCCATCACTGTTTTATTCATAAAAGCAGCAAGTTCATCTGTTGGCATATCTTTTGGCATGTATTTTACAAGCGTTTCCATTTGTGGTTTTCCAGCTATTGCTGTTTCCATTAACCATCGTGGGCAAGTTAACATTTGCACTATATTGCTTAACGTCATTTTTGGTGGCATTGCAAGGCCATTGCGAATATCACGTGGGCGATAGCCAAATGTGGGTACGTCAACGGTGACAACAAGTACAGGATATTGAGCAGCTTTGATACGTTTTAGTAAGTCACTTCGAATGCTTGGATCCGTAGGGTTATATAATTGAAACCATGCTTTACCTTGAGATACTTCAGCGATTCGCTCAAGGCTACTTGAAGAAACTGTGCTTAATATATATGGAATATTCTTTTCAGCCGCTGACTTAGCTAAAATCTCAGGGGCTTTGGGCCACATGAGTCCTTGTAAACCAATTGGTGCCACACCAAAGGGAGCTGAGTAAGTATGACCAAATAATGTGACATTTAGGTCACTGCCATTAAAAGGTTTTAATAGTTCACTACGAAGTTTAACGGCATTAATATCATTCCGATTGCGTTGAATACCAATTTCATCCATGCAGCCACCTTCTAAGTAATCAAAAGCAAATTTAGGGATCCGTTTTTTAGCCCGCTGCTTTAGATCTGATATGGTGGGGTAGTTGTGATTAAAATAGTCACTCATTATGTGTTCCTTTTTAGCTATTTACTTCAAGCAAACAGGGCCTAGTTGGCCTGAATTATGGAAATTTTTATAGGTTAAAAGAAACTCTCTATGACCCATTTCTTCAGATTTACTTTCAGCTCCAGAGGCAACATTAATGACATTCTCATAAATTTCTTGCCCAACTTCTTTGACTGTTTTCAATCCTTTAATAACCTCACCCGCATTGATATCCATATCATCACTTAAATTTTCATAGGTTTGGGGGTTTGCACATACTTTAATTACAGGAGATATAGCGGAACCGACAACAGAACCACGCCCTGTAGTAAATAGAATTAAGTGAGCACCAGAAGCTATCATTTCAACTATTTCTTGATTGTCAGAAATATTCGGGAATCCAAATATAGGATCGCCGTCAGGAACTACATCGAGTAAAAATAAACCTTTACTAGAAGGATGTTCTCCTGGTTTGATTATGCCATTTATTTGAGACGCACCTGATTTAGCGTACGCTCCCATTGATTTTTCTTCTTGTGTTGTGAGCCCACCTTCAGCATTGCCGGGAGCAAAACTACCATACCCCATTTTGGTGTAGTAATATTCTGCTTTTTTTACACAAGCGATAAGCTCAGCGGCAAGTTCTGGTGAGTCAGCTCTTTGAGCCATTATGTGTTCACAGCCGACTAACTCTCCCGTTTCTTCAAAAATGCAGGTTGCATTTTCGGCGATTAATAAGTCAAAACATTCACCAACAGCAGGGTTTGCACTAATTCCACTGGTACCATCAGAGCCACCACAAATTGTGCCAATGACTAACTCATCACTGTTCATTTTAACTTTTGGTGTTGCAGCTATTTTTCCAAGAAGTGATGTTGCTATTTTTAATCCTGCATCAATTGTACTTTTGGTTCCGCCGGTATTTTGAATGACTAATGTCTCAACTGGGCGATCGGTTTTTGAGATTGCTTCACTTAAATATTCACGATTAAACCCTTCGCATCCCAGAGATACTAAAAGCACACCACCTACATTGGGATGTGTGCAAAGTTGTGTCATCACCTTGAGTGCGTAGTCGTTTGGGTAGCAGCCAGGAAAACCTATAAGGTGTACGTCTTTATTGTCTATTTTTGTCACAATGCTTCTGGCAACATGATGTGCACACTCAACCAAATACGCGATTACGATTGTATTGCGTATGCCTTTTCTACCGTCGCTTCTTAAATATCCTTGCATATTACTCTCCACTCACTGATTGTCTGGTATGGCTGCTGATGTAGTTGCTTTTCATATTGTGCATGTGTACATGGTTACCTTTTGGAATATCTATAATTGCTGAACCAATAGGCACTCCATATTTTATTATTGCTTCATCTTTTTTGATGTTTTGACGTGCTACTTTATGGCCAATTGTTATGTCACTGTCTAGCTGAAACGTGTCGTTAGATATTGTGAATTGCTCACCTTGCTGTGTGGCTTGGCAGCAAACAAACACATTATCCATTTCATGAAGTAGTACAAATTTCCTATTATTCATCTTGCCCTCGTAAAGCTTATTTCACCAAATTTAATGCTTTTACCTTGATAAAGAGTTAAATTTGCCGACCTATTTTTATACTTGAAAATATAATTTATATATAAAAAATATGTTTGTGATTTAAATAAGTCAACCTTTTTTGAATTAAAAGTGTGCTATTTATTAAAAGTTTCTAACTTTAAAACAGTGGTTTTTGAGTTTTTTAAATGACATTTAATTCTACTGCCTTGTTTTAAAAGCTTTTTAACATTTTTTGAATTTTTAAATGTAAAAAGTTGTTGCAGATATGAAATGTATGTGCAAGTCTTTATATGAATACGTATGCAAAGTGAACATTTAGATTGTTAAATGAACAGGTGAAGCTTCCGCTAAGAGAAGGTTAGCTAGGCAAAAATGAGGGGAAACCATGAGTTATTCAACACACATTAATAGATTTATGCACACAAAGGTGGCAATGCTCGTTAGTATTGCTATTAAAGGGGCTGCACTATCGGCCGTTAGTATGCCAATTGCGCTTTCTGCTATGGCTCAAGACGTTGACAAAAGTAAAGTCAATGACATAGAAGTTATTGAAGTAAGCGGTATTCGCAGCAGTATAGAGAAAGCGACAGAGGTTAAAAGAAACCTTGATGTTGTTGCCGATGTTATTTCAGCAGAAGATATTGGTAAATTTCCAGATCAAAACTTGGCTGAATCATTACAGCGTATTAGCGGAGTACAAATCTCAAGAAACCGAGGTGAAGGTGATGACGTGAGTGTACGGGGTTTAAGTCCTGCATTTACTCGCATTCAATTTAATGGTCGCACACTACCTTCAGCAACCGGTGGTCGAAGTTTTGATTTCACTATCTTACCTTCTGACTTTGTAAGTGCATTAGAGGTTTACAAAACACCTTCTGCAGATATGGAGGAAGGCGCTTTATCGGCAACAGTTAACGTTATTACCCCACGTCCGTTATCAATTGGCAAGCAATCGATCATTACCAGTCTTAAAAGTGTTTATGAAGATAACTCAAGCAAAGCCACACCCGACATATCACTTTTATACACAGATGTTAATAACGATAACTCTTTTGGCGTAACTGTTGGTGCTCATTATGATAAGCGCTCTGTTGAGTCGCATATATTTGAAGCTTTTGGTCTTGAGCCAGCTACAGAGGCTGGAAAAGGGTTAGATTATAATCAAGATGGTACTATTGATGATTCATCGTACCGCTTTAATCATGCTTCAAACTTTTCTCAATTAAATGAAAAGCGAGAGCGTGTAACGCTTTTAGCAACTGCACAATGGCGTCCAAATAATGATACAGATATTTGGCTAGAATCTCTTTATTCAGAGTTTGATATTACAGGCTCATTACCTCTGAATTCTTTTCGATGGACGAATGTTATAGGTTCAGTGACAAGTAGTCAGATTACTGCTGATTCACTAGGTTCAAATGGTCTTATTGAATCACTGGGGATTGCGGGGGTTGATAACCGAAATAATGCAAGAACAACAGATTCAAACGATACATTAATTTCTCTCTCATTGGGCACAGACTATACCATTAATGAAGATTGGAAAGTGGGGGCTGAACTTTCGTATGCAAAATCTGAAAATAAACGTTCGGCGTTGTCACATGAGGTGATTGGTCGAGCGAATGCTTCTTATGATATTAGCGCTGATTATGCTGGTATTCCGAGTGTTGCTTACGCATCAAATTATGATCCGATGGATGGTAATAACTTCCGCTCAATTGGTTTTAATGGCGACCTTGAAAGGCCGACAGAAGATGAGAATATCGACTTAAAACTAGATTTAACAAACAATCTAGATTGGCAGCTATCAAACGATTTTGTATTTCATACACTAGAATTTGGTGCAAAGTATAGTTCGCGTAAAAAGTTTAATGGAGTGCGTTCGTTAAGTGTCGATGCACAGACATTGGCGGGTCTTCTAGGTGAAACTTACGATCCGAACATTGAAGGCGGTAGCTTCAATGCAAGCAAATATATGTCAGTTTATAATCCTAATGATTTCTTTGATGGTTATAGCGGCTCTGCGAACTATCCCTCAAGCTGGTTATCGGCTGATGTCTCTACTTTGCTCTCTTATGTATCGTTACCAACGCTTGTTGAAAATGGCGTTATTACAGAGGGTGGGCCAAGACAAATTGATATTAAAGAAGATGTAGTTTCTGGGTATATAAAGCTTGGTTTTTCGGGAGTAGACGACAAACTAAGAGGTAACCTAGGTATAAGAGTGGTCTCTACTAATCAAGAGTCACGCGGAAACATTCCTGATTTTTCGTCTGTTCGGTTTGACCAAGGTGGAGCGCAAACTTTTGTTGATACGAAAGAAAGTTCTATGAGTCGTACTTACACTGAGGTACTGCCTAGTTTAAATATGAACTATGAGTGGTCTGATGATGTGTTAGTAAGATTTGGTGCTGCACGAGTCATGTCTCGTCCGGACCTTAGTGTGCTATCTCCTGCAACAGACATAAGCATCAATATTAAATCCATTAATTCAAGTAATCCTAATGTTGATCCTTATTTAGCTGACCAATTAGATTTATCTTTTGAATGGTATTATGAAGGCGGGGGGATGCTTTCATTTGCTCCTTTCGCTAAGTTTATTGATTCTTTCGTTGTGTCATCTACAAGCACTGAGCAAGTGACATACACCGATATGAATGGTAATAATCCTAAAACAGAGACTTTTACTCGATTCTTACCTGACAATGGTAAAGGCTCTGATCTGTATGGCTTTGAAGTGAACTGGCAGCAACCACTTGATGTCGTTATTGAAGGCTTAGGCTTTATGGCGAATTATACACAAGTAAGTGCAGATAAAGTACAAACAGCAGAAGATGGCCCTTTACTAACTTTAGATGGTCTTTCAGAAACAAGTTATAACTTTGTCGTTTACTATGAGAATGACTTGCTTGGTGCCCGCCTAGCATATAACTATCGCGATAAATTTGTTAACAACGGAACAAACTACTTTGGTGACGGTTCGTTAACTAATGCGTATGAACAGTTAGACTTTTCAGCTAGTTATAACTTAACCGATGCAGTCAGTCTCGACTTTGAAGCGTTAAATTTAACGGATGAAGTACAAATACAAACTAATTATCTAGGAATCAACAGAGGGTTAGAGGATGTTGGCCGCAGATACACTGTGGGTATACGTGCAGCCTTTTAATTCTTAGGTTCCAATTTATACGCTCAACTTAATGTCATCACTTTGTTGAGCGTATTTGTAAATTAGTTGTATTACTTCTGGAGTTTTTAATGCGTACTTTCATTTTTCTTATGTGTTCTACATTACTCGCATGTTCTAACGATGCGCATATAAGTCACACTGCGACAGAACAAAAAAAGACAGTTTTATTTGTTTCTTCCTTAGATGATCCAAAATTATCAGAGTTGGCAATAAATAAGGCTTTGCTTGATGCAAAAGCACTGTTGGCAACGGGGAAACCTGTAGAAGTTAGATTGAAGCAGGGAACTTACTATTTATCAAAACCAATTCAATTGGATCATGAGTATTCTGGTAATCAAGAGCAGCCATTTATTTTTGCAGCGGAGCAAGGTAGCCGCGTAGTTTTAAGTGGTGCTAAGCCACTGTCAGTTGTTTGGCAACGTGATGGAGAGTTACTAAAAGCGGTCATTGAAAGTGATGGTTTTGACCAGTTATTTATTAATGGTCAGAAGCAAATTAGAGCGCGTTATCCAAACTATGACCCTGAAGTTAAAGTGTTTAATGGCTATGCTGAAGATGCTATATCATCAGCGCGAGTGGCAACATGGAAAAATCCGAAAGGAGGGGTTGTCCATGCCCTACATGAAGGGCGTTGGGGTGGCATGCATTACCTAATCGAAGGTAAAGAGCAAGGTGAATTAAAATTGCTTGGTGGTTTTCAAAATAACAGGCAATCGCCAATGCATACTAAATATCGTTACGTAGAGAATATTTTTGAGGAGTTAGATGCACCTTCGGAGTGGTACTTTGATGAGCAAACCGATACGTTATATTTTTATCCCCCAGATGATTTTGATCTTAGCAATAGTGAAATTGAAATAACTTCCACTAATCATTTAATTGAATTGGTTGGGAGTGAATCGCATCCAGTAAAAAATATTCGAGTAGAAAATTTTGTATTTACTCAAACTAATCAAACCTTTATGCAAACCAAAGAACCTTTACTTAGAAGTGATTGGGCTGTTTATCGTGGTGGCGCTGTTTTAATTTCAAATGCACAGAAAGTAGAAGTTAAAAACAATGTGTTTAAAGAGTTAGGTGGTAATGCGATTTTCGTGAGTGATTATAGTCGTGATATTAAAATAGCTGGTAATGAAATATATAACATTGGCGCAAGCGCTGTGAGTTTTGTTGGTAGTGCTACGGCCGTTCGTTCTCCGAGTTTTGAATATCACCAGTATGTCAATATCGATAAGATGGATTTGGCAAAAGGTCCTAAAAATGAGCGCTATCCTAGTAATTCAGTTGTTTTTGACAACTTAATCCATGATATAGGGCAAGTAGAAAAGCAGGTGGCAGGCGTGCAACTTTCTATGAGTGCTAATGTTACAGTAAGTCATAACACAATTTATCGTGTTCCTCGTGCCGGTATAAATGTAAGTGAAGGAACATGGGGAGGACATGTTATTGAACATAATGATGTGTTTTCAACGGTATTAGAGACTGGCGACCATGGTGCATTTAATTCATGGGGAAGGGATCGTTTTTGGCACCCAGATAGAGCTAAGATGAACCAGCTAGCGAAAGAGTATCCAGGGTTGTATCGCGCAGATGTAATTAAGCCAATTATTATAAGAAATAACCGCTTTCAGTGTGACTATGGATGGGATATTGACCTAGATGATGGATCGTCAAATTACGAAATTTATAATAACGTTTTACTAAGCGGCGGTTTAAAATTACGTGAGGGCTTTCGTCGAAAAGTTGAAAATAATGTAATTTTAAATAACTCGTTCCATCCTCATGTATGGTTTGAAAACAGCGAAGATATTTTCCGAAAAAACATTGTACTAGCAAGCCATAAACCAATTCTAAATAATCACTGGGGTCAGGAAATCGACTTTAACTTATTTACGACAGAGCGTGCTTTAGTTAAAGCTCAAAACTTGGGTCTTGATAAGCACTCAACATATGGAAACCCACAATTTGTTGATCCAAGCACTGGTGATTACCGTGTTTCAGCTGGATCACCTGCATTAAGCCTAGGCTTTAAAAATTTCGCCATGGATCAATTTGGTGTGACAAGCCCTCGTCTTAAAGCTCAAGCTGAGAGCCCTTCATTTCCAAATTTATACCTTAGTAGCAACGATACCCAACAGGATGATGAGTTAGCTCTTTTTGGTGCCACTTTTAAATCAGTCACAACACTTGGTGAACAGTCTGCGCTTGGTATACCTGAAATTGCAGGTGCCTTAGTCACTCATGTAAAGCATAACAGCCAGGCAGATGAGGCAGGTTTGGTTAAAGGTGATGTGATTTTAAGAGTCATTGATACTGAATTTAGTGGGGTCGATAAGATAATCAATATTAAGGATTTACTAACATCATATCGTTCTCGCAAGTGGCGTGGAGAGCTCGAAGTTGTTGTTGTTAGGAATCAAAACGAACATGTACTCGTCGTTAATCTTCTTGATTAGCGAAGAGTCTAGTGACAGTCAGAAGTAGGTGTACAAGAGATGTAATTAATAATTAATTATAAAGGCAACAATTATGAATTTGAAATTATACCGTTTATTGATAGTGATTTTTTTAACATCATTAAATTATGCGCATGCAGCTGTTATTCCCCAAGCGGGTGCTGCTCCGATTGTGTTTGATCAAAATGCAACGGAAGATAACATAACTTATTTAATGGCCAGTAGCGCTCAACGACCTGATACTACAAGTGTGCAGAGTTTTGGAAACCCTAAACATGCTTGGCTACAGAGCTTTGACTCCAGTGAGTATTTACAGTGGAATGTTGAAGTAGCTGCGCGAGCAAATTATCGCGTTACGATGTTACTAAGAACTTTTTCAGCAGCTCAAAGTTTTAAGCTAGAAGTTGTAGGTGGTTCGGCGATTAACTTTACAATCAATAAGGCTGGGTGGCAAAGAGAGCACATTGGCGTTATTAATGTACCAGCAGGACAGCATACGCTAAAGTTAACACGAACAACCAATAATGGTGATATTCACTTAAAATCATTAGAATTGATCGAAGATGCGAAGTACTCAGCTTACCAAGCAAGAGTAAATAATTTTAAATCTGATGCGACTAGTTTTAGTAATTATAAATATGGCCTGATGTTTCAATATGGCGGTTGGGGATTTCCTCAATCAGGCCAAGCAAAAACGCTTGATAAACAAGCCGCTGATTTCAATGTAAGCAACTTTGTAAATATGGTTAAAAGCACGGGGGCTGAGTATGTAATTTGGTCAGCAACTTGGTGGACTTATGAAATCAACGCTCCAATCAGTGAATTAGATGCGCTGTTGGGTCACTCAAATCGTACTTCTAGTCGAGATTTAATTGGCGATATAGCCAATGCCTTGGATGCAGAGGGAATTGGCTTTTATCTTTATTATCATACTGGTCAAGATAGCCATTTAGGGTATAACTCAACCGATTGGTGGGTATTGAATAACTGGCCTAGTTCATTTTTAAGTAGTGGCACAGGTGACCGAGATACCTTTTTTAATAATTGGAAGGTAGTTATTAAAGCAATGGGAGAGCGTTATGGTAAAAAATTAGATGGCTGGTTTTTTGATGATGGCTTAGTTTATTATCCTGCGCCATTTGAAGCACTTGGAGCGGCAGCTAAAGCTGGTAATCCAGAACGCTTAATTTCTTACAATCCTTGGATTGTTGCCCACTACACCGACTTTGAGGATTTATCATTTGGTGAAGACTGTAAGGCCGAAGGAGCACCAATGGGAGGTACTGGACTTTATACTAGCACTGGCGATAAAGGAGTATATGGTCATTGTATGCCAAGAATGGAAAATGATTGGGGTATTCGCGGAGCAAATCAAACTATTGGCAACCCTAATTTTACTGCGAAATCAGCATACAATATGGTTTCAGAAAGAGCTGAACGAAAAGTACCAACATCTTTTAATTTAATGATGTATGAAGATGGCAGTGTTTCTCAAAAATCTTTAGATGTACTAAAAGGAATGAAGTCTTTATTTGGTAATGACGATGAAGTTGGTCAAAAAACAATAAATGATGATGCAAACATTACCTATAATGGTGGTACGTGGAATAAAAGCCGAAATAGAGGTGCAGGAGATTATAATGACGATGTGTCTTATACTAGCGTTAATGGAGCATATGCTGAATATAGCTTCTTTGGTACTGGAGTAAAACTCATTGGTCCAAGGGATCCGTCACAAGGTAATATCGAAGTATTTATTGATAATATAAGTCAAGGAGTCATTAATACTTCTGGCAGTTCTTACCAAGCAATGACTACCTACTTTGAAGCGTCTAACTTATCTGCGGCAAACCATACAGTGAAAATGGTTAAGCTTGATGGAAATTGGATGCAACTTGATGCCATTACATATACTAACCCCCCTGTATATATTAATAACACAGACAACACTATTACTTATGCTGGTACTTGGAGAACGTCTTCAAACAGAAATGTTAAAGATTACCAAGATGATGTTGCCTACACTCCTGTGAATGGTGATTATTTTGAGTATATTTTTGACGGGACAGGCATTGAAGTTATTTCAGAAATGAATAGTGACCAAGGTGAGATCGAAGTTCAGATTGATTCACAACCTGCGGTTATTTTAAATACATACAACCCTTCTCGTTTAACCCAAAAAACGATTTATAGTCAATTTAATTTAAGTCAGGGGACCCACACTCTTAAAGTCACAAAACTTAGTGGCCAATACATGCTGTTAGATGCGTTGAAAGTAACGCGTTAATGCAAAGGCGCTAAGGTAGTTCCTTAGCGCCACATTTAATATGGTGATTACAATAATAAATATTTAAATAAGAAAGATTTAATCGAACTTAGCGGATTACATTGCGATAGTAATCCGCGAAAAAGAGAACACACAATGACAATAAAAAGCAATAACGAAAATAACATAGCTGTGGAAGATTCACCGCCATTAATAGCAAAAGGTATGCTACTACCTTTTATTATGATTGCAGCCCTTTTTCCACTTTGGGGATTTGCAAACGATATTACTAATCCATTAGTGAAAGCGTTTAAAGATATTTTTTTAATATCAAATGCACAAAGTAGTTTAGTACAGTTTGCATTTTATTTAGGCTATGGAGTAATGGCGATTCCTGCTGCGCTATTTATTAGAAATTATTCATATAAATCAGGAATTTTATTAGGACTCGCACTTTATGCTGTTGGTGCATTCCTTTTCATTCCTGCAAGTATCTATATGGAGTTCAATTTCTTTCTTGCTGCATTGTGTATTTTGACGTGTGGCTTAGCCATGTTAGAAACAACTGCCAATCCATATATTCTTTCAATGGGACACAAAAAAACAGCAACAAAACGGTTGAACTTAGCGCAAGCATTCAATCCTGTAGGCTCGTTAACGGGTATGTTTGTTGCTTCAACATTAATTTTGAATAAGCTCCAAGTTGAAGAGTTCCGTGCTGCAGAAAAAGCACAAAACCCTGAATACTCAAATCTATTACCTTCTATTGTTGATGCTAAGTTAGGGGAAGCTTTAGAGACATTTTCGGTTAATGAACCACTAAAACACCAAGCTATGCAAGCAGCTGACTTGATGACGGTGCGTGGCCCTTATGTCACGATAGCGATTGTTGTCACTGTGTTATTTTTTATTTATTTACTGCTTAAGTTACCGAAAACGGTAAATCACAATAACCGATTAACAAAAAAAGAATTAAAGCAAACAGCAGTCAGGTTATTTAAAAATAAGGTTTATGTTGAAGGTGTGATCACGCAAGCTTTTTATGTAGGTGCGCAAATAATGTGCTGGACCTTTATTATCCATTACGGAATGAATGTGGTTGGTCTTAGCTCATCCGAAGCACAAAATTACAATATCATTGCAATGATTTTATTTTTAGTGAGTCGGTTTATTTGTACATTCTTACTTGGCTATTTTAAGCCGGGATATCTCCTTATGCTGTTAGCGTGCAGCGGGATAGTCCTCATGTTCAATGTAATATTCGTCGGTGGATACTTTGGCCTTTATTGCCTAATCGGTGTTTCTGCATGTATGTCGATGATGTTTCCTACAATATATGGTATTGCTCTACAAGGAATGAAGGACGATGCAAGTCTTGCATCTGCGGGACTTGTTATGGCGATAGTAGGGGGAGCACTTATGCCACCATTGCACGCATCTTTAATTGATTCGGCTCCATTATTTGAGTCTATTTCAACTGTACAAAGTTCTTTTATAGTGCCTCTATGCTGCTTTTTAGTTATTTCTATTTTTGGTTACAGAGTTGTTCATGTTCATACAGCTATACATGGGGCAGGGGAATAAATGCAATATTGTTTAACGTTAGAATTAAAAGATGATCCGAAATTAATTGCTCAATATGAGGAATATCACAAGGCGGGTTGTGTTTGGCCTGAAGTTGTAGAGAGTATTCGTCATGCTGGCATCGAAGATATGTCTATTTACCGCCATGGCACCTTGTTGATTATGATTTTGAATGTGGATGATTCATTTAGCTTCGAAAAAAAGGCGCAACAAGATTTAAGTAATGATAAGGTTCAGCAGTGGGAAAAATTAATGGAACAGTTTCAAAGGGTTGATAAAGCGACAGAAGAGCAAGATAAATGGCGCATCGTTGAACGAATATTTTCGTTGCAAGCGCAATGATTTATTTTTTATTAACTAGGAACGTGATAAAAAGAACTTTCATATACGAAAAATTAAAACATACATAATTTACACGTATAATGGTGAGTTTAAGTCGTTTTTATCTATAAAGAAATGAGGTGTATTCAATGGCTGAAGGAATTAAAGGCAAGGAGCAAAAGTCTCGAAAGAAGGTTTATTCTGCACCGGCACTTGAAAAGGGCTTAGATTTATTAGAGCTATTATCAAGTGAAGCTGATGGACTAACTATTAATGACATAACATCTCGATTAGATCGCTCTTTAGGTGAGTTGTTTAGAATGTTGGCTGTACTTGAACAGCGAGGATATATCGAGTTATCACAAGACAGGTATCGAGTAACATTAAAAATGTTTGGTTTAGCAAATCGTTTTCCCCCTATTAAAAGGTTAACCTCAATTGCAAACCCATTAATGCGTCGTCTGTCATATATTATTGAACAATCTTGTCACCTCGTCATTTACTATGAAGGTAGAGGGCATGTTGTTGTTCAACAAGATTCACCCTCAGCACGGATATTTAGTGTTAGGTTAGGGGCTGAGGCCCCTTTGATGAATACGTGTTCGGGTCATCTACTACTGGCATTTTCTGATGAGGAAAAAAGGCAGTTAATGCTTAATCGTGTTCCTTCAAACCATCCTAAAACAAGTAAAAGACAATTAAAAAATATATTCGAAACAGTGTTAAATCAAGGGTATGAAAGTTTAGAAAGTGCCCAAGCTCAAGGAATTAAAGATATTGGATATCCAGTCTTTGATGATTCAGGTCAAATCGCTGCAGCACTTGTTGTTCCCTATATAGGTGTTTTAGATGGCTCTTGCTCACATGACATAGACAACGTGCATGAAAATATCAAATCAACTGCTGCAGATATGTCTTTACTGCTAGGTTATGAAGCATAACTTAAACGACTTAATTTGAGTACTTTTGTTGTGAATAAACACTAAAAGATTAGGTGCACTAACTTGTATTTTTGCATGTGTGCTTTACTCTTTGGCTCAAATATTCGTAATGAAAAAGGATAAAAAATGATACAACAAGGCCAAACTTTACCAACAGCAAACCTAACAGAACTAACGAGCGAAGGAATGCAAACGCATTCAGCAGAGGCATTATTTGCAGATAAAAAAGTGGTGCTATTTGCGGTGCCTGGTGCATTTACGCCAACCTGTTCAAACGCTCACTTACCTGAGTTTATTACGCTAGCCGATAAAATTACCGCTAAAGGCGTTGATGCAATTTACTGCGTATCGGTGAACGATGCATTTGTAATGAAAGCATGGGGTGAAGCTCATAACGCTGAGCATATTCGTATGTTAGCTGATGGTGATGCAAGCTTTACTAAAGCACTTGGTCTAGATAAAGACACAGCTGGCTTTGGTGGCGTACGTTCAAAGCGTTATGCGATGATCGTTGAAAACCAAACGGTAACAGGGCTGTTTGTTGAACAAGACAAAGAGTTTGTAGTAAGCCGCGCTGAAGCTGTTCTTGAAAAGCTTTAATAGCAATATAAGTACAAAAAAGCCGGACGTAAGTCCGGCTGAAAAGTCCCAGGGGGGATACTGGGGAGATCAACTATTAAGGTTGATACTGTGCATCCAATGTTACACCAGAGAAAGTACGGTAAGCATTTAAGCTTAAGTGCCACGTACCTGCTTGTGGATTACTGAATGTACATGTTTCTGCGTTACCGTTTTTATACGGACGACAGTCATAGCTAGATGACGTTGGTTGGCTACCAAACTTAACAAATAAGTCAGCATCACCTGAACCACCAGACGTTGTTACTGTGAAGCTTGCCATACCTGCTGGTACTTCTAGCGTGTAGTGTTTCCACTGACCTGCACTTGCAGAGATATCAGTCACTGTGCCGCCACCTGCTTGTGGTGAACCTGAGCCTGAACCGCCGCCAGAAGTTGTTAAATCACCCACTAGGCTAACACCTGAGTATGCAGAGTAACCATTGAGCATTACATGGTAAGTGCCCGCTGTTGGGTTATCGATAGAACATACTTCGTTGTTACCGCCTTTATAAGGGCGACAATCATAGGTTGACGTTGTTGGTGCGCTACCTGCACGAACGTAAAGGTCAGCATCACCTGTACCGCCACTCATTGTGAAGGTTACGTTAGTTGCACCTGTTGGCACTTCCATTGTGTAGAAAGTTTGGCTGCTAGCAGAGCCACTTAAACCTGTTAGTGCTTGGCCATCTTCTAACACATTGCCTGTTGGTGGTGGCGGTGTTGTGCCTGATGCTGCTGCCACAGCGGCTGCTGCATCAACAATACCTGTACCACAGCTTGTACATGTTGCTGGGAAAGAACGAGTTGTTGATTTTAAGATGCTTTCGATTTCATCTGGCGTTGCAGATGGTTTAGCTTGCTTGATTAGCGCTGCTACACCCGCAACATGTGGTGCTGCCATCGATGTACCTTGCGAGTAGTGATATGAATCGCTGCTTGGGCCTGTAGAACCTGAGTTGTGTGTTGATAACACACCTTCAGAATCATTCGCAAAGCTTTGCGCGCCACCCGGTGCTGCAACGTCAATGTTGCTACCGTAGTTTGAGTAGTAAGCACGACCACCGTTACGACCAACAGATGCAACGTTTACAACGCCATTACAGTTACCTGGGTTGTAGTTTGCAGAGTTATCGTTATCGTTACCCGCAGCGATTACGATCACAGTGCCGTTGTTACGCGCTTGGTTGATAGCGTTTTGTGTTGTAGAGCTACATGAACCGCTACCACCTAAACTCATGTTAATAACATCAGCAGGGTTAGCATTTGCTGGTACGCCAGAAACTGAACCACCTGAAGCCCAGATAATACCGTCAGCGATATCAGAAGTTAAACCACCACATTTACCAAGTACACGTACAGGAACAACTTTTGAGTTGTAAGCAACACCGGCAACACCTTCACCGTTGTTAGTCACTGCTGCAACAGTACCCGCAACGTGCGTACCGTGCCAGCTTGAGTTTTGCGCACCATGTGTGTAACCACATTCGTTAGCGCTGATTGCATCACCTGGATCGCGTGCATCGCTATCACGACCACCCCCATCGTTAGCTACAGACACATTAGAGATCATGTCATAGCCTTGAAGGATGTTGGCATTTAAATCAACATGCGGACGGTAACCTGTATCAAGTACCGCAACAACGACACCGCTACCCGTTGCTGTATCCCAAGCCGTAGGAAGGTTAAGACCACCCGCTTGCTCGTAGTAGTGCCATTGGTCGTCATAACGTGGGTCGTTAGGCGTTGCAAATGGCTTTAACATTTGGTCGATTTCGATGTATTCAACGTTACCTGATGCAACCATCTCTTGCATGAATTCTTGTGCTTCTTGAGCTGAAAGTTTTTTATCAGCACGCATAACGTGGTGATTACTCATCGCCATTGCACGAACGTATTGCGCTTTTACTTTACCTTTTTTGCTGGTGAAGTTTTTAACAAAGCCTTTTGCTTTTTTGTTCATCATAGTCGGCGTTTGTTCTGCTGCCGACATCGTCATCATTTCATCACTGTTGTTTTTATACTTGATGATGAATTGTGTACCAAAGCCTTCTTGGCCTTGTAATTTCGCTGCAGTTTCCTGCATAGATGGTGACATTAGTTGGTTTGGAGTAGCCATTGCTGCCGTCGTCCCAAACAACGCAGTCAAGCTCAGTGCAATTGCGCACTTCTTCAAGTTGTTGTTAGTTGTCATAATGATCCCTAGATTGTTATGTAAATCTCCACGATATTTTTCGCGAAGGGGGACAAAGGTAAAATAAATGTAAATTTAGTTAAAATATCGTTTTATTATGGTTGTCTCTATTTTGGTTATAACTAAATGTATAGACGTCTAAAATAGTCTTTTTATGGTGCTTTTTAGTAGTTTTCTCATAATAAAGTTATAATTTTGTGGTTTTGAGTTTTTACTTTATTTCGTTTTTTGGTTTTATCTTTTTTGTAAAAACACCTCAGTGTTAACACAGCAGCGACAATAACTTGTTATAATCAGCTAAATTTTTTTAGTGAGTATGAGTAATGACCCAAGTAGATGTAATTGTGATTGGCGCCGGTGCCGCAGGTTTGATGTGTGCTGCACAAGCAGGCTACCGTGGTCGCAATGTTACTGTGCTTGATATGGGCAAAAAGCCGGGCCGTAAAATATTAATCAGCGGCGGTGGGCGTTGTAACTTCACCAATGAAAACGCAAGCCCAGACAACTACTTGTGTGGTAATCCTCACTTTGTAAAATCGTGTTTAAGTCGTTATACCCAGCATGACTTTATAGAGCTGGTGGACCGTCATGGCTTGGCCTATCACCATAAAACGCTGGGCCAGTTATTTTGTGATAACAGTGCACAAGATATCGTCGATATTCTTTTAACTGAGTGCGAGTGGGCGGGGGTTAACATAGCGCTGCGTAACGAAGTACTCAGCGTGACAAAAACCGATGCAGGTTATGAAGTTATTACTGAGCAAGACAGCTATCAATGTGAGTCGTTAGTTGTCGCATCGGGCGGATTAACCATGCCTAAACTTGGTGCATCACCAATTGGTTATAAAATTGCCGAGCAATTTGGGTTAACTGTGCTACCAACCATGGCGGCATTAGTGCCATTTACGTTGCACCAGCATGATAAAGATCGCTTTGATGGGTTATCGGGGATCAGTATTCCTTGTCTGGTTACCAGTGAAGATGGCACCCAGTTTAAAGAAAACATCTTGTTTACTCACCGCGGCCTTTCGGGCCCAGCGATTCTGCAAATCAGCTCTTTTTGGCGTGCAGGGCAAACTGTGTACATCAACTTGTTACCCGAGCTCGATTTAAAACAGCAGCTTGAGCAGTGGCGTCAAAGCCAAGGGCAAAAGTCACTAAAAAATACCCTTGCGACAATTTTACCAAAACGCTTTGTTGAAATGCTGCACGACACGAAAGCGATCCCTGATTGTAATGTAAACCAACTAAACCATGCGCAAATCGACGCGTTACATGACTACATTCACAATTGGCAAATTAAACCCAACGGCACCGAGGGTTACAGAACCGCCGAAGTAACGCTTGGTGGTGTAGACACTGACGAGTTAAGTTCAAAAACCTTCGAAGCGAAAAAGTCACCGGGCCTTTATTTCATCGGCGAAGTCACCGACGTCACCGGTTGGCTAGGCGGCTACAACTTCCAATACGCTTGGAGCTGCGGCTTTGCAGCAGGGCAGTATTGTTGATTTGGGTTGCTAGTTGCTAGGGGAAAGATGTTAGTGGTCAGGTCATAGGAGCTAGGCTCTAGGAACTAGGTGCTAGGTTAGCACTTGCTTGTAGGTCGTGCCTTAGCGCGAGGCTGTTATTAATGGAGTAATAGATGAATAAAGTATATAAATTTTATCCAGAATATGAAGATGAATTTATTACTCCGGTTGATACCTCTGAAACGAGTTTATTATTTTCGACGGCTCTATCAGTTCAAAATCCACTACCATGTGGGAAGGTGTTACAGGTTAAGCTTCAAGGAAGAAGAGGCTTTTCGCAAAACTCCTTCTATTGGCTTCATCCTCAATGTTTAGTTTGTGACCTAGTTGCATATAATAAATTAAACGATTTATTGAGTGGTTGCGGGTTTTGGTCGGAATTAATGCTAGATGGTGAAGCTCTATATTTGTTTTCTGTGACAAAAGAAATCAATGTACTAAATGAAGATGATTCTGACTTTGTAGAGCTGAATGGTTTCAAACTCGATATTAAGTGTTATAGCTTCAAATACTTTAATGAGTCTGAAAATCCTATTTTTCTAATAACTAATATGAAAGGTCACTATCCATTAATGTCAGGCTATTTAGTAAAAAAAATAAAAGAGTTTGAAATAACTGGGCTTAAATTTAAGTTACTTTAATTTATTGTTTTTATTCGGTTATTATTCTATGAATAGCTTTAAAGCTTACTTATTACTTTGTTTTCTACTGGTGGTTACATGTCATACGTATGCTGATGATGTTAGTTGGCAGTGGCAATCAGATTTGGAAAAAGCGATATTGAAAGCCGATACCTCAGTGCAAAATATAGAGCTTGGTTCTTACTGGGATACACGTTATAGGGCTGCTGTATTTTCAGTTGCAAACTCAATATCAATCGGTTGGTCTAGTAGAGGGTTTAATCCAGAAATATACAATACGGTTTTGAATGATATTTGGAATAATACTAGTCAAAAGCACTTGCTAAATGACAACTTAATTCGCTTATCTTCTTTAACGTGGAGGTTAAACCTTAAGAATAGATGCTTTGATGCTAACGTGAATAAAAACCGTGCTCGTAAGTACATCATTGAAATGATTACCTCGGATGAGAATGTTTTAAAGGATTCTGCAATCAGTGGGCTCGGGTTATTAGGCGAACGTGAAGATGTTGATATGTTGATTGAGCTATTGATTAACAATCAAAATACCTTTGTTGGCTCTTCTGCATTAAGCTCTCTTTTGCTTGTTGAAGGTGATTACGCGCTAGAAATGCTTAGAACTAATATGCAAAAAGTCTCCAATGATTCTCTAAAGCAGCAGATTAAGGAAGAGCTTAGCTTCATACGAGTCAGTGATGATAAGTGCGCTGAATAAAATCTATCGCATTCATAAAAAGTCAAACTATGCTAATAGCACCTAGCACCTAGCACCTAGCACCTAGCACCTAAAACCTAGAATCAATTCTTGCCACCACAAATGACGCCCTACATAATTTTGATAGCTGATAGCTGATAGCTGATAGCTGATAGCTNNNNATAGCTGATAGCTGATAGCTGATAGCTGATAGCTGATAGCTGATAGCTAATTTATAGTCTATTATTTCATTTTACTGAGTAGTAATAATGTATTGGACTCGAGTTGCCCATGAAACTTAATGACGTACAGATGTTTGTTAATCCTATTTATAGGTTAATAGAAATTACACCGATCCCTGTCATTGTTTCCTCGCCTAGCGGTAAACTCGAATATGCAAACCCGGCACTAAAACAACTATTAGGTTACGAAGGCGATGAAGTATACGCAGATGATGTTGTTATAACTCATGCTGATGACAGAGAGTTAAATAAAACTATTCGTGCCAAGCTTAATCAGTTTCCTGAGCAGCCATTACAAATTGAAAAGCGTTACATGCATAAGTTGGGTCATGCTATTTATTGTCAGCTGAATATTGTTGCTGAGATGGATAATGACGGTAATGTTGTGCGTTATATTTCGCAAATTATTGACTTAACAACAGTCAATAAAGAGGCGGCCGCGGATATTTTGCTGACCCATTTGGTTGATAAATCGAATGATGCCATCTTTGTTGCAAACCCTCAGTTTGGTCAAATCCTTAACTGTAATCAATTTGCTTATAAGTGCTTAGGTTATGAAAAGGAAGAGTTATTAAAACTAACCATTCCAGACATAAACCCTGACTACGATACCAAGGCTAAATGGCAAGAAAGGGTGGCGCGCGTAAAAGCTCAAGAAACCACTATTTTTGAGTCGAGCTTAAAACAAAAGGATGGCCAGGTTTTTCCAACTGAAGTGAGTGTTTGTCATATCGACCACCAAGGGAAAAGCTATCTTCTTGCGATTGTTCGTGACATTTCAGCTCGGAAAAATAAAGAGCAGGCTTTGATTGAGCTTGCGAACCTTGACCCGCTTACTCAATTACCGAACCGTCGTTATCTAGAGCAATTATTAAATGATGTATTTAGTGAAAATGGTGATGTGGCTGAGGGAATGGGCTTTATTTATATCGACTTAGATGATTTTAAACAAATCAACGATCAGAATGGTCACGCACTAGGCGATGAAGTTTTGGTATGGGTTGCAAAGCAACTTAAAGCTGCCGTCAGAAGTACCGATTATGTGATAAGAATGGGGGGAGATGAGTTTTTAGTGACTATTTCAGGCGTAACTAATACGACGATCTTGAATCGCTTAGCACATAAAATTGCGGAGCAATTTTCAGCCCCTTTTAGTTGTAAAGGTAAGTCAATTGAAGTCACTGCGAGTATTGGCGTGACAGCGCATTTTCTCGGCGATGGTGTGTATGCAGCAAACCAATTAATTGAAGAAGCGGATGCGGCTATGTACCAAGCTAAAAAGCAACCCGGAACAACCATCATTCACTTTAGCTAAGGTTTAGTTACTTTGAAACTTGAAACTTGAAACTTTTCCCCTCAAGCAGCCACTTCAACACAATTACGGCCGTTATTTTTTGCTTTATACAATGCTTTGTCGGCAATGGTGAGGGTTTCTTTCACAGTTGTTGAAGCATGGCCAACGCTATGTACACCAATACTCACGGTAAACTGCACGGTTTGCACCTCATTAATTGTGATGTAAGTTTCTAGGGCTTTTTGGCGAATTCGCTCGGCAACTTGCTTGGCATCAAGTAGGTTACAATTGAGTAATAACACAAACTCTTCGCCGCCGTAACGGCAGGCTATATCAGCAAGGCCTTGCTCTGAGGTGAGTATGTTGGCAAATGCGATAATGACTTTATCGCCAACATCGTGACCATATGTGTCGTTAATGTTTTTGAAGTGGTCGAGATCAGCAATTAGGAGGGTTAACTCTTGCTGATTGCTTGCCATAGCAGCAATGAGTTCTTCACTTTTTCTGTCAAAGTAACGGCGGTTGTAAAGGCCAGTCATAGGATCTGTATCGACTAGGCGGTTGAGCTCAGTTTGTTGTGCTTTGATTTTTTCGAGGCTCTTAATTCGATAAGAAAGAATAAACGCCATCATTAACGCTTCGAGCAAAATACCTATGCCTACACCGTGGCTATTAATCACGTTTGCGTCGCTGATCCCTTTGTAATAAAGCACCGCCAGCATATTAAAAATAACGAACATAGAGTGGCCGAGCAAAAAGTATTTTGCCAGCGTATTACCTTTGCGCCACAGCGAAATAGATACTCCAAATGTCACCGTCATCATTAAAGCTGCTAAGCTGCTGGCAGGTTTTAAGGCACCTACAATATCGAACAAGCTATAGATAAAATCAGCAACCAGTAAGAACAAAATAATCGACAGCGCGATATGCTCTTTAGGGTAATGCTTTTTGGTTTCGAAAATGAGCATTACAAAAATCACTAAAAAGCTTGGCATGCTCAGTAAGTTAGAATTGAGTTGTAGTAGCTCGGCACTAAAAATACCAAAGAAGTTAGCAGCAACGCCATAAGATAGCGCCACCCACACCGTGCCAGAGATAAGATACAGCGCGTAAACAATGTTCTCGATTTTACGTGCCGATAAATATAAGAAGAAGTTATAAATCATCAGCGCTAACATCATCCCGACAAGTAGCGCAATGTAATTACCATTCCCGACAAGGGCCCGCTTTGAATGCTCTTCATCAAAAATAGCTAATGCAAACCACTGATGTGAAAAGGTGACGCTTTTTATATAAATTGTTTTTTGCTGGTTAGGAGCAATATAAAACGAAAACACGGCACTGCCACCAAACATGTTGGCTTTAGGCCCTGTTTTATCAAGTTGAATAACCGATTGGTTTATCAGTTGTCCTGATTGTGTTTCGTAAAAGCTGACTTCTTCTAAATGATAGGCATCTGGGTTATGCACAAATAAGCGTAGGGTATCGCTGTAGCTATTTTTTATAACTATTTTTGACCACGTCGTTTTAGCGTTGGTGCCTAAAGTAAGCTCGTTTTGACTGTTGATAAAATTTTGCTGCTGAACTTGTGAAAGAGGCATAGTGCCTGTGCTATCAATAAAATAGCTCATAGCAAATTGAGTGAGGTCAACGCTACGTTGTTCGATATTAACAATCGGGGAATTATCGGCACGGCTTTGGCTAGTTATGCTTAGGCATAATGAGTAGAAAACAAGAAGCAGTAAAAAGCGCGCAATCATCCCTAATGCCTGTGTCCAAATAAATATAATGATAAAGTTTTATTTTTAACGTAATCCGCTGCCTTGTCGAGTAAAATATCAACGAAAATAAAAAAAGCCGCTAATTTAACGGCTTTGTTGGTTGCGAAAATAAGAATTAACGTAGGTCGAAACGATCTAGCGTCATCACTTTAGTCCATGCTGCTACGAAGTCATCAACGAACTTTTGTTTAGCATCGTCAGAGGCATACACTTCAGCAATTGAACGTAGCTCTGAGTTTGAACCGAAGATTAAATCTACTGGTGTTGCAGTCCACTTAAGTTTGCCTGACTTACGGTCACGGCCTTCGTAAACACCTTCTTCAGAAGACTTAGACCACTTCGTTGACATATCTAATAGGTTAACGAAGAAATCGTTGCTTAATGTGCCAGGTTTTTTCGTGAATACACCGTGTTTAGTTTGGTCAGTATTCGCGTTAAGGGCACGCATACCACCTAGTAGTGCTGTCATTTCAGGTACTGATAAGCTTAGTAAATCAGCGCGTTCAACTAACATTTCAGCCGGTGATTTCCATGCTGAGCTGTAGTAGTTACGGAACGCATCTGCCGTAGGCTCAAGTACTTCGAATGATTCAACGTCAGTCATTTCTAATGACGCGTCCATACGGCCAGGCTTGAATGGTACTGCGATAGAGAAACCCGCGTCGCTTGCTGCTTTTTCGATTGCAGCCGCACCACCAAGAACAATCATATCTGCTAGTGAAATTTCTTTACCGCCAGATGCTTTTTTGTTGAACTTAGTTTGGATTTTCTCAAGTTTGCTAAGTACTTTAGCCACTTCTTTCGGGTTGTTTACCGGCCAATCTTTTTGCGGAGCAAAGCGAATACGCGCACCGTTTGCACCACCACGCATATCTGTGTCGCGGTAGCTTGCTGCTGATGCCCAAGCAACACGCACTAGTTCAGATACAGATAAACCTGAATCTAAGATGCTAGCTTTAAGTGTCGCGATATCTTTGCTATCAACTAGTTTGTGGTCAACCGCAGGGATGTAGTCTTGCCAAATTAATACTTCTTCTGGCACTAAGTCACCTAGGTAACGAGCACGTGGGCCCATATCGCGGTGGTTTAGTTTGAACCATGCTTTAGCAAATGCCAGTTCGAACTCTTTCGGGTCGTTTAAGAAACGCTCTGAAATCTTACGGAACTCAGGATCTGCTTTTAACGCGATATCAGTTGTGAACATGATAGGTGCATGGCGCTTACCTTTAATGTGCGCATCTGGCACTAGGTTAGACGCTTGACCATTTTCAGGGATCCACTGAGTCGCACCTGCAGGGCTCTTAGTTTTAACCCACTCAAAGCTGAATAAGTTTTGTAGGTAGTTGATTGACCAACGTGTTGGTGTCACTGTCCATGCACCTTCAAGACCTGACGTGATGGTATCTTCTGAGTGACCTTTACCACATTTGTTTTTCCAACCTAAGCCTTGCTCTTCGATACCTGCTGCTGCTGGCTCTTTGTCTAAACACGTTGCTTTTTTCGCACCGTGTGCTTTACCAAAGCTGTGACCACCGGCGATTAGCGCAACGATTTCTTCATCGTTCATTGCCATGCGGCCGAATGATAAACGAATGTCTTCTGCTGCTAGAAGTGGATCAGGGTTACCGTGCGGGCCTTCTGGGTTTACATAAATCAAGCCCATCTCAACTGCCGCTAATGGACCTTTAAGTTTGCCTTTTTTGTCACGACGTTCGTCAGTTAACATTTTGCCTTCAGGACCCCAGTATACGTAATCTGGTTCCCAATCGTCTTCACGACCACCTGCATAACCGAAGGTTTTGAAGCCCATTGATTCAAGCGCAACGTTACCTGTTAACGCCATTAAGTCAGCCCAAGAAATGCTGCGACCGTATTTTTGTTTAATAGGCCAAAGTAAACGACGCGCTTTATCAAGGTTCGCGTTATCAGGCCAGCTGTTTAATGGGTCGAAACGTTGTTGACCACCGCCTGCGCCACCACGACCATCAAAAGTACGGTACGTACCTGATGCGTGCCATGCCATACGGATGAAGAACGGACCATAGTGACCGTAGTCAGCAGGCCACCAATCTTGAGAATCAGTCAATACTTTCTCAATATCAGCTTTCACTGCGTTTAGGTCTAACTTTAAGAATTCTTTTTTGTAATCAAAGTAAGGACCCATAGGATCAGACTCTGCGCCATGGGCACGAAGTTGGCTAAGATCTAATTGCTCTGGCCACCAGAATTGGTTTGATTTGATGTCGTTTGTAGCTTGTACGCCTGTTGCCACCAACAGTGATACCGCAACAGCTACTTTAGACAAAGCTGACGTTGATTTCTTAAACATTGTGTTGTCTCCAGTTAGAAGTTGGGTGAAATATAGATTTGTTCTGATTAACTTTCCACTTACAAACTGGGGTTTAAATCGATTGATAAAATCGAAAAAATAGATGGTGTGATTGATTTTATAGAACAAAGCCAGCAAAAATGCTGGCTCTGGGGGAGGTGTGCAGTAAGCTTAAATTTAGCTTATTGCTTATTCTTCAATAAAGGGTACACCGTTTTTGATCCACTCAGCAGCTGGTTTGCCTTTTAAGTAGTGATCAAAATATTCCATCATGCGTACTGAGAAATCCACTTGGTTAGGGAATTTCTTCAGGTGATGTGGTTCACCTTCGTATTGTAAGAAGGTGGCATCTTTACCCGCACGACGAAGCGCGAGGTAGTATTGAACCCCTTCGTGCCACGGCACAGCATCATCTTTGTCGCCAAACATAATCAGAATTGGGGTATTCACTTTATCGGCGAAGAACACCGGTGAGTTTTCGATGTATAGCTCTGGGGCTTCGAATAACGTTTTACCAATGCGGCTTTGCCCTGTTTCGTATTGGAACTGACGCGCAAGGCCTGATTTTAAGCGAATACCGCTGTATGCACTGGTCATGTTAGATACTGGCGCACCCGATACAACCGCCTTAAACATATCTGTTTGAGTGATCATAAAGGCACTTTGGTAGCCTGCCCATGAGTGACCTTGTAAACCAATTTTATCTGGATCAGCAATGCCTAAATCAATCAACTTTTGAGTGGCGTTGATCATCGTTTGGGTTGATGATTTACCCGGATGGCCAATTTCAAAACGGATATCAGGTAAGAAAATCGCATAGCCATTTGAAGTAAACATCGGGAAGTTAGGGCGATGATTTAATTCCATTTTCGGGAAGTCATACATGCGTTGGCTCATATAGCGGTAGAAGTACACAACCACCGGAACCTTATCACCTTTTTTGTAGCCCGCAGGTTTGATCAATACGCCTTGTAAATCTTCCCCATCAAACCCTTTGTAGCTAATAAGCTCAGGTTTTTCACCCCATGCAAAGTTGCTAATTTGTGGGTTAAGGTTGGTAACACGCTGTGGCTTTTTGAAGCTAAAGTCAGTTTGGTAGTAATCAGGGAATTGCTGATATGTTTGTGCAGTAAATAGGTATTTATCGGCATTTTTTGCCTTTTTCACTACATCATAGCGCTTTTTACCTGAAAGTACTTTGCTTAATTTATTGCTTGATAAGTCAAGTTTGGCAATTTCAGTTTGCTTATCTTGCAGGTTCTTTGCACTTAGCAATAATGTTTCGTCTTTGGCAAAGCCCACTTGGTCTTTATCAAGTTTAATAACACGATATTGGGTATTGGTTTCTTTACCTTGAGTTAAACGGGTTGCTTTTTTAGTTGCGACATCAAAAGCCCAAATATCAAATTTACTGTAAACCAGTACTTGGCTGCTGTCGTTTAACCAGCCTGCAAAACCATAACCCGGCTGAGGTGATGGGTAGTCATGTTTATCATCAGCAAAAATAGCGTTAATTGCTTTAGATAAGGTCGAAACCTTGTTGTTACCTAAATCTTTAAGCTGTACTTGGCTGTCTTGGAAAAATGCCGCAAATTGACCATTAGGCGCAAGGCTTGGTCTAAACGGATAGTCGCTGACAATAGCGGTTTGTTTACCAGTTTTAACATCAACACTAAAGTAATCTGCGTAAAAGCCGCCATACATAATACGTTCTAGGTACGGTCGGTCTGAATAGCCTAATAGCGCTTCGCGATGAGTATTAAGCGAGACCTCAGGCATGTTCGGCGTGCTTAACTGCACAACTTGCTGACCATTTACATGATATACCGCTTGGTAGTGGCGAAGCTTATTCGCTTTGTTCCATTGCTGCTCTTCGCGAGGCTTAATTTCAGCGTCTTTGTTATGCCAAACGTTAAGGCCTTTTTGGTCGCGAATGGTATCGAAATCATATAAAGAGGCTTCATCTTTGTATTCTTTTGCGATAACTTTTGCAGCGAGTTTAGGGTGGTTTTCAAAGTATAAACGAGCACCATCTTCAGACCATTTTAGCGATGCTGTTTTGCCAATAGTCCAGCTACTATCTGCAGAGTGAATGGTTGAAAGCGCCCCGTTTTGTAAAAGCTGTAAGCTGTGATCACGACGGCGTGTATCATCATTAACGTAATTACCAATTAATAGCGCTGCGGTATTGCTGTTTGGTTGCCAAGCTATTTTATTTGCCACAACGCCCGGCTCATCAATCAGTACACTCGTTGCGAAGTCATTATTAAGCGCAACTAATACAACTTGGTTGTCGGCACCATCACTGTAGCTTTGGCTTGCTAATAATTGCTCACCGGTGCTGCTAATCGCATAGCTGAATACGTTGTTTAGAGTGTGAGTGGTTTTGTCTTGAAGGTTAACAAGCACTAAATCAAAGCTTTTATCTTTTTTGTCTGGCTTGATTTCGCTGCTGTTTTCGTCTTTTTCTTCGCTGTCTTTTTTATCAGCTTTCTTATCTAGTCGATAAGCAAGCCATACACCATCATCCGATAGTGCATAGTCTTTTACATCGTTAAAGGTTTGTTGCTCACCATTTTTAGTATTCACTAAAACAAGGTTGTTTTTTAGCTCATCTTTTTTCTTGGTGGTTTCTTTTTCAAGTAGGGTCGGTACCTGAGTAAAAGCTACCCAGTTTGCTGCTTTATTAATAGTTGGGCGAGTACCGCGCTCAACGCTAGTTAGCAGGGTGTTGTTGTTTAATGTATAAACCTGACCTTGTGCATTACCGCGATAAGGGTCGGCACTAAAGCTAAGAATTTGGCCATCTTCAGAAAGTTGGGTGCCTTTTGCGTATTTAAAATCAAACACGTCTTTAAATTGCAGAGCTTCTTTCGCACTAACCTGTGCACTACCAAGGCTTGTCACCAAGGCTAAGCTCAAAAGTGATAATTGCGCTTTCATTCATCTTTCTCGTTGTTTTTTAATTGATGCACCTAGTGTAGCGTTTTTAATAAACAATTCGAGTAGATACGATAAGTGGCGTGTTTGGGAAGGTGGAAGGGGAAGTTACGAGGGGAAAGTTAGCGAGATTAAAGCTTGTAGGCGTGAAATTTATTTCACGCGAAAAAATTGCACAAAGAGAAGTGAATGAGAAAAGAATGAGGAAAGTTAGAAAGCAGCTTGCTAACTTTACTCTTTCCCCTAGAAGCTCGCTAACTGTTCGGAATTCAATCTGATAGCTGACGGCTGAAGGCTGACAGCTCGAACTTTACTCTTTCCCCTAGCAACTCACTACAACCAAATTTTCTGTAGTTCTGGCCATTGTTTTTCAAATTGTGCACTTGGTTTTGCTTTAAAGTCGCTGCGCACGAATTGATTCATCTTACCTTCTACATAGGCGAGTAGGAAGTTGGCTAGGGTGCTTTCGTCTGACTGGAATGCTTTACCTTCGCGAAGTTTGCGTTCGCGTAGCACTTGCTTGAACTGAGTTTCTAGCTTTTCAAATAAGCCCTGTACACGTTCACGTAAACGCTCTTGTTCACCTTGTAAGGCATCACCGGTCAAAATGCGGGTAATGCCCGGGTTTTTCTCGGCGAAGGCTAATAATAACAGCAAAATATTGTATACACGTGTTTGGCTTTCTTTCTCATTTTCTAAAATGAGGTTAATGCGTGATAACAGGGTATCTTCAATAAACTCGATTAGGCCCTCAAACATCCGTGCTTTACTCGGAAAATGACGATATAACGCAGCTTCAGACACACCTACCTCAGCCGCGAGCTTTGCGGTGGTGATACGTTGACCTGGGCTGGTTTCTAACATTTGTGCGAGTGCTTGCAGAATCTGCTCTTTGCGATTACTTCTTTTTGTCGCAGGCATGACCATTCCTTTCTTATAATTTATTACTTGCGCTGTTGGGAGTCAGACAAGCCATTTTTTGTGCAAATGAGTGGCTTATGTTAATGTTTTATTCAGTTTCTTTCCAGCATTTTTACAAACGCTTGGCAAGCTCAGTCATTACGCTCATGGCTAAATCTTTTTTACTTCCCATTGCTAAATCTAGCTGCTCATTGTGCCAGAAGAGTGTTAAAGCATTATGATCAGAATTAAAGCCAAGGCCTTCTTTTGATACGTCATTTGCGCAGATCATATCGAGATTTTTGTTCTTTAACTTACCTTGCGCATAGCTTGCAACATCTTGAGTCTCTGCCGCAAAGCCAACGGTATAAGGGCGGTTTTCGCTAAGTGCTGCGACATTAGCGATAACATCTGGGTTCTTAACTAAAGTAAGGGTTAGTTCATCGCCTTGCTTTTTCATCTTTTGCTCATGAATTGCTGCTGCACGGTAATCAGCCACTGCTGCACAGCCGATAAAAGCATCCGATTGCGCGGCAAGCTTCATTGAGGCGGTAAGTAATTGCTCAGCACTTTCTATATTAGTAAGCAGGGCATTAGCAGGTGCTTTAATTGTTACGGGGCCTGAAATCAGATTTACCTTTGCACCTAGCGCAAGTGCAGCTTCTGCAAGGGCATAACCCATTTTGCCTGAGCTGTGGTTAGAGATATAACGAACTGGGTCGAGGGCTTCTCGGGTTGGTCCTGCAGTAATCGTGATGGTTTTGCCTTTAAGTAATGGCTCTACTTCAGGTTGTGTACAAAGTGCGACTAACTCATGAGGCTCTAACATACGGCCTGCGCCTACATCACCACAAGCTTGCTCGCCTTTACCTGGGCCCCAAATAGCCACGCCGCGCTCACTTAGTGTGGCAAGATTTGCTTGTGTAGCAGGGTGGGCATACATTTGTTGGTTCATTGCAGGCGCAACTGCTACCTTTGCAGGGGTAGCCAGTAGTAGGGTTGTTAGTAAGTCATCTGCAATACCCATGGCCATTTTGGCTAAAATATTACTGGTTGCAGGGGCGACTAAAATAAGGTCTGCCCATTTGGCAAATTCGATATGACCCATCGCGGCTTCTGCTGCTGGGTCGAGTAATGAATCAGAAACAATCTCACCGCTTACCGCTTGCATAGTTAAAGGAGTAATAAAGTGTTTGGCTGAGTCGGTCATGACGACTTTTACTTCACAGCCTTGATCTTTTAAACGGCGAACAAGTTCTGCGCATTTATAGGCTGCAATACCACCACTCATACCTAGCAGGATTTTTTTATTTACTGATTTTGTCATTACGTGAAATTTAACCTTTGTCGATATGGGCTAACGATAGCAAATCTTTACCGATAGCATGAAGTTTTCTTTTATACAGACAGGAAAAAATTGGATTTTATAGTACAGTTTAATAAGTGGAATAGTTGTTTTAAGGATGAAGCAATGCCATTAACCGATTTACCTTTATCAGCAAGGCCGCGGGAGAAGTTACTTGCCCAAGGCGCCAAAGCACTCTCAGATGCAGAGTTATTAGCAATCTTCTTACGTACCGGTGTACCGGGTATGAATGCCATTGAGCTGGCTGAGCACCTGCTCGATATAAACAGCACTTTGCACGACTTATTTAATGCATCTGAACAAGAGTTTTGTGCCCAAAAGGGTTTAGGAGCTGCTAAGTATGTGCAGCTTCAAGCGGTACTTGAGCTAAGCCGGCGCTATATGCTTGAGCAATGTAAGCGCGAGGCACTATTTAATTCGCCGCAAGCTGTGTATGACTATTTAACTATTCAATTACGTGGCTTACAGCAAGAAGTATTTATGGTGCTGTACTTAGATAGTCAAAACCAGCTAATTAAAGACGAAGTACTTTTTTACGGCACTATTAATGCCGCTTCTGTGTACCCACGCGAAGTTGTTAAAGCTGCACTGCGTAATAATGCGGCGGCTCTAATACTTGCTCATAACCACCCAAGTGGGGTTGCTGAACCTAGTCAGGCCGATAAATTAATCACCACAAAATTACAGCAAGCCTTAGCCTTAATTGACATAAATGTGCTGGATCACATCATAGTGGGTGGTGAAAATTGTGTTTCGTTTGCTGAAAGAGGGCTTATATAGAGCCAACTGTATTAGAGAGTGTGTTAAAAATGAGCAGTTTAGGGCGATTTTAGAAATTAGTTTAATTTAAATGCAGTTTTTACTTTCCCTAAGGGCATTCGATCTTTATAATTAGCCGCTATCAAATTTACACATGAGCTGATTGGATAAGATCTGTTACTTGATCTTTGCCTGTATAAGCTGTATAAAGAGCGCCCTTCGATTTATCCCGGGGCACAAATACTGGCCTAAGGGAAAATTAAGCTCGAGCGAAGTTATTGGAGATATATAGACATGTCTAAAGTATGTCAAGTTACAGGTAAGCGTCCAGCGGTTGGTAACCACCGTTCACACGCGAGAAACGCGACTAAACGTCGTTTCCTACCTAACCTACAAACTCACCGTTTTTGGGTTGAAAGTGAAAAACGTTTTGTAACACTACGCACTACTACTAAAGGTATGCGTATTATCGATAAAAAAGGCATCGACGCGGTTCTTACAGAAATCCGTGCTCGTGGCGAAAAAGTTTAAGGAACTGAATCATGCGCGATAAGATCCGTTTAGTTTCAACTGCTGGTACTGGTTTTTTCTACACTACCGACAAGAACAAGCGTAACATGCCTGAAAAAATGGAAATCAAAAAATACGATCCTAAAGCTCGTAAACACGTGATTTTCAAAGAAGCTAAAATCAAGTAATTTTAGTTTTCAGAATATCAAAAACCCAGCCTCGGCTGGGTTTTTTGTTTTTAGCGTTTAGAAAATCTTAATAGGGCACAATAATCTAGCTTGGCTTGCTGTTTTATCTTGCTTAATTATCATTCTAAGCGTAAAATGCGCGCTCATTTCGGCTTATTAAATTTAATTCCTTGCCTTAAACCGACTGGCCGAAACGGTAGAAGGCTCTATTAACCGTAAGGAATATCCATGCGTCATTACGAAATCGTATTCATGGTTCACCCTGATCAGAGTGAGCAAGTACCTGGTATGATCGAACGTTATACTGGTTCTATCACTGAAGCTGGTGGTACTATCCACCGTCTTGAAGACTGGGGCCGTCGTCAATTGGCTTACCCAATCGACAAGCTTCACAAAGCTCATTATGTTCTTATGAACGTTGAAGCACCTACTGAAGTAATCAGCGAGCTAGAAACTACTTTCCGCTACAACGATGCAGTGCTTCGTAACTTAGTTATGCGTACTAAAGACGCTGTAACTGAAGCATCTCCTCTTGCGAAAGAAGAGAAGAAAGAAGCACCAGCTGCTTAATCGTTTTGAGTTCAAGCATGGCGCTTGCAGTTGAGACAAAAAGATGAGCCAACCGCTTAATCCTTATATGAATCAGCTGACACTATCTGGGGTTGTTTGTAAAACACCTAAATATAGTCAAAGCCCTGCTGGTATACCGCATTGTATTTTTGTTCTTGAACATAAATCGATGCAAGTTGAAGCAGACCTTAACCGTAATAGTTATGTCAGGCTTCAAGTTGTTGCCAGCGGCACGCCAATGCAACAACAAACTCAACAATTGCACGTTGGGCAACAAGTGCAAGTGACGGGGTTTTTAAACCGTCACGAAGGCCGAAACGGCTTAAGCCAATTGGTCTTGCATGCTCAACATATAGAAAGAATTTTTTGAGGAATTTTACTCATGGCACGTTATTTCAGACGTCGTAAGTTCTGCCGCTTCAAAGCGGAAGGCGTACAACAAATCGATTATAAAGATCTAGCTACTCTTAGAAACTATGTTACAGAAAGTGGCAAAATCGTACCTAGCCGTATCACAGGTACTAGCGCTAAATATCAGCGTCAGCTAGCAACTGCTATCAAGCGTGCTCGCTACTTAGCCCTTCTTCCATACACTGACTTACATAAGTAAGCAGCGGATTAACAGTTTTTAAAAGGTGTAGAGACATGCAAGTTATTCTACTAGACAAGATCGCAAACCTAGGTGGCCTAGGTGACCAGGTTGTAGTTAAATCTGGCTTCGCACGTAACTTCCTTTTCCCACAAGGTAAGGCAGTTCCTGCAACTAAAGCTAACATCGAAACTTTCGAAGCACGTCGTGCTGATTTAGAAGCTAAGATCGCTGAAGATCTAGCTGCTGCTCAAGCTCGCGCTGACAAGTTAGAAGCATTAGCTGAAGTTACACTAGTTTCTAAAGCTGGTGACGAAGGCAAGTTATTCGGTTCTATCGGTACTCGCGACATCGCTGAAGCTATTTCAGCTGTTGGCGTTGAAGTTGCTAAATCAGAAGTTCGTTTACCTCTAGGTACTATCCGTGAGACTGGCGAATTTGACGTAGCAATCGCAGTACACTCAGACGTATCGGCTACTATCAAAGTAATCGTTATCGCTGAAGCTTAATAGCAATATTAAGTAAAAAAAGCCGCACTTAGGTGCGGCTTTTTTGTGCCTGAAATTTATGAATTGTAGCATTTTGTACCGCTGTTGCTTCTTCATTTGCCATCCAATAGTATTGGTTTCTATATTTTAAATATACAAATACCAACCCTATAATCTTACCTATTTTAAAAACATACGTTCTTTTTTCTTAATTTTCTTGTTCTTATTAGTATAATCGAATGAGTAAAAGTAAATTGGTTAAAATTGACACTGACAACGCTGTCATTTATATTGTGCTGGTTAAAAAGTATTAAGGGGTTGAGGTTGAAAAGTGCATTAGTACCACATGGAATGGGTAAACAAACAGGATTTACATTAGTAGAAATTCTTATCGTGATCGCTATTTTAGGGATTCTGTATAGCGTAGCATTGCCTGCTTACACTGAGCACATGCAACGTAGTCGCCGTGCTGATATTCAACAAGAGTTACTGCAATACAGCGCCAGTCTCGAACGTATTTATTCACGAAATGGCGGCTATCCTAATGCATTCGTAACCCAAAATACCGACTATTACACCTTTACCTACACAGCGACAGATAAAGTATCAGGTGCTGTAAGCGATTTTAAAAATCGTGGCTACAGTTTAAAAGCAGCTCCTAAATCGGGTTCGGCGCAAGCAAGTGATCGCTGTGGTGAGTTAACCGTTAAACATGATGGAAGTTATAGCGCTTCATTTAGTGATTGCTGGGAGTAACACAATTGCGTCGAATTGCAGGGTTTACCTTAATTGAGTTAATGGTTGTGCTGAGTGTTATTGGCATTATGGCAGCCCTTGCTTTTCCGTCTTTTAGCCAACAAATTTTGCAAGATCGCGTGGTAACTACTGCAAATCAATTAAATAGTGCTTATAAATTTGCACGCAGTGAAGCGGTCAAACGCGACAAACCTATTAACCTAGTTGTCAGTAATAATAGTTGGCAAGTGACCCTCAACGAGGGCGGGGTAGACACGGTTTTAAAAGAATTTTCGGTCACAAAAAGCGGTGTTACCGTCAGTTTAGTCGCATTGGCCATTAGTGCCAGTGGCGAAGTTGATAAACAAGCTGAAATTATAGTGAAAGATGAGCACACAAATACCACAGATTACGTGATGTGTGTGCTTAAAAGTGGCCAAAACTGGTTAGTAGAAAATTCACAGCGAGGATGTGCATGAATAAGCAGGCAGGCTTTTCATTATTAGAAGTGATGATTTCAGTGGTGATCGCTGGCATCGCATTATTAGGCTTGGCGGCAGCGCAGCTAAAATCGCTACAATATGCAACCAATAGCTTTAATTACACCGTGTCACTTATTCAAGGACAAAACACCATAGAGCGTTTGTGGCCGCGCATTTGTGAAATTCAAAAAACCAATACCGCACTTTTTCAAGACGCGACATTTAGAGCTTCCCTCGCGCCACAAGTGAGTGATTATCAACTGACAATCCCAGCTACTTACAGTGATGATATGCAAGTTAATGTGGCTTGGGTTGATAAGCGCATGACAGACAATGCAGAAAATCAAATTAGTCTAAATGCCAGTTTCCCTGATTTAACGGCGGTTTGCTCATGAATAAACGCGTTCAGGGTTTTACCTTAGTAGAACTGATGGTGGCATTGGCAGCAGGTGCTTTTTTATTAGCTGGGGTGAGCTTGTCTTACTCGGCGATTAAAAGCACGATTGAGGTGAGTAAAGAGCTTGAAAACGCTCAAGAAGTAATTCGCTATACCAGTAAAGTATTCAATCGCAGCATAAAGCAAACACAACTAACACCCACCATCAGTGCAGATAAAAGCACGATTACTATTACTCAGCCAAGTGGTGTCATTGCTTGTAATGGCTCTGCGACAACAGCGCAGGTGGTTGAGGTCTATAGCTTAAATGGCAGTAACTTAATGTGTTCGCTCGATGGTGCTGACTCAGAGCGATTACTGACAGGAATCGAAGCTTTGTCATTTGATATCGCCGGGGAGCTTGTAACCGTTACTGTAAAGCCAAATGATTTACCTGCTCAGTTCGGTAATGGTATTAACATTGATATTGCGTTAACTAATGCAATATTAGTCAAAGCATACGGAGCTGGCAGTGTATAACAAGCAAAATGGTTTCACCTTAATTACAGTGTTGATCTTAACCAGTATGGCCAGCATCGTGGTGCTTAGCTCGCTACGTGAAAACGTTGTTCAAGAACGCTTAAGTGGTAACTTTCAAAAGAAATTAAACAGTCGTTTAATGGCTGAAAAAGGTGTGTTTGAACAAGCTAAGTTATTGCAACAAACCTTGAATGATGAAGGTGTATTAGCGGTTGAAGATTTGATCAGTAAAACCAGTAATGCATCGGGCTCTGGTGTTATCGCTGATGATGCCATTTTTAATGCCAGTTTAAGTCAAAATGCTGCCGGTGAGCTTGAAATTGCAAGCTTAGGGCAACGATTTGATGGTGACGCACAAAGTAGCTTAGTCGCCCGTTTTGCAGTACAAGGCGCGAAAGGCAGCTCTATTTTCACTAATGCGATGGTGGGCTGTAAAGGGGTTAACTTGTCGGGTAGTGGTAGTATCGACAGCTATGATTCGAGCAAAGGCACCTACGAAGAAACCAAGTCGAATGATGGTGATGTTTCAACGATTGCTGGTGATTCAGATGTGGTGCTATCGGGTCATTCACCGATAAAGGGCGATGTAAAAGCGACCGGGGTTATCTACTTAAATGGTTCATCACCAATTATTGGTAATATCCATTCAAATACCGGTGTTTATATTTCTCCTGGCAGTGGTTTACGTGTTGACGGTAATGTTTATACCCGAGGTTATTATACCCATCGTGGCGGAACTGTTTCGGGGGTTGTGCGAGCGAATGGTGATGCAAAAATGCAGTGGTCAACATTCATCACTAATAGCCAAGACGAAGCGCTGGATATTATGTATGGCGGCTCAGGCGATTTTAAAGACACCTACAATAATCAACAAGATGGTGTGCACTACAGTGATAGCAAGTTTAATGTAAACCCGCATGTTGAGCCGATAACTGTTGCTGACCCAACAGCCCCTGATTATGACCCAACTAATCCAGACACCAGCTGCGACCCGTTAATTTTGCCAGAGAAAATGACAGACATCACAGACCAAGTGAGCAGTTATAGTTCTCTTTCGATTGGTCCTACGCAACAATTTAAACTTAATACTGAAAAGGGCTTTTTTAGTAGCGGTGGTAGCCAAGTTATTTTGCCAAGCCTTGCCGATGTTTTCTTGTTTAACTCTAAAGCGCAAAACCAAGCTAATGGCAGTAACAGTAAAGAGTATATCTTTGCACTTGATAGGCTCAAAATGACCAGTGACGGCAAAATGGAAGTTTCTGGTGGTGATGTTATTTTACTGATTGATGGCGACTTTTCGATGGAAGGGGATACCAGCTTAACAATCAAAAAAGACAGTAGCTTAACAGTGTTATTAACCGGAAAAGTAAATATTGGTGCAGGCGCAAAAGTCATTACTGAGCAGGAAGGATTAACCACCAGTGGCCATCCGTCGTTATCATTTTATTCATCATTTAATGGTGTAAATGGCGTGCAATTTAGTGGTGCTGCGAATTTATATGCGGCTATTTATGCCCCTTTGACAACAGTGAAGCTATCGGGCAGTGGCGAGCTATTTGGTAGTGTACGTGGCTCAACAATTACTGCATCAGGGGGCAGTGGCGCTCACTATGATGCAGGTTTATTACAAGTACAAAATGGCGGCACGCCTGCTTCTTCGGCACGCATCGTATTTTTAGGTTGGAGCTACAAAACCGCAGAAACAACTGAAGAAGAAAGCGAAGCACCCCCTGCCGAATAACGCAAAGCCCCAAATAAAATTGTGTAAGCTCAATTATTTGTAGCTTACACAAAAAAAATTAATTTCATTTAAACCTTTTGAATCCCTCCTTACGTCTAATACACTAAATTCACAACAATAATCATAAAGGACAACATCCAGGATGTTGATAGATGCAGAACAAGCGTTCGCCCAGCAAAGTGAGCATGCCTTGATAGAGCGCGTAAAAAGCGGTGATCAAGCTGCCTATGCAACACTTTATGAGTTGCATGTGAAGCGGGTTTATAGCCTTTGTTTAAGATTGCTTGCAGACAAAGAGCACGCCGAAGATGCAACACAAGAAGTGTTTGTACAGTTGTGGCATAAAATCGCTAACTTTGATGGACGCTCACAATTTTCGACTTGGTTACATAGTGTTACCAGCAATATTGCGATTAGCTACATTCGCAAACATAAAAGCTGGCTTCAAAAAGTAGTGAGTTTTGAACAAAGCGGTATGGATGAGCAAAGCGCAGCAGATTGCGATGGCTTTAACGGCCTCGACAAATTAGTACTGAGACTACCTGAGCGAGCACGTATGGTGTTTGTACTCCATGCAATTGAAGGTTATCGCCATGAAGAGATAGCAAGCATGCTTGATATGGCGGTCGGTTCAAGTAAATCGCAATTTCACCGTGCAAGGCAGTTATTAAAAGAGTGGTATGAAAATGAGTAAGCCAGAATTTGAACAATTTTTAAATGACTCGCTTAACCATAAGCAAGATATTAGCCCAGACAAAGATCTCTGGCCCGGTGTTGAGCGAGCAATTGCAACAGGGCAATCAGAGCAAGCTGATAAGCCAACCCATGGCTGGAATAAACTCGCTGCAGTTGCCGCTTGTTGTATTGCCGCACTATTGACCGTACAGCTTTTTGTTGGCCAAGGTGAGCCAAATAGCATGATGGCAATGAGCGATTATTTTACCAAGCAAAAGCAAGGTTTGTTGGTGCAGTATCAAAATCAACCTGCATTAACCGATAACTGGCAGCAACAATTAAAAGAGTTAGAAGAAGCCGAAAGTGCCATTAAGCAAGCACTTGAGAATGAACCTGAAAACCCAGCTTTATTACAAATGCTGTCGCAGGTTTATCAGCAACAACTGGACTTAATTAACAAGGTGCATGCACCGAAGTGGCAAACGATTTAGGAGTGACAATTATGAAATTACTAGCCTTAACTTTAGGATTACTGCCACTGATGGCAATGGCAGGACAAACCATTAATGAACAAATTGATGTACCTGCCAATAAACGCATTTTTATTGAAAACCAACGTGGTGATGTACGCATTGAAGGGTGGGATAAACCACAACTTAAAATCGAAGGTGAGCTTGACGATAAAGCACAAGGTTATCGTTTAGAGGTTGAAGGCAGCCGTGTTGAATTTATCGTAAAAATGCCGCGAAATTTAGGTGGCTGGAATAGTGGTGACGGCTCTCGATTAACCATTTACATGCCAAAAAGCAGTGAGCTTGAATTTGCTGGGGTGAATGTCACAGTTAGTGCTAAAGAGCTTGAAGCAGGCGCAGAGATTGATACCGTCAATGGTGATATCACAGTGCAAGATATTCGCGGCAACATGAGCTTTGAAACGGTTAATGGTGATGTGAATGCTCATGATTTAAACGGTGATATTCGCTTTGAAACCGTTAATGGTGAAATTAACGATAAAAACTCGCAAGGTGCTTTACGCTTTACCGCGGTGAATGGCGATATTAAGTCAAAAACCAAAGCACAAGATGTGCGTCTTGAAAACGTAAACGGTGATATCGACTTTGCATTTGATGCAATTAAAAAGCTGCGCATCAATACCGTAAATGGTGAAGCAGAAGTTCACATCAACAAGTTACTAGCAGATGCCAATATTCGTTTTGAATCAGTCAGTGGTGATGCAGAGTTTTACTTCCCTGCAGATGTATCGGCAAAGTTTGAAATTGAAGCTCACGCTAACGGTAAAATCGTTAATGAGCTTAGTGATGACAGAGCAACGAAGGCGAAATACGGCCCATCTAGCGACTTAGAATTTAGTATTAACGGTGGGGATGCTGATATAGAAATGGATACGATTAGCGGACGTATTGAACTTCGTAAACAGAAATAACGATTAGAGTTCACTCAATTACAATATTTCACTCAATTACAATAAAGCGGGAGGACTTCCCGCTTATACCAATTGTGTTAAGTTGTTGGTCTTAAATAGCGACAGATAAATGAAGTGATAACAAGGCAGAAATTTTGACATGTAGTTACTCTACTTTAGACATTTCTAACGCATTTAGCGCTTTATTTAGCACGCTAGAATGACCAAATATTTAAGTCGATTGGTATTAACTATTTGCACAGCCTTAGCAAGTAGATAGAATAGAGCCATTCAATTTTAGTTTTGTGATGTTATGGCCAAACCAGATAAGCAAGTCGATACGTTAAAAGTCCCTCCCCATTCAATAGAAGCTGAGCAATCTGTTTTAGGTGGTTTAATGCTTGATAATCAAGCGTTTGACCGAGTTGCTGAGTTAGTGGTTGCGCAGGATTTTTATACCCGAACCCATAAGCTGATTTTTGAGGCTATGGTTAGTCTTGCTGAAGGCGGTGATCCAATCGATTTGATCACTATTTCTGAGAGCTTAGAGAAAAACAATCAGTTAAGTAGTGTTGGTGGTTTCGCCTACCTCGCTGAAATTGCTAAGAACACGCCAAGTGCGGCGAACATTGATGCCTACGCGAATATCGTGCGAGAGCGTGCTGTTATTCGTGAAATGATCGGTGTTGCGAACGAAATTGCAGAAGCTGGTTTTAGCCCAGAAGGGCGTACCAGTCATGACCTGCTCGATTTTGCTGAAAGTAAAGTATTCAAAATTGCTGAGCAGCGTAGTAAAAGCACCGAAGGCCCACAAAACTTACACAGTATCTTAGAAAAAACCGTTGATAAGATTGAAGAGCTTTATCAGTCGCCACAAGATGGTGTGACAGGTGTAAGTACCGGCTATGCTGACCTAGATAAAATGACGGCGGGTATGCAGCCTTCTGACCTTATCATTGTGGCGGCACGTCCATCGATGGGTAAAACAACCTTTGCGATGAACTTAGCCGAACACGCAGCCATGACACAAGATAAGCCTGTACTTATTTACTCACTAGAGATGCCTTCAGAGCAAATCATGATGAGGATGCTGGCATCGCTAGGTCGTATTAACCAAACTAAGGTTCGTACCGGTCAGCTAGATGATGACGATTGGGCGCGTCTGTCGTCAACCATGGGCTTGTTGATGGAAAAAGGTAAGATGTATGTTGATGATGCATCGGGCCTAACACCAACAGATGTGCGTTCGCGTGCACGTCGTATTGCCCGTGACCATGGCGGTATTAGTATGATCATGGTCGACTACTTGCAGTTAATGCGTGTGCCAAGCTTGTCGGACAACCGTACCTTAGAGATCGCTGAAATCTCTCGTTCATTAAAAGCACTAGCAAAAGAGCTGCAATGTCCGGTTATTGCACTATCGCAGCTTAACCGTACCCTAGAGCAACGTGCCGATAAACGCCCGATCAACTCCGACTTACGTGAATCAGGCTCAATCGAGCAGGATGCCGACTTAATCATGTTTATTTACCGTGATGAAGTCTATAACGAAGACAGTACCGAAAAAGGCGTGGCCGAAATCATCATAGGTAAACAACGTAACGGCCCAATCGGTAAAGTACGTTTAACCTTCCAAGGTCAATTCTCGCGTTTTGATAACTACGCGGGTCCAGCCATGGACGACGAATACTAATGCGCTTAGCCATTGCCGAAATCAACCTACAAGCACTTGCTCATAATTTAGCGCAAGTGAAGCGCTTTGCGCCTGGTTGCAAAGTAATGGCGGTGCTTAAAGCCAATGCTTATGGCCATGGCTTAGTTAAAATTGCTCAATACTTAAATGATGCGGATGCATTTGCGGTTGCGCGAATAGACGAAGCGTTAGCGCTACGAGCAGGTGGGCTGACAAAACCGATTGTATTACTTGAAGGTTTTTTTCATAAAGATGATTTACCTATCTTGCTTGCCAATAACTTTCAAACCATTATTCACGATGAAAATCAGCTCGCAACGCTTGAAAAAACCAGCCTTGATGCACCAATTGCATGCTGGTTAAAGGTGAATACGGGGATGCATCGACTGGGTATTGCGCCATCGCAATTTGAGTCTTTCTACAGTCGCTTAAAAGCAAGCCCAAATGCCCGTGATGACATTAAGTTAATGACGCATTTCTCGTGCGCCGACGACATCAATGATGAAAAGACTGCTCAGCAAATTGCCTTATTTGACTCACTGGCAGATGGCAAAAGTGAACAGCATTGCCTTGCAAATTCTGCTGGCATTATTGCTTGGCCAAAAGGCCATGGTGAGTGGGTGCGCCCTGGCTTGATGCTTTATGGCGTATCGCCAATGCTCAATGGCGTAGGGCAACAGCACGGACTAGAGCCTGTTATGCGTTTAACAACGCGAGTTATCGCGATACGCGATGTCGATGCCGATCAGTGTGTTGGCTATGGTGGACGCTGGCACAGCGATAAACCGACTAAGCTTGCGGTGGTTGCGATGGGCTATGGGGATGGTTATCCACGCCATGCCGAGCAGGGCACACCTGTGGTTATCAAATCACAACGCTATGGTATTGTTGGCAGTGTAGCGATGGATATGATCACGGTGGATATTGGTGATAACCGCGACAACATCAAAGTTGGTGATGAGGTGATTATGTGGGGGCCTGAGCTACCCGTTGAAGAGATTGCCCAATGCGCAACAACCATTCCTTACGAGTTACTGTGTAATATCACCCCACGTGTAAGCTACGAGTATCAAGAGTAACTTTGTTACTCTTTAATAAAATACACGTCACTGAATCCCATTCGTGCAAACTCTTGGTCACGAAAGTTACGTACTGCTGCAGAGCCTTTTGAAGTCATTTCGACTTGCTGTTCCATTTTTAAATAATTGGTTAAATCAATGCCTTCAGCCGCAGCAATAGCATGATACATATCGCGGTATTTATCTTTTGCAAAATTGATTTCGCGAGGCTGGTTTTTAAATTTGTAAGTGATGCGGCGTGCCATAATGAATCCTCAATGTTTATCGGGGCTGATTTTACACTAAAAAATAACCATAGCCATGACTTGTTAGTATAAGCGGGTTACAATGCAATACTTTTCAAAGACTCGGTAAATCATAATGAAACTTTCAGTAGAGATCAGTAAGTACCCACTACATCAAGACTACATTCCGTTTATCAAAGGTTTTATTGACCGTGTAAACAGTTATGAAGGGCTTAAAGTGATCACCAACACCTTATCTACTCAGATTTTTGGTGACTATGATTTAGTGATGTCTGTACTTAATACTGAAATCAAACGTTCTTATGAAGAGTTTGGTAAAGCTATTTTCGTCTGTAAATTCTTACATGGTGACTTGTCGCCTAGCGAAGACTAAACCCTAAAGTAGCGCGTGTTATGGAATTTTTGAGCGAAACCTTCTCAGGCTTTACTGCCATGTCGCATTGGGAATATATTGCCGTTGCCTTATCGATGGCGTATTTACTGTTAGCGATCAAAGAAAGCTTATGGTGTTGGCCAGCCGCGTTTGTGAGCACCTTTATTTATACCGTAATGTACTGGAATGGCGCACTGTTGATGGAGTCGCTACTTAATTTTTACTACATGTATATGGCGGTATATGGTTGGGTGGTTTGGCGCAGGGGCGTGAATAATAAAGATCATCTGCCCATTATTTCATGGTCGTTAAAGCGTCATGCGGTGATTTTGCTTGCCACCTCACTGGCTTCAGTTGCCATTGGTTTTGTGATGACCAATTACACGCACGCTGATTTTGCTTATTTAGACAGCTTTACCACCTGTTTTGCAGTGGTGACAACCTACCTTGTTGCCAAGAAGGTACTGGAAAACTGGTTGTATTGGATTGTGATTGATGCGGCATCTATGTACCTATACTTTGAAAAAGGGTATTACCCAACCTTAGTACTTTTCGTGTTTTACACCATTATGGCAGCGTGGGGCTTTAAAACCTGGTATGAAGAATACGAGCAGCATCAGGCTAAGCCGCTTGCACAGCTATAGATGAAAACTGAGCAACAAATACACGCGCTTTTTACGCGCTTCAACTCACGTTTAGTTATCACCTCAATCAGCCCGCTGGTTGAGGGGCTAAGCAATGATAACTACCTAGTTAAAACAGCAAGCAAAGATTTTTTGGTTAAGCACTATCGCGACCACTGGCCGGCGATTGGCCTTGCGGCGCAAGCGCATTTTGCAAAGCAAAGCTGCTGTCCATCCCCACTTTGGTTAGAACAAGCAACCGATACGGCTATTTTCGAATACGTGGCAGGCAGCATTGCCAGCGGTGAGTTTTGTAGTAGCTTATTGCCCGACTTAGTTAATTTACATCGTTACCCTGTGCTAACCGAGCCGATGGATATTGCCTACGAAATTAACTACTACCAGCAAACAGCGCGTTATCAGCAACATGCTGAGCTAATTAAACAGTCACTGGCTTATATTGCTACAGCACCTAAAGATATGGGCTTTTGTCATAATGATTTAGTGAAAGAAAATATCATTGTGAATGAGACTGGTATGTTTTTAATCGACTTTGAATATGCCAAAAGCAACGATGTTTACTTTGACTTAGCTGCGCTGGTGGTGAGCTTTGCGTTAAATGATGAGCAGCAACTGGCGTTACTTAAAGGATATCAAGCGTTAGTGTGCGAACATCATGAGTTTTACTTATCAGTTGAAAAGCTCGCGGCATTTCATGCGCTTTTTTTGCTTTTATGTATTTGTTGGTACGAACAACGTGGTGCGATGGATAAAGTGGCGCCACTGCTAACACAGCTTAACCACTTCATAGAAAAAGCTAAAAATTAAAGACCGCCAATTCGCTCGGCAAGTTCTTTATATTTTTTTACGTCTTCTGGATCAAACAAAGGTTCACCTTTGTCATCTTGTGATTTCGAGATCAGTAAATGCTCGCGAGCAAGACGTTTTACGCGTTCGACTTTTACACCTAAAAACTCCGCGACTTGCTCTGTAGACATTAAACTCATGATCAAATTCCCCTTACATGGCAATACTGCCACCTTGTTATTAATTTTATTAAGTATACGTTAATACCTTGGTTCTGCACGAAAGTGAAGTGTTTTAATGCAAATTGCTGAATTTATGCGCATATAAAGGCCTCGATGCTAGCATTTAGCACAAGATGCCATTATCATTGCCGGGTTGTCATGCTGATATCGCGAGTCAGTATTGACGACGACAAATGTGCTCTCGTGGTGAAATGGATATCACGTGGCCCTCCGGAGGCTAAGTTGCAGGTTCGATCCCTGCCGAGAGCGCCATTTGCTCTTCACTTTAATATCTTCTAAGCTCGATTTATTCCTTCAGCAATCTCAAAAAGCTAATGACTTATCAACCTATCGCATGTGGCGACTACGATAAATATGAATTATGGTGCATGCATAAATCCTTATTACGCATTACCTTAGTATCTGGTGAGCAGTTAGAAGGAAAAGCAGAGACCCTTAAAATACTCAACTCCGATGGTGAGCACCTGATTTTGGCAACAAAAAAAGGCGAACATGCCGCCCGCCTTGATTTAATTAAAAAGGTTGTTGCGTTATAACCACTTCTTATTTTTAAAGTAAATACCAATCCCAACGGTTAGCACCACTAAGAAAATAATAAATAAGCTAAATGCGTAAGGGCTTTCAGTGCCCGGAATACCGCCTACGTTTACACCTAGTAAGCCAGTTAAAAAGCCAAGTGGTAAAAACAGTGCTGCAACTACCGACATCACATACATGCGTTGGTTTAGTTGCTCAGACACTTGGCTAGTAATCGCTTGTTGAATAATTTGCGCGCGTTCAATTGAGCTATCTAGCTCTTCTAAGTAACGGATCAACATATTGGTTGTTTCGTTTAAGCGCGCCTTATCGTCTTCATCTAACCACTTATATTTGTTGTTTAACAAAGTAATAAGCGCTTCTTTTTGTGGCCTTAAATAACGTTTTAACGCGATTGTTTGGCGGCGAATTTGTGCTAATGATTGATGATCAAAGCCCTTGTTTGGTTCATCAATTTCATCTTCAAAGCCATCGAGTGTGTCATCTAAACTGTCGATAACAGCTTGCATACGCGATGTTAAGTTTTGCGCCAATTGGCAAACTAACTCAGAGATTGAGCAAGGACCATTGCTGCCATCGAACGATTCAACAACATCTTGCACCGATAATAAACGGCGCTTACGGGTTGTGATCACAATATTTTCGTTAATAAATAAGCGTAACGAGACCATGTCTTCTGGGCTTTGCGCAGGGTTTAGATTAACGCCACGCAAAAACAGCATATTACCATTAGTGACTTTGCTTAAACGCGGACGTGTTTCATCGGCAATAAGGGACTCAAGCTCGTAATCAGTTAATAAATTACTTTGCTCAAGCCAGTCAACGGCTTCAGCTTGGCTGTAGTCCATGTGCACCCAAAGTTTTCCGTGTTCGGGTTGCCAATTTTGCAGCTCAGTACTATTTTCAATAGCACGTGCACCGCCTTGTTCGTCTAAAATTAAGACATGAAGTAACCCATTGATCATATTGAACTCTCGTTTTACAAATAGTGCTATATGGTTGAGTAAATACATTAATATAGTCAAGACTACATTAATGAAATCGACTTATCGAGTGGATAAATATATTTCGTTGGTGTTTCTAGCTCTGTAGCGTATAAGACACTTTTTTATAGAGGGCACATTAATGAGCGCAAAAATTATTGTTGGCTGGCGAGAATGGCTTGGCCTGCCTGAACTGGGAATAGAAAAAATCAAAGCAAAAGTTGATACCGGAGCGAGAACTTCATGTATTCATGCTTTTGACATTGAGGAATTTTCAGAAAATGGCGAAGCATGGGTGAAATTTACTACCCATCCTCTACAAGACGATGTAGAAACAACGGTAGAGTGTCGCGCCAAAGTAGTTGAGCGTAAGTATGTGACCAGTTCAAGCGGTCAGCGTGAGCTACGCTACTTTATTGAAACAAAATTAGTCGCAGGAACCCAAAGCTGGCCTGTAAGGGTGACTTTAAGTAACCGTTCAACAATGAAGTTTAGAATGTTGTTAGGGCGTACAGCAATGGAAAATCGCATAGTCGTTGATCCGGCTTTATCTCATTTATTATAGGAAAAGGACTTATCACACGTTGCTACGTGTATGAGTTTATCAGTTAAGGTTTTTAACTTATGAAACTTGGTATTTTATCTCGCAACCAAAATTTGTATTCAACACGTCGCTTAATTGAAGCCGCAGAGCAGCGTGGCCACGAAGTGAAAGTGATTGATGCACTTCGTTGTTATATGAACATCAATTCAGAGCAGCCAGAAATCCATTACCGTGGTGAAAATTTAAAGGATTTTGACGCTATCGTGCCGCGTATTGGTTCGTCAGTAACTTTCTATGGCTGTGCGGTATTGCGTCAGTTTGAAATGATGGGTGTATACCCTGTCAATGAATCTGTGGCGATCACTCGCTCGCGCGACAAGTTACGTTCACTACAGCTACTTTCGCGTAAAGGTGTAGGTATGCCAGTGACAGGCTTTGCAAGTAAACCAGATGATGTAAAAGACTTATTAAGCATGGTGGGTGGCACGCCAGTCGTTATTAAGCTACTTGAAGGTACCCAAGGTATCGGTGTGGTATTAGCGGAAACACGCAAAGCCGCAGAAAGTGTAATCGAAGCGTTTATGGGCTTAAAAGCCAACATCATGGTGCAAGAGTATATCAAAGAAGCGGGCGGTGCTGATATTCGCTGCTTTGTATTAGGCGATAAAGTAATTGCCGCGATGAAGCGTCAAGCGCAAGAAGGTGAATTCCGTTCTAACTTACACCGTGGTGGTAGTGCGACTTTGGTTCGTATTACTCCAGAAGAAAGAAAAACAGCTGTTGCTGCAGCTAAAGCGATGGGCTTAAACGTTGCGGGTGTTGATTTACTTCGCTCTGCACGTGGTCCATTGGTGATGGAGGTTAACTCATCACCTGGTCTTGAAGGTATTGAAGTTGCAACCGGTAAAGACATTGCAGGCATGATTGTCGAGTTTATTGAAAAAACAGCGGCATCAAAGAAAACTGCAACTCGTGGTAAAGGTTAAACCTTTACCCATAGGAAAATAAGCGCTCTATTAAAAGGAAAAGTGCGTGGCTAAGGTTAAGAAAAATACACCGTTTTCAATTTTAGGCGATACGGTGGGTGTTGGCGAACGTAAAACATTTGCAATTGAAGCTGCCAAGCTTTACACCCACTCGCCGTTAAATATTCCAATTGAAGTTGTCAATGGTGTGCAGCAAGGACCTGTATTAATGGTGTGTGCTGCAATTCACGGTGATGAGCTCAATGGTGTTGAGGTTGTTAGGCAGTTGCTTGCTAAAATCGATCCTGAGCAATTGCGCGGTACTATTATTGCGGTACCGATTGTGAATGTGTTTGGTTTTATTCATAAGTCACGCTACTTACCAGACCGTCGTGACATGAACCGCAGTTTTCCAGGCTCAACGCGTGGCTCGTTAGCTGGGCGAATGGCGAATGCGTTTTTTACTCAAGTGGCGATGCATTGTACGCATATTATTGATTTACACACAGGGGCAATTCACCGAACTAACTTGCCGCAAATTCGCGCTAATTTGAGCGACCCTGCAACAGCAGCCATGGCAAAAGCGTTTGGTACTCCTGCGGTGATTGATGCGTCACTTCGCAATGGCTCATTACGCAGTGAAGCGGCCAATTTAGGAATACCCGTTATTACCTACGAAGCCGGCGAAGCGCTGCGCTTTGACCCAATTGCCATTGCAGCAGGTGTGCAAGGTGTTGACTATGTGATGCGCCATTTAAAAATGGTGCGCGGCAAACGTGCTAAAAAGCTACCAGAGCCGATTATTGCAAGCTCGACGAGTTGGATACGTGCTGAAGTTGACGGTATTGTTCGTGCACAAGTATCACTGGGTGAGCGAGTAATGAAAGGGCAGGTCCTCGCTTATATAAGTAGCCCTCTTGGTGATGCTGAACTTGAACTACTCGCGCCGCGAAGTGGTATTGTCATTGGTCAGCAGACTATGCCGCTGGTAAACGAGGGGGATGCCGTATTTCATCTTGCTTACTTTGCTCATGCAAACAGCCTAGTTGAACAACAGCTCGAAAACTTTATTGATGAAATAAGTGATATTGAAGACGAGTTAAAAACCGCAGATTTAAATAACTAATACCCTATTCTGTAATTCAAAAAGCCAAACTATATGTTTGGCTTTTTTGTATCTGCCTGTCCCCATCTATTACTTGACCTTAGAGCCAGTGCAAGGTTTATAGTTTTTTTACTTACTTAATTGTCGTAAGAATGACTAAAGGATCAAAGATGAAAATATTGCTATTTTATACAGGCTTATTCACGCTTGCTATTTCACTTACGCACGGCTTTTTTACAGAGCTAAGTGTTGCTCATATCGTGTTATTTCACCCTTTAGTCATTTTATTTAGTTTTATATTAATCGCCTATGGAAGCAGAAAAAGAACACCTTTTTAGCAAGCATCTCGTTAACTTTAAGCCGTTACTTTTTTGGGCCTAAAATACGTTTTATGGTTGGCGCTTTAGTCGCTGTTGGCGGGTTCTTTAACACCATTACAGGGCGGGTGACAAAGATGTTGTTTGGGTAAATCACTTTGTGACCATCAACATGCTCGAGTACAACATTCATTAAGCCCATTTCGATAATGCGGCCTTCTAAGAAGTTTGCACCGTCAATTACTCTTACCCAAAAGCCAACACGGCAGTCGTTTTGAATAAACATCAACAAGAAAGCTGTTAGGTTACTTAGTAAAGACCAGGCGGCAAAAAGCGCGACACCTAGCATGGCAAAAATTGATGAGCCAAGTACTAATAAGCCCCGTAGCTCTATACCCCAAAAAACTAACACTAAGCACAGCATAACAATGGCAAGAATGATATTGAGCAACAGCTCAGCACGGTATTCGCGATGCGGATCAGCCTTGCCTTTAATTGCTTTTAACAGCAGCTTTTTGGTGGTTTTACGCAGTAGCGGATAGAGCAAAACCGCGATAACAGTCACGATTAAATGATATTGCTCGTTAAAGAATTCGACGAAGTCCAAAAGGGTTCCTAAGTTAATATTTTACGTTTTGATTTTAGCTTTTTAGCTTAACAATACCACTACTTTAAAAGGTATTTTTAACCGTTACTAGCCATTGCACTGAGTCAATATCGTCATCTTGTTTGTTAATGGGGGCGGCAATATCTAGGTGGATAACCGTACCTGCATTGGCACGGCTTGGCGCTAAACGCAGGCCCACACCCACATTTTGTAGCACGTTACCATTGGCACCATTATCTTTGTCGTTATACCAGGCTCTACCAATATCATAAAATGCGGCACCACCGACTTTAAACAATTGCAGTAAGTCATATTCCCAGTAGTAGCGTTTTTCTAGAGTCACTAAAAAGCTGCGGTCGCCTACTTGGTAGTCAAGCGGGTAACCACGTAGGCCATTTTCACCACCAATAGTAAGTTGTTTATCAGCAGTGAGGTTTTCAGCATATTGTAAGCGTACTTTGGCGTACCAGCTTTGTCTTAGTGTGGTATTGAGATAATACTGTAGCTGCGTGCTGGCAAACAGGTTTTCAACGTCATCGGTTTCTTCATTCCAGTAGCCATCAAGGTCTGCTTTAAAGCGCCATAACTGGTTGTCCCCAGAGTAATGTGCTTTTGATAAAGATAACGAATAAATAGTACGGCTGGCATCGTCGCTAAAATCATCACTCGAATAACCGAGTAAGGCGTGGATATTCCAACCGAGGTTTAAATCTTCAGTACGATAGATGCTATCGAAGTTTCTAACCTTAACGTAGTGATCTTCAAACCATTGGCCACTAACGTAAGGGTAACTCAGCGTTCTATCTTCAGCGATAGGAAAGCGCGTAAATGGCGTTTCTTTAAAGGTTTCTTCTCGGTTTTCGATGCCAAGCTTAATACGCTGGGTCCAACTGTTACCAAGTTGTGATGAATGACCAAAGTAAGCGCGGTTTAATAAGGTTTTTTGCTCAAATTCGCTAACTATATCGCCGCGGTAATAAAGTGATTCTCGGCGCTGATCTGAGTAACTTGTAACACCGTAGCTGTAGGGCGTATCAATCGAGAAAAAAGGATAGCTTACATCGAGGTAATGACGTTTACCGTCATCGTTATCTGAATATTCTAAGCGGCCTTGATAACGGCTAGAGAATATATGCGGATCATCATACACAAACAGGTAACCAGTACGGTCAGCATCACGGGTGCGACTAAATGACACTCGCTTACCCCAGCCTAAAAAGTTAGATTCGCGAAAGCCAATGCTCGACTCATTCTTACCACCACTGCGGCTAAAGCTTATTTCAGGTAATAAGGTCCACAGATCGCGCGTAATTACTTTTACATGTACGTTGCCATCACAATCGAGCTTTGCGTTGATACGCGCATCGTATAAGTAGCCTTGTTTACGCAGTAATCGCTCTGACTCTAGCAGTTTACGTGGATTGTAAACATCACCTTCTTGAAACAATAAAACGCTGTGTATTACCTCTGGCTCTGTAGTCATGTGAGCGCGATTGGCAAAGCGAAATAAAAAGTTATTTTCTTCTTCAAGCTCAGTGTTAAATACGTTCAGCTGTTCAAGTTCAATAGAGACTATTTTACGGTTATTAGCGGCATCGGGTAGTGGATTATCGGCATCGAGCTGGCGGCGTAAGTTATTATCTTGTGATTTAAGCGTACGTTGGTTTTGACAATAATTATTATCGTCAGTAAATAACTGCTCTGCATGAACATTGGCTGCTATGCAGATTGGTAATAGTGTTATTAACCTAGCAACAAAGTGCGACTGCTTAAATCCCATTTACACCCTTAGTTGAGTATCTCCTGTGCAACTACTACATACTAAGCGTGGGAAAATGTCTAGCTTATTATTGTAATTGCGCTACTAAATACTGATGAAGTTGTGGTAATGCAGCACTGGCTTCTATGCCCTCAGCATTGATCCAAATACTTTCACTGTAATGTTCAAAGTTTAGATTAAAACTATGATCTGTAAAGTGAAAGCGTAATTGGTGACGATCAGCACCGGCATCAAAGTCGGCAGTTGTTATAGCTGGCGCGTGTAAGAAAAGGGTTGCCCAAAGCTCAAAGTCTTCATCGTTTGGAAGCTCACTCGACGTTACAAGAATAATCTCATGCTCGGCATCATAGGTTAGTTCAGTCATAGCAGTCCTAATTGGTGGCAAGATAGTCGCGAATAGTATTTAAAAACGGTGCGCCGTACTTGTTGAGTTTAGTGAAACCAACACCTGACACCTTCAAAAACTCACTGTCGTTGGTTGGCATTAACTGCGCCATTTCAGCGAGGGTTTTATCATTGAATACCACATAAGGTGGAACATCATCGGCATCTGCCAACTCTTTACGTAAAGCGCGTAATTTCGCAAATAGCTTTTTATCGTAATTAAACTGAGCGAGTTTATCTTGGTAAACGTGCTTAGCTTGTAAGCGAGGTTCAGCAAGTTGCAGTGCATATTCACTTTTAAGAACTGCACGGGCGGCTTCGGTTAAGCGTAATGACGAACCTTGGGTAATATCTTGGCTTAATAACCCTTGATGGATAAGCTGCCTTAAAATACTTAGCCAAAACTCCACACTGTGCTCTTTACCGATGCCATAGGTGCTTAATTGGTGGTGATTGTTATCTCGAATGCGGCTAGTGTTTGCACCGCGAAGTAACTCAACGATATAGCCAATACCAAAACGTTGCTCAGCACGATACACACACGATAAGGCTTGTTGCGCGACAAGGGTGCCATCAAAGCTAGTAGGTGGGTTTAAGCAAATATCACAGTTACCACAGGTTTCGCGTTTATATTCACTAAAATAATTGAGCAAGATTTGTCTGCGGCATGTTTGTGCTTCGGCGAAGCTTGCCATGGCATTAAAGCGCTGCTCTTCAACACGACGACGTTGCTCGTCTTCAATATCTTCAAAAAAGCGGCGTACGCGGCCTATGTCTGCCGGATCAAAATACATAATCGCTTCTGCAGCCAGGCCATCACGACCTGCACGACCGGTTTCTTGGTAGTAAGCCTCGATGCTTTTTGGAATATCGTAATGCACCACAAAACGTACGTTTGGTTTATTTATCCCCATGCCAAAGGCAACAGTCGCAACCACAATTTGAATATCGTCACGGGCAAAGCCAGATTGCACAAATTGGCGTTGCTCGTTACTCATTCCTGCATGGTAGGCCGCGGCATTAAATCCTGCGTCAGCAAGTTTTTCGGCTACATCATCAACCCGTTTGCGGCTGGTGCAGTAAATAATGCCACTCTGGTTTTGCTGCTCTTTTAAATATCGAAGCAGCTGTACCATAGGTTTAAATTTTTCTTCTATGGTGTAACGAATGTTAGGTCTATCGAAGCTACCAGTGTGCACGTAAGGGTGGTTAAGCTGAAGCTGTTCAATAATATCGTAACGAGTTGCTTTATCTGCCGTTGCTGTAAGCGCCATCATGGGCACATGCATAAAGCGTTGCTTTAACTCGTTGAGCCGACAGTAATGCGGCCTAAAGTCATGACCCCAATGCGACACACAGTGAGCTTCATCAATTGCAAAAAGTGCGAGTTTTAGATGACTCAAGCGCTCTAAAAATTCGTGTTGCAGTACTTTTTCTGGTGCAACATATAACAGCTTAATTTGCCCATAGTGCAATTGCTGATAGACAGCTTGTTGCTCTTCAAAAGGCAGGCTGTTATTGATGTAGGCCGCTTGCACGCCGAGTGCTCTTAGTTGGGCAACTTGGTCTTGCATCAAGGAAATAAGCGGCGAGATAACCACAGTCACACCATCAAGGATTAAAGCGGGTACTTGATAGCATAATGATTTGCCTCCACCCGTTGGTAGGAGTACAAGCGAGTCTTGTCCGTCTAGCGCTGCGGCTATAATCGCTTCTTGGCCATCACGAAAGTCCTTGTAACCAAACACTTGTTTGAGTACGGCTTGTGGTGATCGAACGGGTGTGTTGGACGTTGCGGTATTGGTATTCATCGCCGAGCATTTTAGTGGTTTTTTATGGCGATGTCTGTAGAAATATACCCAAACGACCTCAAGATGCAGAATTCAGCGTTTCACAGGTGCTTAATATCAAGGCTGGCAGTCACTTTTAAGAAGTAAATACATGGCTTTATTTAGCGCGTTTTGGTTGCGTCACTGCAGAGGGGGCGTAAAATAGCGTTTTTAAACTATAAAGCCAAACTTATGCCTACCAACATTGAGCAGCGAAAAGGCGTTATTTTCGCTTGTTTAGCCTTTTTTATGTGGGGTCTTGCGCCCATTTACTTTAAGTTTTTACAGCAAATTTCTGCGTTTGAAATCTTAATGCACCGTGTTATTTGGTCGGTGTTATTTTTACTTCTTATTATTGCAGCTCGTCATCAATGGCAGCGTATTCGTGTGGTGCTTGGACAACCTAAATTACTTTTGATGTTGGTAATAACAGCAAGTTTACTTGGCTTTAACTGGGGGTTATTTATTTGGGCAGTGAACAATAATCACATGCTCGATGCCAGTTTAGGTTATTACATCAACCCACTACTAAACGTGTTGCTTGGTATGTTGTTTTTAGGTGAGCGATTACGCAAGTGGCAAGGCGTTGCGGTAGGTCTAGCGCTTTGTGGTGTGTTGCTACAGCTTGTAAGTTTTGGTTCATTCCCTGTGGTTGCTTTCTCATTAGCAGGATCGTTTGCTATTTATGGTCTATTACGTAAAAAGTTACCAATCGAATCATTGCCAGGGTTATTGCTCGAAGCACTTATATTATTGCCACTTGCACTTATTTACTGGTGGTTGATGGCGCCATCAGCAAGCTCTGATTTAACTGCGAATGATTGGCACATTAACGTGTTACTCATTAGTGCTGGTGTGGTGACAACCTTACCGCTGTTATGTTTTACTGGTGCAGCAAAGCGTCTGCAATACAGTACACTTGGCTTTTTTCAGTACATTGGCCCAAGCTTAATGTTTATGCTTGCCGTGGCATTTTACGGTGAGGTATTTGATGCTGAGCGTGTGGTGACATTTGCATGTATTTGGAGCGCTTTGGCATTATTTAGCTGGGATTCGTATCGTCAGAGCCGTAAGCAACGCAAAGCGCAATTAGAGGCTGTGACTAAGCCTGTGTAGGCTTAGCTTACTAGCTTGTTGCGGCCAGTGTCTTTAGCTTGATAAAGCTTTAAATCGGCCTGTTTTATTAGTTCATCCAAACTATAAACAGGCCCATTATGAAAACCAATCGACAGCGTAAACTTGATTCGGTCTTTACTGAACTCAGGGCTGTGCTTTTCAACAAACAAGCGGAATTTCTCTAAACGTTGCAACGATTCTTGTGGGTCTTGATCAGCAAAATAGACTGCAAACTCTTCACCACCAAAGCGGCCTACTAAGTTATCTTCAAAATACTTTGCCATACATTGCGATAGGCCCTTTAATACGTCATCGCCGGCATCATGACCGTAGTTATCGTTAATTGACTTAAAGTGGTCAATATCAATCATGGCTAAAGAGACTGAGGTATCTGACACTTTTGCAGCTTTCAGATGGCTGTTTGCTTCACCAAAGAAATAGCGGCGATTAGGGAGTTTTGTGAGGTAATCAGTGTTTGCTTGTAAACGAATCGTTTTAATGTTTTCAAGCATGTCGACGTTTTGGCTAAGTCGACAATAAAACTCTTCATTGTTAAATGGCTTGCGAAGGTAATCGTCTGCGCCAGATTTCAAAAAGCGCGTCGAAAGGTGCAGAGTATCGAGTGCAGAAATGCCGATTATGGCCTTTTCATCGTTGGAGTATAAACGGCGAATTTCAACACAGAGCTCATCCCCATTCATATTCGGCATTTCGTTATCGGTAATGATCACCGATATTTTTGGGTTTTCAGCCAGTACTTTTAAAGCATCAACACCATCAACAGCTTCGAGTGTTTGGTATTTATGACGGGTTAATAAGTTGCAAATATGGTGGCGCGTTGCTGCTGAATCATCGACTACTAGTACTAATATTTGCTCATTACGAGGCAAGCGAGCCAGTTGTTTTTCTAGATATTGATAGGCTTGTTTATTTTCTTTGGTGATGTAATCAATGATGGGGTGTTTTTCAACGATATTACGTGTTGTTTCGTCAAGATTACCTGTCATTACAATGGTAGGAATGTCGGCTTCGATGGTGCAAGGAACTGCTTCACCGGTTGGCGCATCAGGCAGAATAAAATCTACTACGGCACAAAAGTAATTGTGCTTGCTAATAAGCTCTTTTGCCTCAGCTAAGCTACCGGCTATGTCCGCTTCATAGCCAACTTTTTGCGCGATGTGCTTTTGCACCCGCGCAATGGTTGGCGTATCTTCAATTATTAATATTCTTCGAGTCACAGCTTGCCTTGTAATAACTTATTGGCGAAACAAAAGTTATTACAAGTTTTAACCCTAAAAGGGTAAAAAAGCAAATTGTTATAGGCTGTCTGACTCAGAATAATATTCAACACTTTGTGGTGTTGAGGTCGCAATGCGAGAGCGCCCAAATAATGTGTGAAACTTGGTTTTACAGGTTGTTTGCTTAAGGTATTTGATCCAAGCGCGCTCAATCGGATTAGTCGCTTCAAGGTTACCGGTAACAACTTGTACAAATTGAGTTTGAAATTCATTTTGTGGTTCTAGGGTTTTGTTGTATAAACCCTTTAGAACAACACCATGCTGCTCGAGAATGTCGGCTTCTAGCAAAGTGAAGTGACCACTACGACCAAAACCGCGTGGGAAATTTTGATCATCATAGAATTGACGTTGGCTTGCAAATGCCTGACGAAGTGATGAAATGTCATTGCTCATGGCTTTATCCTCATGCCCTAATTTCTTGCTGGAGTATGGATCAAGTTGTCGATTTTATTAAACAAATTATTTTTATCGTAAGGGTAAAAAATGGATATCGATTTATTGAAGACTTTTGTTGAAGTGGTTCGTACGCGCCATTTCGGTAAAGCAGCTGAAAATTTATATATTACACAGTCTGCAGTGAGTTTTCGGATCCGACAATTAGAGCAAGGTTTAGGTGTTAACTTATTTATTCGTCAACGAAACAACATACAGTTAACGGCGCCAGGTGAGCGACTACTGCCACACGCACAAATGATCATTACAGGTATGCAGCGCGCAAAAGTTGATGTGGCACTTGCAGATAATATGCACAAGCAAATTAGCTTAGCGGGAACACCTAATATTTGGGATGCATTTTTACAGTTTGGTATTACTAATATTGTTTCTGCTATGCCGGGTGTGTCGTTAGTTGCTGAAGTTAAAGCACAACAAGAGAGTACTCGCTTATTATTGGAACGTACTCTAGATTTAGCTGTGTTGTTCGATCCCCCTAAAGTAGATGAACTGGTTGTACAGCGAATTTGTGAGCTACCCATTATTCCAGTGAGCGCCTTTGAAACTGCAAATAGTGAAAACTTTTTCGATAACCAATATGTTTATGTCGACTGGGGTACCACCTTTTCTTTATGGCATGCTCGTGAGTTTAACGGTCACGCTCCTCCTTATTTCAGAACCAGTACAGGTCGTATTGCGCTTGATTTAATTTTGAAATGCGGCGGTAGCGCGTTTATTCCTCAGTTATTAGTTGAAGAGCAGCTTGAATCTGGTGAGCTTTATCATGTTGAAGATGTTGCGCATACTTCGCGTGATGTGTTTGTTGCTTATCACAGAGATAATGAGCAAACCCCTTTATTAGAGAAGTTAGTGACCTTATTAACTGAACTACAAATAAAAGCTTAAAATTAATTTAATTTAGCTTTCATAAAAAATTAATGCTGTAACAACAGGTTACGTTTTTATTTCAAAAATAATTACATTTTATGAAGCTAAATTGACGCTTTTGTTTCAATTGTCATCTTTCTGTCATTTTTCGCTGTCACACTGCGCGCATTGAAACACAACATGTGTTTTTTGTTGCGATTATTGAGGAAACGACATGAAATTTGCAAAGTCTAGCTTATTCCTAGCTTTATTTGGTGGTTTATCTTTTTCTGCATTAGCTGATGTAGATGTATATGGTAAAGCAAACGTGACTGTTCAATCATCAGATGATGGCGAAGGGTCTTTCACTGAAATTAAAAGCAATAACTCACGTTTTGGCTTAAAAGGTTCAGAAAAAATTTCTGAAGGCTTAGAAGCGGTTTATAAATTTGAGTTTGGTGTAGACGTATCAGACGCTGATTCAAAAGGCGACAATGACGATAACATCACTGCACGTAACCAATACGTAGGTGTTAAAGGTAGCTTTGGTCAAGTTGTTATCGGTCGTAACGATACAGCAATGAAGCAGTCTCAAGGTAAAGTTGATTTATTCAATGACCTTGAAGGTGATATCAAGAACGCATTTAAAGGTGAAAACCGTTTAGGCGACACAATTTCTTATGCTTCTAAAGACTTCAGTGGCTTCAAAGTATTAGCAACTTATGTAGCTGAAGATGATGTAGACGCTGATAACGGTTACTCAGTAGCGTTAACTTACGGCGATGCTAAACTTAAAGAAAGCAAACTTTATGCATCAGTTGCAGCTGATAGCGAAGTAAAAGGTTACGACATTGTTCGTGCAACAGTTCAAGGTAAACTAGGCGACTTCAAACTAGGTGCTATGTACCAAACACAAGAAAAAGTGGATGGTAGTGCAGAAGCTGATGGTTACTTAGTAAATGCTGCTTACCAAATGAATAGCAACACTTTCAAAGTACAGTACCAAGTAATTGACTTTGACGAAGGCGACAAGAAAACAGCTATTTCTGCAGGTGTTGATCACAAGCTTAGCAAAAACACCAAAGTATTTGGTTTCTACTCAACGTTTGATACAGACAATCAAGTTGACCAAGACTACCTAGGTGTTGGTATTGAATACAAGTTCTAATCCAACCTTTGGATAACTCCCTAACTTGTCAGCCCAGCTAATTAGCTGGGCTTTTTTGTTCTAGCCGAGAATTTGTAGCCTAGTTAGACTTGCGATTAAGCTTGTGCGTAGTTTGATTTGCCAGCAAGCCAACGTTGAATCAATTTATCGGTAAGCTCTGGATAGTCGTTCAAAATTTTGAAGGCAATGGGTCTTACATGGTCGAGTGTTTGTTTATCGCGGTTTAAGTCGGCGATTTTAAATTCGGCTAGGCCTGTTTGTTTGGTACCAAGTACTTCACCAGGGCCACGGATTTCGAGATCTCGCTCAGCAATAACAAAGCCATCATTACTTTCACGCAGCACACCTAAGCGTTTTTGCGCTGTAGCTGATAATGGCGCGTGATAGAGTAAAACACAGTGTGATGCCGTAGCCCCACGACCAACACGGCCGCGCAGCTGGTGGAGTTGTGCAAGCCCTAACCGCTCAGGGTTTTCAATAATGATAAGGCTGGCATTTGGCACATCAACACCTACTTCAATCACCGTTGTGGCAACAAGTACATGAATATTGCCCGCTTTAAACTCACTCATAATAGCTTGTTTTTCGGCGGCTTTCATCCGGCCATGCACTAAGCCAACGTTTAATTCTGGCAATGCTGCTTTCAATTGCTCAGCGCTATCTTCGGCGGCTTGGCATTGCAGTACTTCAGATTCATCAATCAGAGTGCAAACCCAATACACTTGACGACCTTGCTCTGTGCACGCTGTTCTCACACGTTGAATGATTTCGTCTCGGCGTGCATCTGGAATCGCCACCGTTGTGATAGGCGTTCTACCGGGTGGTAACTCATCAATCACTGAGGTTTCTAAGTCAGCGTAGGCTGTCATTGCTAGCGTTCGCGGGATAGGTGTTGCTGTCATCACTAATTGATGCGGGTAACAGTCACCAAAGCGGCCTTTTTCACGCAGTGATAAGCGCTGATGAACACCAAAGCGGTGTTGCTCATCAATAATAATTAAAACGAGATTGTTAAACTCAACCTGTTCTTGAAATAACGCATGGGTGCCAACAATCATTTGCGCTTCCCCAGAGGCTATTTTTTCGAGAGTAACAGCGCGCTCTTTACCTTTACTTTTGCCACCTAACCAAGCGACTTCAACACCGAGTTGATTAAACCATTGGCTAAAGTTGATGCCATGTTGCTCTGATAAAATCTCTGTTGGTGCCATTAAAGCGACTTGGTAGCCTTCGCTGATAGCGGTGAGCGCACTGAGTGCTGCGACGAGTGTTTTACCTGAGCCAACATCGCCTTGTACTAGGCGCATCATCGGAAACGGGTGTTGTAAGTCACCTTTGATTTCTGCCACCACACGACTTTGCGCGTTAGTTGGGCTAAAGGCTAAATTAGCTAAAAACTGTTGCTCAAGTTGGTTATGAGGCTTTAAAGCAACCGCTTTTACCGTTTGCCCTTTTTGGCGCAGCTTTAAAAGGCTTAAGTTTTGCGCAAGCAACTCTTCAAAAACTAGCCGTTGCTGGGCAGGGTGCATACCTTGTTCAAGGGCAGTTAAATCAACATCGTTTTGTGGGCGATGTAAGGTCATAAGTGCATCGGCTAAACGCATTCCGGTTGGCTGAAACTGTTCTGGCAGTAACTCTTCGACAGGGTATTTAGTTAGTAGTGCAAGTGCTTGATCGCTTAGTGCACGAATAGATAACTGTTTTAGCCCTTCGGTAACAGGATAAACCGGCGTAAGCGTGGTATTAGTTGGTTGCTCAGAAGGGGTATCCGATAAGCTGTATTCCGGATGTGTTATTTCAAAGCCAACTCTGCCACGGCGGATCTCACCAAAGCAACGAATGATTTTACCTGTACTTAAGGCATTTTTTTGAGCCGCGCTAAAGTTAAAAAACCTCAGCGTCAATCGGCCCGTTCCATCATTTACTTGGCAAACCAGCATGCGTCTTTTTCCAAAGGTAATTTGGCTGGTTTCAATGGTGGCTTCAACACTAACATGGCTATGCGGTTGGAGTTCGCAAATTGGGTGAATGCGGGTACGGTCTTCATAGCGGTGAGGCAAATGAAACAGCATGTCTTGCACCGTATGAATATTTAGCTTAGCAAGACGCTCGGCCATTTTCGGGCCGACGCCTTTTAATTCTGTAATTGGGTATAACGCTAAGCTAGGATGACTCAAAGGTGACTCAAATTATTAATTAGTAGACTGTTTTTCAGTTTACTTGCACTCGTTAGTGGCTTCAAGCGGTTGCGTGTGTTTTAAAATGTTCCAGAACGTTTCATCAGCAACAATTTCACCATTTTCATCAAGCTCAGGGTACGGTAGCTCTTTTTCACGGCATTGTTCAGCAATGATAGGGTGGCAGCCTTCAAACAAGATGCGGTGCTTAATTTTCGCATCAAGCATATCGCGGTTGTAAAGTCCGGCTTCTTCACGTTGGCGCTGTGCTTCAAATAAAATAAGTGCTGCTGCAACAGATACATTAAGAGATTGCACCATTCCTTGCATTGGGATAATGATATTTTTATCAGCGTGAGCGAGTGCGCGCGGTGAAATACCATCACGTTCTTGGCCAACAATAACAGCCGTCGGTTTGGTGTAATCTATTTCACGAAAGTCGACTGCATCGTCGCTGAGGTGAGTTGCTAAAATTTGTACTTCCGGATTTTGTGCACGCATCATAGCAACGGCTTCATCGATATTGCGATGCAAGTGAGTTTCTAGCCAGTTTTTACTACCACCTGAGGTATTGTTAGTTAACCATTTTTGATTCTCTGGCCATACAGCATGAACATGATGGCAGCCTGTCGCGTCAGCTGTGCGGGCAATGGCTGATAAATTATGATGCTTATGCACTTCTTCTAAACAAACCGTTAGGTCCGTTTGGCGGCGGTCTAACACGCGCTTAACACGCTCAAAGCGAGTTGTATCCATAGTTGTGTGCTCGTTGACGGATTCTAATTGGCGCTGATTATACCCTAGGGAACAACAGCACGGCTAATAGGGTTTTGTAATGAGATCAGCGTTTCTGTTGATTGAATAGCTTCGATGGCTTGTATTTTGTTAATTAACACATCTTGTAGATGATCAATTGAGCGTGCCATCACTTTGATAAATATACTGTAATTACCTGTGGTGTAATAGGCTTCTACGACTTCTTCTAGCTCTTTTAAATGCAGTAAAGTTTGTGGGTAATCACGGGCATTGTTGAGGTTAATACCAATAAAACAGCAAACATCGTAACCAAGCTGTTTGGCATCAATACTGACTTGGGTGCCTGTAATAATTCCCGCTTGTTTCATCTTTTCGACCCGTACATGAATAGTCCCGGCACTTACTGCAAAGCGTTTAGCGAGTTCTGCATACGCTGTTCGCGCATTTTCCATTAAAGCATTAAGGATGTTTTTATCGAGATTATCGATTTGATAATTTTCCATGGTATTTATTAGTGTTAATTATTGAATCAATAAATTTTATAGCATTATTTTTATGAAAATTTCAATGTTAAGTTCTTTTTATTGCGGGTTATTGAAAGTTACCTTTGTTTAGTTGAGGATTGTTTTAACAGGAGGGGCCAAGCAGCGGGTTTCTCTAATTAAGCAAGTAACAATAACTGGGAATGAGGCCAATTATTATGAGTTCACACTACCTGCAGCAACAGCAGCAAATTAGTAAAGTAAAACAGTTTTTTTCAAGCCAATTAGAACAACAATTAGGGTTAGTTGAAGTACAAGCGCCGATCTTGGCTAAAGTAGGCGATGGTATTCAAGATAACTTAAGCGGTACTGAAAATGCTGTATCGGTAGCAGTGAAAACAATTCCGGGCAGCCAATTTGAAGTAGTCCACTCATTAGCTAAGTGGAAACGCAAAACCTTGGCTGATTACGATTTTTCGGTAGGTGAAGGACTCTATACGCACATGAAGGCGCTTCGTCCTGATGAAGAATCTTTAAGCCCAATTCACTCGGTGTATGTTGACCAATGGGACTGGGAAAAAGTGATTTGCGAGAGCACTGAACGTACCTTAGACAAGCTAAAAGAAACCGTGACATCACTTTATCAGGCGATTAAAGCAACCGAACGCTTTGTCGCAAGCGAGTTTGATTTAACGCCGTTTTTGCCCGAGCAAATCACTTTTGTACACAGTGAACAGCTACGTCAGATGTATCCTGACTTTACAGCGAAACAGCGTGAAAAAGCGGTAGCACAAGAATACGGTGCGGTATTTTTAATTGGTATAGGCGGCACACTTGCCGATGGTAAAATTCATGACGTACGAGCGCCAGATTATGACGATTGGTCAACACAAACCTGTAGTAAATTTGCAGGCTTAAACGGTGATATTTTAGTTTGGAACCCTGTGCTTGAAGATGCATTTGAAATCTCTTCAATGGGCATTCGTGTAAGCCCTGATGCTTTAGCTACACAATTAGCGATTACAGGCGACCAAGCTCGTTTAGAGTTTGATTGGCATAAACAGCTACTCGCGAAAAAGTTTCCGCAAACAATAGGTGGCGGAATTGGTCAATCACGACTCGCTATGTTGCTGTTACAAAAACAGCATATCGGGCAAGTACAAGTAGGTGTTTGGCCTGAACAGCTAAAACAGCAAGTGGAAGGAATTCTTTAAAGAGTAATGACCCTGGTAAAAAGAGGCTTTAAGCCTCTTTTTTATTAACTGGTTTTAAACTCTACCTCAACCTTGTTTTCTTCAAGCTTTACCTTACACGGTGGGTATTGGCGGTTAGTGAGTAGAACTTTTTCGAAAATATGAATTTCGACCCCTGAATGCAGTTTTTTATTAACGACCAATTGCGCATCTTCCAGCAAATCATGAAGGTGATGCTCTAAGCTTGATAGCTTTTTCTCAAGTATTTCAGCTTGTTCACAATAGTGCATTTGTGTGGCACCAATCTTTGCGAGTAATTGTTTTTTCTTTTCGGCGTCTTTTACTTGATCTGCTTTTTCGATAGCTGATTGTAATGTATCAAGTTGCGCATCTGTTTGTGCTAAATCTTTTAAACACTGATCTGTTTGCGCGGTGACATCAGCACCCGAAGCAGCTAAGTGAATAACCATTTTAGCGCCTGATTCATTGCCAATTTCGCCGGCAATTAACATTTGTGCGTCTAAGATCTCTCCGCCGAATAGCTTGCCTTGCGGGTTATCTTCTTGGCCTATTTGCAATAGCTTAGTGGCTTTCATCGTACAATGGCTGGCTTGACGTTCAATAAGAATATTATTGGCTTCAAGGTAGCAGTATTGACCATGTGATAAGTGAATGTCACCTTGGCTGATAATATTACAAGACAGCTTTTTATCTTCGAGCTGGTGACCAATTACACCTTGTTTTATAGTGATATCGCCAGCCGCTGATAAATGGCCTGATTCCACAGTACCCATAACTGTGATATCGCCTTTGGCATTAATACGCATGCCTGGTTCAACGTTATGAGTCACAATAACGCTACCTTCAAAATCTACGTGACCACTTTTTACGTTTACATCGGCAATAGTAAAAATATCATCGACACGCATACCGTTGGCAATATCCACTGGTACACCAGCGATCACAGAAATTAGCTCAAGCGGGTTGTTTTTTGATATTTCGGTGCCTTCACCTGCGACTAGTTTGGTGTTTTCCCCCGGTTTTGCAGGAAGTACATCACCAGTAACAGTAAAGCCTTCTTTGCCAGGAGTAGCAGGAATTTGTTTTATAAGTAATACACCAGGTTCGACACTGGCGAGCTTGCCAAAGTCACGCATATCGGCTGTGCCGTCTTCACGTAGCTTAGGTGTTTTTAAGCGGTCTTTTAAGGTCTCAACCTGTGGTACAAACTTAGATGGTTGGCCATCAATCGGTAAACGGCCTTTTGCGAGCACTCCTTTAGCAACTTCACCTGCAGGTAGCTCAAACTGTTGTTGTAATAACTTTTCTAAGAAAGCTTGCTTATAACCGCGGGCAACACCTGCTTTGATAAGCTCTTTTTTAGCATCGTCAAGCGTCATGACTTTGCCGCCTTCAGCTAAAGTCAGCTCGCCTGTAGCCAGCATTTTGTCATCACTCAGGGTAACAACTAGGCTCGCATCATGTTTAGAGGCAACAACAAGCATGCGCTCATTTGAATCGCTTTTAAAGAAATTATTGATAGCTTCATGATCCACTCTGCATTCGCAAAATGGTGACTTTTCTAATGCTTCGATAATAAACGCAGCACTAGGAGGTGAGTTTTCATGAACATCTAATAAAACGTTGCCGTTGTGAGCGAGCTTAAACACCTGGAGATCCTTTTTTACTACATTAGCTAAAGGTTTTACTTGTTATAACAACAGAGTGCTAGAGATTTGCTAATGAGTCAAGAATTTCGGGTGAGGGAAGTAAGAACTTTTTCTAAAAAAGTGCCAGCAACTTTGCGTTGCTGGCAGGGCTGATTAGTTTGTTGAAGGTAGCTCCATGATACCGTCAATTTCAACTTGCACGCCTTTTGGTAGCGCACGTACGCCAATTGCGGCACGTGCAGGGTATGGTTGCTTAAAGTACTGGCTCATCACTTCGTTAACAATCGCAAAGTTAGATAGGTCAGTTAAAAAGATATTCACTTTCACCATGTCTTGAATTTGACCACCCGCAGCTTGGCAAACAGCTGTTAGGTTTTTGAATACTTGGTGAGTTTGCTCAGTAAAGTCTTCAGAGATCACTTCCATCGTCTCTGGTACAAGTGGGATTTGACCTGATAAATAAACAGCCGTGCCTACTTTAACTGCTTGGCTGTAAGTACCGATTGCTGCAGGCGCATTATCAGTAGAAATAAAAGATTTGTTCATGATTATCCTTGTTACTTTTTACGATAGACTCTTTGCACATCAGGCATAACGCGAATGCGGCGCATAATGTTAGCAACATGAACGCGGTTTTTAACCGTGATGCCTAAATCTATCATGTATAAATTACTTTCTTTTTCGTCAGTCGCTATTTCAACAATGTTGGCTTGGGTTGAGGCAACAACATTGGTTAATTTAGCCAGTGCACCTTGGTGATTGATAATCTCAATACGAAGGGCTGCAATATATTCTTTCTCTGGGTTATCGTCCCATTTTACAACTAAGTATTTTGAGCGCTCTTTTTCCCAACCTCGAATGTTTTTACATTCTTGGCGGTGAACAGTAAGGCCTTTACCTTGGCTAATATAAGCAGTAATAGCATCGCCAGGGACTGGTCGGCAGCATTTAGAGTAATTAACTAACATGCCTTCAGTACCGATGATGGTCGCTTTTGCTTTTTGTGCTAGGTCGTCTAGGTCGTCTGCATCAACTTGCATCAAGCGTTTTGCAATAAGCACACTCATTAGATTACCTGAGCCTATTTCGACTAATAGCTCAAGTACGGTATTTAGTTCATGCTCTTGAAGTACACGGCGAATGTTTTCATCTGGAATATCATCGAGTTTGGTTTCACCAAGTGCTGAGTCTAGTAAACGTCGACCGAGCAGCATAGCTTCTTCATGCTGTTGGCTCTTCAGGTAATTGCGAATGCCTAAACGTGCTTTACCTGTTACAACAAAGTTTAACCAAGTTGCATTAGGGTGTGCTCCAGAGCTGGTAATGACTTCGACCGTTTGCCCTGTATCAAGTGCCTTGCTTAGTGGGTGAGGTTTACGATTAACGCGTGCACCTACACAGGTATTACCTACATCAGTGTGAACTGCATAAGCAAAGTCGACTGCTGTTGCACCCATAGGTAGTTCAACGATACGACCATCTGGCGTGAAAACATAGATCTCTTCAGGGAATAGCTCTGTTTTAACGTTTTCAACAAACTCAAATGATGAGCCCGCACTTTGCTGAAGCTCCAGTAAGCTTTGCATCCATTGGCGAGCACGCTGCTGTGCTGTGTGGCCTGCGCTATCACCGGCTTTTTTATACATCCAGTGAGCAGCCACCCCTTTATCTGCCATATGATCCATGTCGTGGGTACGAATTTGAATCTCAACAGGAATACCATGAGGGCCAACTAATGAGGTATGAAGCGACTGATAACCATTGGTTTTTGGTACAGCAATATAATCTTTAAAACGTGTTTCGATTGGTTTGTAAAGGTTATGAGCAACACCTAATACACGATAACAGGTATCCATATTATCAACATTGATACGGAATGCGTAGATATCCATCACTTCGTTAAACGACAGCTCTTTATTAAGCATTTTTTTGTAAATGCTATAAAGGTGTTTTTCGCGGCCAGATATAGTTGCTTCGATGCCAGACTCTTCTAAACGCGCTTCAATTTCAGTCTTAATATTGCTGATAACTTCTTTACGGTTACCACGTGCTTTGACTACTTCTGATCTTAATGCGCGATGACGCATCGGGTATAACGCTTGAAAGCCTAAATCTTCTAATTCATTTTTAATATCATGAATACCAAGGCGGTTCGCAATTGGTGCATAAATCTCTAATGTTTCACGGGCAATACGACGGCGTTTGTCAGGACGCAGTGCGCCCAAGGTACGCATGTTGTGAGTACGGTCAGCCAGTTTAATTAAGATCACGCGAATATCTTGAGTCATCGCCATGATCATTTTGCGGTAGTTTTCGGCTTGGAATTCTTTTTTATCTTTAAAGCTGAGCTTATCTAGCTTACTCACCCCTTCAACAAGTTCGGCAACGGTGTCGCCAAAAATTTCAGCTAAGTCTTGTTGGCTAAAGTCGGTGTCTTCAATCACGTCATGCATCAGGGCAGCCATCAGCGTTTCGTGATCTAAGTGCATGCCGGCAAGTATTTGTGTCACTTCGACAGGGTGGGTGATATAAGGCTCGCCACTTGAGCGTGTTTGGCCTTCGTGGGCTTCGCGAGCGACCACGTATGCTTTTTGTACCAGCTCAATATCAGCAGGTGGTAAGTATTCGGATATTTTCTTTTTGAGGCCTTCGAATAGATACAAAGTCACACTCCAATGCGCAAATGAAGTAAATCGGTAACGGTATGAATAGAATATACGATGAAAAGAGGGGCTTGCCAACGGCTAGTGTAGAAATACTAGCCGTATAGCTAAATCAAAGCGGGGAGCTTGATTACTGGTTGCCACCTACGATAGCAGCCACAGCAGCCATTTCTGCTGCTTCTTGATGTTGTTGTTCTTCACGATCAATTAAGTCCATAGAAGAGCTATCTACTAACCCTTTCTCAATTTCACGTAAAGCAATAACCGTTGGTTTGTCATTTTCAGCATCAACGAGTGGATCTTTACCACCAACCGCGATTTGGCGGGCACGACGAGCCGCAACTAAAATTAAGTCAAAACGATTACCAATTGCATCTACTGCATCTTCAACAGTTACGCGAGCCATCTTAGCACTCCAAATAAATTCTTAAGCAAAGGCGTAGTTTACTGTACCAAGTTAAATTCGCCAATAGCTTGTGGTTAATTTTTATCTTATTCTTAAAAAAGTATTACTTAAGTAAGTTCTCTAATAACGCCTGATGGCGCACAGTTTGGCTTTTTAACGATAAACGTTTAGCCATAACGATAGTTTCGATTTCTGTAAGTGCAGTATCAAAGTCATCGTTAACAACAACATAATCATACTCATTATAGTGTGATGTTTCTGATTGTGCTTTTGCCATTCTTCCTGCGATTACCTCAGCAGAGTCTTGACCACGGTTATTTAAGCGTGATTCAAGTTCTTCTTTTGATGGTGGAAGAATAAAGATAGTCTCAACATCATCAACTAATTTGCGGATTTGCTGAGCACCTTGCCAATCGATATCTAAAAATACGTCAATACCTGCTGCAAGTTGGCTTTCGATTGCTTGCTTAGACGTACCATAGTAGTTATCGAACACTTGCGCCCATTCAAAAAAGTCATTTTTCTCAATTAGCGCTTTGAACTCATCCACAGAAACAAAGTGATAGTGCACACCGTTTTCTTCACCCGGACGAGGTGAGCGAGTGGTGTGCGAAACCGATACTTTCATATCGCTGTGTTTCTTTAGTAAAGCACCAATTAAGCTTGATTTACCAGCCCCTGATGGAGCTGACAAGATAAATAAATTTCCGCGAGTTTGCGCCATGATCTGTCTCTAATAAAAAATAAACAGGCTCGGACTATCGCTAATCCAAGCCTTTAATTGAACTATTGTACTTTATTTCGCTAAAAGTGCTCAAGTTTGCCTGCTTTTAGACTTTTTAAAACAAAAGACCCAGCAGGTGCTGGGTCTTATAAAAATGCTATAAATCTCGTTTACTCGATGTTTTGAATTTGTTCGCGCATTTGCTCGATTAACACTTTTAGTTCTACAGCAGCGTTTGTGATATCACTGTTGATAGACTTTGATGCTAATGTGTTTGCTTCACGGTTAAACTCTTGCATCATAAAGTCTAGGCGTCGGCCACATGCGCCGCCTTTAGTTAAGATTTTTTTGGTTTCTTTAACATGCGACTTTAAGCGGTCAAGTTCTTCAGCAACATCTTGTTTTTGCGCAAGATAAATAAGTTCTTGCTCAAGGCGAGACTCATCGATGTCTGTTTTTAGTTCTTCTAGCTTTTGGTTTAGTTTTTCGCGCTGCCATTTAGCAATTTCTGGCAAGTGGCCTTCAACAATGGTTACTTGCTCTAAAATAGCATCAAGGCGAGTTGCAATCATTTCTTGTAAGTTTGCGCCTTCATCGCCGCGAGCTTGTTTAAAATCTTCAATTACTTGGTCAAACCCTGCAATTAGCGCAGTGTTTACACTATCCATATCGAGCTCTTCGGCTTCCATAACGCCAGGCCAACGTAAAATATCAACAGGGTTAATGTCACCATTGCTTTGGTTTTGCACCCATTGTGCGCTTTTAATTAATTGCTCAGCGAGTGATTCATTAATCGTTAACTCACCAACATGCGCTGGATTTGCAGCAAACTTTAAGAAAACTTCAACCTTCCCGCGTTGTAAATGTTTACGTAAACGCTCACGAATAACTGGTTCCATGCCACGAAATTGCTCAGGTGCGCGGATAAAAGTTTCAAGGTAACGTTGGTTTACTGAACGAATTTCCCAAGTGCCAGTGCCCCATTCGCCTTTAATTTCGCGGCGCGCATAAGCTGTCATGCTGTGGATCATGGATGATTTCCTAGTGTTATTAAATTTACAAAGTTGACTGATTATACCGAATCAGCTTTTAACCTCTAGCGTAAATTTTCTGAAATGTGCTTTTCTGATGCAGTTAATTATGTAAATGAACATGGCATCTGGCACCACATCGACTTATAATGTGGCAAATTCAGAATTAAGGGGATCGTTAATGCGTCCAAGCGAAAGAACACCTAACCAAATTAGACCGGTTACATTCACACGTAATTACACTATGCATGCTGAAGGTTCAGTATTAGTAGAGTTTGGAAATACTAAAGTTTTGTGTACAGCAACTGTTGAAGCTGGTGTACCACGCTTTATGAAAGGCCAAGGTAAAGGTTGGGTTACGGCTGAATACGGTATGTTACCTCGTTCAACACATACTCGTAATGGCCGTGAAGCATCGCGCGGTAAGCAGGGCGGTCGTACTATGGAAATTCAACGCTTAATCGCACGTGCACTTCGTGCTGCGGTTGATTTAAAGGCGTTAGGTGAAAACACCATTACTATCGATTGTGATGTTATTCAAGCTGATGGCGGTACACGTACAGCATCAATCAGTGGCGCGTGCGTTGCATTAGTTGATGCGCTTACTTACATGCGTAGTAAAGGTATGATTAATTCAAACCCACTTAAGCATATGATTGCGGCAATTTCAGTTGGTGTATATAAAGGTCAACCAATTAGTGACCTTGAGTACCTAGAAGATTCTGAAGCCGAAACAGATATGAACGTGATCTTGACCGAAACCGGCAAAATCATCGAAATTCAAGGTACAGCTGAAGGCGAACCTTTCTCATTCGACGAACTTGATGAGCTACTTACATTAGCTAAGCACTCAATTCGTGAAATTATCGACGTTCAAAAGCAAGCATTAGCTTAATAAAGAAGTAGGTTTATTAGTTATGAAAGATTATCAAAAAGAGTTTATTGAATTCGCACTTGAAAAGCAGGTGCTTAAATTTGGTGAGTTTACTTTAAAGTCTGGCCGCACTAGCCCTTATTTCTTCAACGCTGGTTTATTCAATACCGGTCGTGACCTTGCACGCTTGGGTCGCTTTTACGCTGCAGCACTTGAAGATGCGGGCATTGATTACGATGTATTATTCGGCCCTGCTTATAAAGGTATTCCAATCGCAACGACTACAGCGGTTGCTTTAGCTGATCATCACGACAAAGATGTACCTTATTGTTTTAACCGTAAAGAGAAAAAAGCACACGGTGAAGGTGGCACATTAGTAGGCTCTGAACTTAAAGGTAAGATCATGTTAGTTGATGACGTGATCACTGCAGGCACAGCTATTCGTGAGTCTATGGAAATCATTGCAGATAATGGTGCAGACTTAAGTGGTGTTTTAATTGCACTTGACCGCCAAGAGAAAGGTAAAGCTGAGTTATCTGCTATTCAAGAAGTCGAGCGTGACTTTGGCACTAAAGTTATCTCTATTGTAAAACTAGCTGACTTAATTAGTTACTTAGAAGCTAAAGGCACAATGGATGAGCATTTAGCTGCAGTAAAAGCATACCGTGATCAATACGGCATTGCTTAACACCTAAAAACGCGAACTATTTAAAGGCTCAGCTATATTGCTGGGCTTTTTTGTTTTTAGAGTATTGTACTTTTATGGCCTTAAATACGGTTAAAAAGTTACTGAAGCGTTAATAAAGTTTCTCTTTTGTGGTGTTTAGACTAAAAAGGATACAAAAGGCAGTTTTTTTAAAGTTTTCTCAAAAAAGTACTTGCGTTAATTCGCTGCATCCCTATAATGCGACCCCACTGAGACGGCAGACAGCAACGCTTAGCGAGGCAAGAGCAACTCAGGGTGTCAAGTAAAACTGAGTTTTGAAAAAATAAACTTTTATCAAAATTAAGTGTTGACAAAAATAACGGCTTGCGTAGAATGCACAGCCCTTGAGACGCAAAAGTATCTCAAACGTTCTTTAACAATATAAAGCAATCATCTGTGTGGGCACTCGTACATTCGCTAGATGACGCAAACAAATTTAGAGTCTCAATTGAACTGAGTGACCAACGGAAACAAGTTTACTTGTTTCAGCACAGTCAATTCGATTCGAAAGAATCAAAATTCAGAATTCATTGAGCACGAAACTTCGGTTTCAAAAAACTTTTAATTGAAGAGTTTGATCATGGCTCAGATTGAACGCTGGCGGCAGGCCTAACACATGCAAGTCGAGCGGTAACAGAGAGTAGCTTGCTACTCTGCTGACGAGCGGCGGACGGGTGAGTAATGCTTGGGAATATGCCTTATGGTGGGGGACAACAGTTGGAAACGACTGCTAATACCGCATGATGTCTACGGACCAAAGTGGGGGACCTTCGGGCCTCACGCCATAAGATTAGCCCAAGTGGGATTAGCTAGTTGGTGAGGTAATGGCTCACCAAGGCGACGATCCCTAGCTG
>NZ_LJSO01000002.1:190266-403432 GCF_001399985.1 Pseudoalteromonas sp. P1-8
CCGCCAGCTAAGGTCCCAAAGTCATAGTTAAGTGGGAAACGATGTGGAAAGGCCCAGACAGCCAGGAGGTTGGCTTAGAAGCAGCCATCCTTTAAAGAAAGCGTAATAGCTCACTGGTCGAGTCGGTCTGCGCGGAAGATGTAACGGGGCTAAACTATGCACCGAAGCTGCGGATTCAAAATTTATTTTGAGTGGTAGGGGAGCGTTCTGTAAGCCGTTGAAGGTGTACCGGGAGGTATGCTGGAGGTATCAGAAGTGCGAATGCTGACATGAGTAACGATAATGCGGGTGAAAAACCCGCACGCCGGAAGACCAAGGGTTCCTATCCCATGTTAATCAGGGTAGGGTAAGTCGACCCCTAAGGCGAGGCCGAAAGGCGTAGTCGATGGGAAACGGGTTAATATTCCCGTACTTGGTATAATTGCGATGGGGGGACGGAGCAGGCTAAACAAGCATGGCGTTGGTTGTCCATGTGAAAGTGAGTAGGTTGAGAGTTTAGGAAAATCCGGACTCTTAAGACTGAGACACGAGACGAGCACCCAAGGGTGTGAAGTTGTTGATGCCATACTTCCAGGAAAAGCCTCTAAGCTTCAGATTATACCGAATCGTACCCCAAACCGACACAGGTGGTCAGGTAGAGAATACTAAGGCGCTTGAGAGAACTCGGGTGAAGGAACTAGGCAAAATTGTACCGTAACTTCGGGAGAAGGTACGCTCCTATCTGTGATGAGACTTGCTCTCTAAGCGGACGGGAGCCGCAGTGACCAGGTGGCTGGGACTGTTTATTAAAAACACAGCACTGTGCAAAATCGCAAGATGACGTATACGGTGTGACACCTGCCCGGTGCCGGAAGGTTAATTGATGGGGTTAGTTTTCGGACGAAGCTCTTGATCGAAGCCCCGGTAAACGGCGGCCGTAACTATAACGGTCCTAAGGTAGCGAAATTCCTTGTCGGGTAAGTTCCGACCTGCACGAATGGTGTAACCATGGCCACGCTGTCTCCACCCGAGACTCAGTGAAATTGAAATCGCAGTGAAGATGCTGTGTACCCGCGGCTAGACGGAAAGACCCCGTGAACCTTTACTACAGCTTGGCACTGAACATTGACCCTACATGTGTAGGATAGGTGGGAGGCTTTGAAGCAGAAACGCTAGTTTTTGTGGAGCCGTCCTTGAAATACCACCCTTGTAGTGTTGATGTTCTAACGTTGGCCCCTAATCGGGGTTACGGACAGTGCCTGGTGGGTAGTTTGACTGGGGCGGTCTCCTCCCAAAGAGTAACGGAGGAGCACGAAGGTTGGCTAAGTACGGTCGGACATCGTACGGTTAGTGTAATGGTAGAAGCCAGCTTAACTGCGAGACAGACACGTCGAGCAGGTACGAAAGTAGGTCATAGTGATCCGGTGGTTCTGAATGGAAGGGCCATCGCTCAACGGATAAAAGGTACTCCGGGGATAACAGGCTGATACCGCCCAAGAGTTCATATCGACGGCGGTGTTTGGCACCTCGATGTCGGCTCATCACATCCTGGGGCTGAAGTCGGTCCCAAGGGTATGGCTGTTCGCCATTTAAAGTGGTACGCGAGCTGGGTTTAGAACGTCGTGAGACAGTTCGGTCCCTATCTGCCGTGGGCGTTTGAGAATTGAGAGGGGTTGCTCCTAGTACGAGAGGACCGGAGTGAACGAACCGCTGGTGTTCGGGTTGTCATGCCAATGGCACTGCCCGGTAGCTACGTTCGGAACTGATAAGCGCTGAAAGCATCTAAGCGCGAAGCAGGCCTCGAGATGAGTTCTCACTAGACTTTTAAAGTCTCTGAAGGGCCGTTGAAGACTACAACGTTGATAGGCAGGATGTGGAAGTGGTGTGAGCCATTAAGCTAACCTGTACTAATTACCCGTGAGGCTTAACCATACAACGCCAAACGCGTTTTATGACAGCGTAACTTAAGTTACTAAAGTAGACATTTACTTGATATCAGAATTCCAGATTTATGTAGGGTGAACCGCAACGCTTAACGCGAAATCAGTTCACCTTGCGCAAAGGACTCGTAAGCGCTACGCGCTTTGTCGAGAATCCTTTCCACGCCTTTTGCTTGGTGACAATAGCGTTTTGGACCCACCTGACCCCATGCCGAACTCAGTAGTGAAACGAAACAGCGCCGATGATAGTGTAGCAGCTGCTATGTGAAAGTAGGTCATCGCCAGGCTCCAAATAAGAGAAAGCCCGATTCGAAAGAGTCGGGCTTTTTTGCGTTTTAGCTGTCAGCTATCAGCCATCAGCCATCAGCGGTCAGCCGTCAGCCGTCAGCTGAACTGTGGGGTTTTTTAGTACAGAGTCACCCTTAGCAAAACAACCCCTGTAGGAGGCACTTCAGTGCCGAATCAGACCATAACAAACACATTCACGGCTAAAGCCATTCCTACGTGATGAGAAGGTTAGACGTTAGATATTAGATGTCAGTTGATCTACCGGGTTGTTAGGTAACTGAGTCACCCTCAGCAACAAACCCTGTAGGAGGTACTTCAGTGCCGAATTCAGACCTTTACAAACACATTCATGGCTAAAGCCATTCCNCGTAGGAGGCACTTCAGTGCCGAATTCAGACCTTTACAAACACATTCATGGCTAAAGCCATTCCAACAAGTACACTTTGCCTAGAACCTAGAACCTCCACCTATCGGCTGATCGCTGACGGCTGAAAGCTGATAGCTCTGGCGTAGGTTGGGTTTCGCTTCGCTCTAGCCAACCTACGCCAGACCTCAAAACTTTACTCTTTCAACTTTCCCCTCGCTAACTCGCAACTCACGTTTATAACACTCATTCCCCTTGTCTTTGCTCTGCTTTGGCAAGCTGAATGTATTTTGTTTCGACTAGTTGTGAGAGGGGAACAAGTTCGAAGCCTTGTTGTTGTAGTTCAGGGAGGGCTTGTTGTAGAAAAGCAACGGTTTCTGGGTAGGGGTGGGCAATGGCGATTGCGTAGTTGAAGTGTTCAGCTTTGCTTTTTAGCTCTTCTAGTTGATGTTGTAGCTGACTTTGGGTGACATTGTTATCAAGAAATACATGGCGAGATACATTAGCCACACCATAGAGGTTAGCAACGTTTTGTGCTTCACTTCGACTCGTTGTACGGCTATCTAAGAAGTATAAACCGCGTTTCTTTAATATTTCCATCGTCCATTTCATTGGCTCTGTAAGTTGTGTTAACTCAGAGCCCATGTGGTTATTGACCCCTTTTACTTGTGGTAGAGAGGCTAATGCATGGCCAAGGGTTGTTTGTAACTCTGACTTACCCATAGTATCAGTGAGTGCACCCGGACCAAGTGCTTTAGTTTTATCAAGCGCTTGCATTGGTACATGTAAAAGTAGTTCTTTATGAGTTCTACTGGCGCGTTCAGCAAATATTTGCGAATAGGGTGTATGGGGCAAGATTGAGAAGGTCACTTGCCCTGGTAAGTTTAATATTTCAAGATCTCGCTGATGATTGCCTATATCATCAATTACTATGGCTATTTGCTTTGCTTGGCAGAATAGCGGTAGGCAACATACGGCGAGTAATAAGCCTGTTTTTAAGTTCACTTTTTGTAATTATTATATCCGTTGTGAGCATTTACTTACTGCATAATAACGAGCTGCTTTGCTGTAAGTTGCTTTTTGTCTTGTCTATCTAGAAGTGAGCTAAAAAGCGCCAATTCTTGGATGTTTTTTATTATAACGCCTTGGTCAATTTCTGAAAGCATTGTTTGATTAATACTCACATCTGGGGTGATCCCTTTACCATCGATAGATTGACCCGCAGGTGTGTAATAACGTGCTGTAGTCAGTTTTAATGCGGTATTACCGTTACCTAAAGGTATCAGCGATTGCACTGAGCCCTTACCAAAAGAGGTTTCGCCAATTAGCACCGCTCGTTGATTATCTCTTAATGCTGCTGCAAGTATTTCAGCGGCAGAGGCTGAGTTTTCGTTAATCAGTACAGCAATGGGAGCGCCACTGAGTATGTCGCCTTTATGGGCTTTATACTTCTGATTAGCTTCATTAAAGCGGCCTTTGGTTGACACTATGGTGCCGTTATCTAAAAACAGATCTGCAACTTCAATGGCCCCTTGTAATGTACCGCCTGGGTTATCGCGTAAATCAATAATTAAACCTGAAAGAGGGAAGCTATTGGTGACCTGCATTTTTGCAAGCTCCCGAGCAACATCGTGTAATGTGTGGTTATTGAATGAGTTGATACTGATAAGCGCAACGCCTGTATCTGCTAAATGGCCATGAACGCTTTGTAAGTTGATTTGTTGGCGCTTAATCGAGAAGTTTAGCTCAGTATCTTTCTCTCTTTTAACAGCGACATCGACAGCACTTTGACCGCTTTGGCGAATTAATTTAGCCACTTCTTCGATGCTTTTGTCTAAAATAGGTTGTTGATTAATCGCAATAACTTCATCATTTACCTGAAGACCCGCAAGCGCCGCAGGTGAGTTATTAATAGTGTTAACAATATACACGCGACCATCTTCAACTTTTACTTCGATACCGAGTCCTGTGTATCTACCATTAGTGCTACTGAAGATAGCATCGAGCTCAGTTTCATCCAGATATTTTGAATATGGATCAAGGCGTTCGAATAACGCTTCGACTTGTAAGTTATCAGGCTGGGTTACAAATGTGTTTTGTAGTTTCAGATCATCAACATAATATGTATGGATATTAAATAGGATTTCGTTTAGTTGCTGATGCTGTAGTGACTGTAACGAGGGTTTTGCAACAGCCTGAAACGATTGCAGTATCAGGCATAGCAAGCTGACAAGTAATAAAAAAGACAGCTGAGTAAAAAACTTAGCTGGGGAAAAATGAGCTTTGTAAGAGTAAGTTGTGTTTAGCATCAGCTGCTCCTCATAGAGTGCAGCTATTTAATCAATTAAATGCGTCTGCACCATTTTACAGGATTTACTGCGCGTCCTTTGTGGCGTATTTCAAAGTATAGACCAGGATCCGGTTGTCCGCCGCTTTGACCGACTAATGCAATTGTTTCGCCTTCTCTAACAAGGTCGCCAACATCGCGAAGTAGAGTTTGAGCGTGACCATATAAGCTCATAAAGCCATCGCCATGATCAATAGCGATAACCCAGCCAAAGCCATTTAGCCAGTCTGCGTAAACAACTTGGCCGTTCTGTACGCTTTTAACATTACTGCCTTCTTTAGCGCTGATAAGTACGCCTTTCCAATCTATGTTGCCGTGCTTGCGTTGCCCAAAGCGGTGGCGTAATGCCCCTTTAGTTGGCCAGTCGAGTTTGCCCTTACTACTTTGTAAGCCTAGTAATTCAACCTTTTCACTTCGCTCTTGTTCAAGCTCTTCAATGGCGGTGATCAGGGTTTGCTCATTTTCTTTTAAGTAATCAATAGAGCTTTTCGTTTCTTTTAACGCTGACTGGAGTTTATTGAGGTTAGTTTTACGCTCTTGTTGTGCATTGACTAGAGCTTGCTGGCGTCTTTTTTGCTCATCATATAAGGCAACTAGACGTTGTTTGGTTTTTTCAAGCTGAGCTTGGTTGTCTGCAATTTCTTGCTGTAGTGCTTTGAGCTCTTCAATTTGCTCAATACGTGCTTTATTTAAATAATTATAATAACTTAGTGTGCGCTCAATTTTGGCTGTGTCTTGTTGGTTAAGCAACATTTTTGAGTAGTCATGGCTACCCGCCATGTAGGCGCTTTTTAGTTGTGCAGCTAATAAGGTTTGGCGCTGTGCTTGCTGGGCTTTAAGTTGCTCGGCTTTAGCTTGTTGTTCTCGTTGTTGTTGCTCATTTTCTTTAACAGATTGGGCGGCAAGGTTTAATGCTTTTGCATTTTGAGCTATGTCGAGTTCATGGGCGCGCAGATCTTTGCGCATTTGGGCAATGGACTTGCGTTGACCTTTAAGCTCAGCCTCTGTTTTTTGTAAAGCTGATTGAATGTCTGATAAGTCTTTTTTGGTTTGATCTTCATTAGCAACAACCGAAGTTGCTACTAATGAAGTCAGTATTAAACCAGTTTTAAGGAAGTGGTTAATACATTTACTCATAGCTTATTTCAGCGTCATGATTGGTTTACCAGTCATTTCACTTGGCTGCTCTAAGCCGAGTAGGTGAAGCATGGTTGGAGCCACGTCACTCAATGTTTTACCATCATGTGGTGTTGCATCACGGCCAACATAGATAAATGGCACTGGCTCACTGGTGTGTGCGGTATGTGCTTGGCCCGTTGCTGGGTTAGCCATTTGTTCAGCATTACCATGATCGGCTGTAATAAGCGCTTCACCACCATGTTCTTCAAGTGCTGCAACTACACGACCAATACAATGATCAACTGCTTCACATGCTTTCACTGCTGCTTCGAATACGCCTGAGTGACCTACCATGTCTCCGTTAGGGTAGTTACAGATGATGGCATCGTATTTACCGCTAGCGATTGCTTCAACCAATTTATCGGTCAGCATTTCAGAGTTCATTTCTGGTTGCAGATCGTATGTTGCAACTTGTGGTGATGGAATTAGTTCGCGAGTCTCACCAACAAATTCATCTTCACGGCCACCGCTGAAGAAAAAGGTCACGTGTGCGTATTTTTCTGTTTCAGAAATACGTAGCTGTGTTTTACCTTGCTTCTCTAACCATTCGCCTAATACATTTGTTAAAGGCTCTGGGGCAAACGCAATCGGCGCTTTAATGTCTGCTGCGTACTCTGTCATCATCACAAAAGCGCTTAACTGTGGTGATTTTTTCTTATCAAAACCACTGAAGTCAGCATCAACAAAGGCACGAGTCATTTCACGTGCTCGGTCTGCTCTGAAGTTAGCAAAGATAACTGTGTCGCCGTCATTGATCTCAGCAGCTGCTTGGCCTTCTGGCACAACAGTTGTTGCTGCTACGAACTCGTCGTTCTCGTCACGTGCGTATGCGGCTTCTAGTGCGGTTACACCGTCAGTGTAGCTGTATTCAGCAATGCCACTAACCATAACATCATATGCAAGCTCGACACGATTCCAACGGTTATCGCGGTCCATTGCATAGTAACGACCAACAAGCGTCGCTAAACGGCCACAGCCAAGTTCTGCAAATAAGGCTTCGATGCGCTCAATTGATGCTTTTGCACTACGTGGCGGTGTGTCACGGCCGTCTAAGAAACCGTGGAAGTAAACTTCTTTTGCACCGCGCTTAGCAGCAAGTTCAATCGTTGCCACAATGTGGTCTTCATGACTATGAACACCACCTGGGCTTAAAAGCCCCATAATATGCACGGCTTTGCCTGCATTTACAGCTTTGTCGATATTATCAACAAGCGCTGGGTTGCTATCGAACTCACCATCATCAATGGCTTTTGTGATGCGAGTAAAGTCTTGATAAACGATACGGCCAGCACCTAAATTTACGTGACCTACTTCAGAGTTACCCATTTGTCCTGCAGGTAAACCAACATCAAGTCCCGAACCTGAAATTAATGTATGTGGGCGGGTTGCCCAAAGGTTGTCGAGTACTGGGGTATTAGCAGCAAGTATGGCGTTACTTTCTGTGTCTTCACGGTATCCCCAACCGTCTAAGATCATTAATACCAATGGTTTTTTATGCTCTGTCATTATAGCTCCTGAAGATTGGCACTTATATATCACTAGCATACCGTGTTTTATGGTTTTGATCAGCTATCAATATGTCATATTAAAATATTTCACGCCCTAGCATTTTCAATTCAAGCACGTATACTTGCGTGGCAAATTTTAATTAACCCATGGCTATGCGCTGTGGTATCTAAATTTCTTAGTGGAAAACGCATGGATCAATATATTGAATTTATCTCAAATCATCCGGTTTTGAGCATTATCTGGTTAGCATTAGTCGCTATGCTGATCAGCAGTTGGTTTAAAAGTAAATTTTCGGCTATCCGTCAAATCAACCCACAGCAACTTACCTTGCTAATTAACCGTGATGATGGTCAAGTGATTGATATACGTGCACAAAAAGAGTTTAACTCTGGCCGTATTGCAGGCGCAACTCACTTAAATCCAGAAAAAGCAAAGCAATCTGATTTTTCAAGCCTTGAAAAGTTTAAGACTAAACCCATTATACTAGTATGTACCACGGGCATGACTGCCTCAGGTATCGCAACTGCAATGCATAAAGCAGGTTTTGAGCGTGTTTATGTATTAGCGGGCGGTATGGGCGCTTGGCAATCAGCTAGCTTACCTACAACGACCGGTCGTTAATAAGGCTCACTGCCCGATAGAGGAATTATTATGAGTAATGTTGTTCTTTACACAAAAGCATACTGTCCATTCTGCCAACGTGCTTTGGCGTTATTAGACAGTAAAGGTGTAGACTACACGAATATCGATATTGGTGTTCACCCTGAGCGTCGTGATGAAATGATCGACAAAGCAAATGGTGGTTACACAGTTCCGCAAATTTTCATTAATGATGAACATATCGGCGGTTGTGACGACATGATGGCAATTGAAGCACAAGGCCTTTTAGACGCAAAGCTTAACGCTTAATAAACTTTAAATATAAAAACGAATACAAGTTAGGAATTACAATGAACGAAGAAAATCAAAACGCAGCAGCAGAACAAGCCGGCGCTCAATTCTCAATCCAACGCATCTATACTAAAGATGTTTCATTTGAGACGCCTAACTCACCTGCTATTTTCCAAAAAGAGTGGACTCCTGAAGTTAAGCTTGACTTAGATACTCGTTCTAACAAATTAGAAGAAGGCGTGTTTGAAGTTGTTCTTGCTTTAACAGTAACAGCTTCAATCGGTGAAGAAACTGCATTCCTATGTGAAATCCAACAAGCGGGTATTTTCACAATTGGCGAAGTTGAAGAAGTTCAACTTGCACACATGTTAGGTGCTTTCTGCCCGAACGTACTTTTCCCTTACGCACGTGAAGCAGTATCAAACCTAGTTAACCGTGGTACTTTCCCACAATTAAACTTAGCGCCAGTTAACTTTGACGCACTATTTGCTCAATACATGCAACAACGTGCTGCTCAAGACCAACAGGCAACTGCAGACGCATAAGCTATGAGTACAGCACAATCAGCTGTTACAGTATTAGGGGCGGGGTCTTATGGCACCGCCCTTGCTATTTGCTTTGCCAGAAATGGCCACCCAGTGACTTTGTGGGGCCGCAATAGCGATGACGTTGCTACGCTTGCAGCTGAGCGAAAGAATCAACGTTATGTTCCGGATGTTAGCTTTCCTGACACCCTCCAACTAGAAGCAGATTTAGAAACGGCAGTTAAAGCAAGCAAGATCATTTTGGTTGTTGTGCCGAGTCATGCTTTTGCTGGCACGCTGCAAAAAATCAAACCTTGGTTGTCAGAAGGTGCTGAAGTTGCATGGGCTACCAAAGGTTTAGAGCCAAATACAGGGCGTTTACTGCAAGAAGTAGCGGTACAAGAGCTAGGCGATGATGTTCCTCTGGCTGTGCTTTCAGGACCTACTTTTGCAAAAGAAATGGCAATGGGCTTACCAACCGCTATTTCGGTGTCGTCGACCTCTAAAGACTTCGCTAAGCAATTAGCTGACCTTTTACACTGTGGCCGCTCATTTAGGGTTTATAACAATGATGACTTCATTGGTATACAGCTTGGTGGCGCAGTTAAAAATGTGATTGCGATTGGCGCAGGTATGTCTGATGGTTTTGGCTTTGGTGCTAACGCACGTACAGCCTTAATCACTCGCGGTTTAGCTGAGCTGTGCCGTTTAGGGTGTGCATTAGGTGCTCGTTCAGATACCTTTATGGGGATGGCTGGCCTCGGTGACTTAATCTTAACCTGTACAGATAACCAATCTCGTAACCGTCGCTTTGGTCTTGCTCTTGGCAAGGGTGAAGGCGTAGAAGCTGCAATTGAATCTATTGGTCAGGTTGTTGAAGGCTATAGAAATACCAAAGAAGTGTATTTACTTGCTGAGCGCACAGGTATTGAAATGCCAATAACGGAGCAAATTTACCAAGTACTTTATGAAAATAAAGATGTAAAAGAAGCTGCGATGGCACTACTTGGCCGTGAGCAAAAATCTGAATAATTTAGATTGTGCATTGTTAAATAAAAAACGCGATTTATTAATCGCGTTTTTTATTTGATGTACCGTTGCAACCACTAGCTAGATTGCTGCTTTTCTAGCGTGTCATTAATAAATTCGCTGACTTGATTGGCTTTTAATGGCTTGCAGTAATAGTAACCTTGTTGAAAATGACAACCCATAATATGCAGCATGTAGGCTTGCTCTTCAGTTTCTACTCCTTCAGCAACCACATTTATGTCCAAATACTTAGCTAGACGCACTATGGTGGCGGTGATATTACGGTCTTGGTCGTTTTTATCGATATCTTTAACGAATGATTTGTCGATTTTGAGTGTATCGATTGGAAAACGCTTTAAGTAACTGAGTGATGAATGACCTGTTCCAAAGTCATCCAGCGCGATGTGCACACCAATCGATTTAATGCGCTTCATTTGCTGCTCTGCAAATTCAGGATTATCCATCATGGCGCTTTCTGTGATCTCGAGTTCTAAGCAATGTGCTGGAACGTCAAATTTAGCCAAGTTGTCGATGAGTGTTTCAATAAGGCTACTTTGCTGAAAGTGTAAGGCTGAAATATTAATAGCGACATTACCAAACGAAATGTTTTGTTTTCGCCACTGGGCTAGTTGATTAAGCAGCTGCTCCATCAGTAATTGGGTGAGCGGAATAATGGCACCATTTTGTTCGGCAAGCGGAATGAACTCATCGGGGTTAATAACACTGCCATCTTCTTGAGGCCAGCGAACTAATGCTTCAAAGCCGTATAACTGATTATGCTGGGCATCAAACTTTGGCTGAAAATAAAGCTCAAACTCATTGTTGGTGATTGCTTTGAATAAAGCACTCTCTTTGGTTAATTCGGTTGGGTCGAGGGTATGACGGTCTTTATCAAAAAATTGATACGTATTACGGCCCATTTTTTTTGCATGATTCAAAGCACTATTTGCGCTGCGCATTAAGTATTCACAGTTGTAGGCGTTGTCTGGGTAGATAGCAAGACCACAACAGGCAGATAGTGAAGTCTCAAAACCATCTAACATAAATGGGGTTTTAAACTGCTGAAGCACGATGTCTGCGGTTTTTTTAGCAAAAAATACGGTTTGACCAGAATAAAGGTAGGGCGGCACGAGTACCGCAAATTCATCTGCACCGAGTCTTGCAATGGTAAAGCCTGAATTTAGAGAGTCAGTTAAACGACAGGCTACTTCTTTTAGTAGTACATCGCCAATTGTGTGACCAAGGGAGTCGTTAATCTTTTTGAAATTGTCTATGTCGATAAAGATGATTAGTAGACTAGGGTAAGTGTCGTTACAAGCATTGATTGCTTTTTCAAGGGACTCTATAAAAATGGCACGGTTTGATAAGCCTGTGACACTGTCTTTGGTAGTGAGCTTGAGCATAGTTCGCTCGTTATTCTTACGAGCTGTGACATCAGAAAACATGCCAACGTAACGTACAGAGCTTTTTGCAAAGCGTGGTGTGGTCACTTTTGTTATACATAAATCAATGGCGTAGGGTTGCCCATCTTTGCGTAAATTCCAAATTTCGCCAGACCAATAACCGTCATTTCTTAGTTCTTGTTGGATGATTTCTTCGAGTTGTGTATCACGGCCGGCTTGCGTTAATGCTTTGAATTTTTTACCAAGTACATCAGCTTTCTTATAACCCGATATTTCACTAAATGCGTTATTGATTTCTATGATCCTAAACTGTTCATCGGTGACCCAAATGCCATCTTTAGACTGGGAAAGTAGGGCATCCATCAGCGTCATCTTTTGGTTTCTTTGATAGTAAATGACTGCACCAATGAGGATGACAATCGCTAAAAGGATCAGTAGTAACAGGGGCGTTGTATTAGGGGCTTGCGAGATAGAGGGATTAGACACAGCAGCAGAAGCAGCACTATAAAAGTGCTGCATCAGCAAAATGATACTGCATACTCTGGCGAAAAAGCGCATTAAAATCCATCTTTAGGAACAAACTAACCTATTTAGGTTAGTCCATAAAAAATGGTCGTGCTAAACAATTAGTAAATATTTATTACAAGCGCTTTTTCAATGAGTTATTGACCGTTCACAAACCCCAGCTGACGCCAAGATTCATAAACAAATACAGCAACTGAGTTAGATAAGTTCATACTACGGCTATCTTTTTGCATTGGAATGCGTACACGTTGCTCTTTCGGCAACGATTGAATGAGTTCATCAGGTAAGCCACGCGTTTCAGGGCCAAACACTAAACAATCACCAGGTTGGTATTGTGCTTGATGGTGAAATTGACTGCCCTTTGTGGTGCAAGCATAGACTTTTTTCGGTTGGCATTTTTCTAGATATGCTTCAAACGAGGCATGGCGCTGTACATGGCTAAACTCATGATAATCAAGACCTGCACGTTTTACGCGTTTATCATCCCACTCAAAACCAAGGGGTTCAATTAGGTGTAACGCATAACCTGTGTTTGCGCATAAGCGAATGATATTACCCGTGTTTGGTGGAATTTCTGGTTGGTACAACACAATATCAAGCATGTGAATCTCATTTATAAGGATTTGATCTGCTGCTGAGTATACACGAACTAGAATTAAAAGATGATATACTCAACACAGTTACTCACTAAAGGTAAGTTGTTGTGCAGCATCGTAGTTATGAGTTTTGGGTTAAAACAGCCAGTATAGTCACCATTGTTATGGTGAGTTTAATGATCGCAGCAAAAAGCTGGGCTTGGCTTGCATCTGGCTCGGCGTCAATGCTGGGTTCATTGACCGATTCGTTAATGGATATCACAGCCTCACTGATGAGTTTTTTAGTGCTAGGTTATGCACTACGCCCTGCTGATGACGACCATCGCTTTGGTCACGGAAAAGCCGAAGCATTAGCCGGGCTTGCACAGGCCGCTTTTATAGCTGGCTCAGGTTGCTTTTTAGCGTTTCATGGCATTGAGCGCTTATTTAATCCGGTAACCTTAAAGCATTCAGACCTTGGTATTTGGGTTAGTATTTTCGCTATTGTTTGTACGCTCGTGGTGGTGTTTGTACAAACTAAGGTGATTAATCACACCGAATCAATCGCCATTAAAGCAGACTCAATTCACTATAAAGGCGATTTAATCTTAAACTTGGCGGTATTACTGGCAATTGTGTTAGCTAAGTACGGCGTCGCTTATGCCGATCCATTATTTGCTATTGGGGTGGCTGTTTATTTACTTTATAACAGCTGGGATATTGCTCGCGAAAGTGCTGATCACTTAATGGATAAAGAGCTCCCAGATGAAGAAAAACAACAAATACTGGCCATTGTGAATAGCCATCAAGACGTATTTGGCGCCCATGATATTCGCACCCGCCAAGGTGGTAAAATTAAGTTTATTCAGATGCATTTAGAGCTGGAAGACTCATTATCATTGATAAGAGCGCATCAAGTTGCTGATGAAGTAGAAGCGTTAATTCAAACGCATTTTGATTGTGAAATGGATATTTTGATGCACCTAGACCCACTTTCTGTGGTTAACAAAACACGTCAAAGTTCTGCACAAAATTGATAAAAATCGCTGAGTATTGTTTGTCTGATCTCGTCGCGTTCACACAATAGTTCGTGGCGAGCGCCCGCATAGCTTTTTAGTTGTGCTTGCTTTTGCCTATGGGTAAGTGCAAATTGCGCAGCGTTATCGACCACAGTATCTTGCTCGGCGCTTGCGATAAACAAAGGAATATCGACTTTTTTATCGACTAAAGAAGCAATAAAATCAAACGATGCATTGAGCCAGCCATAGGTTACGCCACCTAGTTGTAAATCACCTTCTGCTGCATAAAGCTCTCTGAACAGTTTATATCGAATTTCACTACTGGTTAGTTCATTAGCTGCAAAGTCGACTGGTAAATAATCGCTTTGGCCAAATGCGTAGCTGCGGCCAAGACCAAGTAAGGATGCAATTTTAGCAGCCAGTTTTGCTACAGGCTTTGGCGTGCCTTTGGTATAGATATCAAACATCGGCGCTGATAAAAAAGCACCCGCAAATTGATGCTGATAGCGCGATAGGTAATCATAGGCAATGGCACTGCCCATAGAGTGGCCAAGCAAAACCTGCTTTCCTTGCCAGTGTTGATGCACCACTTTTTCTATAAATACAGCAAAGTCATCTGCGTAGTCAGTAAAGCGGTTTACAAAACCCTTATGAGTGTTTTTTAAATGACGATAAGAGCGACCTTGCCCTTGGTGATCAACACTAAAAACTGCAAAGCCATTTTGATATAGCTCCCACAGCAACTCTTTGTACTTAATTAAAGACTCTATTCGGCCAGTACTGATAACGATGGCCGTTTTTGCTTGTTGGGGAATTGCATAGCCGTAATAAAGCTTGCCATGAGCGGTGCTCAGAAAGTCTTGCTGTAATTGCTCAGAAAAAAACTGATTAATATTAGGTAGGTTATTAACAAGACTTGCTTCGCGACTATAAAACATTTACTCACTCTTATAAGGTAGGCGGATGTTTACGCACAGTCCGCCATGTTCTTGGTTTTCAAGTGTTAGTGTACCATCATGTGCTGAGATAGCATTCTTTGCAATAGCAAGACCTAAGCCCGTGCCGCCAGTGCTTCTATCACGTGCATGCTCCTGACGGAAGAAAGGTTCACACAGCCTTGCTAGGTTTGCTTCATCAACCCCTTTACCGTCATCACAAATAGTGATGTAGATAGCATCTGATTCAACTAAGCCTATTGAGATTGAATGTTCTGCGTATTTAATGGCATTGCGAAGTACATTCTCAAGCGCGCTGGCTATTAAGGTTTCATCGCATTTTAAATCGGCTGTTAGTGTACCATTTACGATAAGCTCTTTATTACTTTGCTTGGCCTCAAATTGAGCATCGTTGAGTACATGATCAACAATCACTTGTAAGGATTGTGTACTCAACGCCAGAGTCTGGCTTTTGGCTTCTAAGCGTGAAACTTGAAGTACATCGGCAATCATTTTATCGAGCTGATTGGCCTCTTTTTCAATGCGCTCTAAATAAGCGTGTTGAGCATAGTCGGCTTGCATTTGTGCAAGGCCTGTAGCCATTTTTAAGCGCGTTAATGGTGAACGTAGTTCATGAGAAATATCTGCTAGCAGTCGTTTTTGAGCGCTAATAAGCTGCTCAAGTTGTACTGCCATGGTATTAAAGTCACGACCAAGTACACCTAACTCATCTTGACGAGTAGGAGATACATCGGCACGGGCAGTTAAATCGCCATGAGCAAGCTTTTTTGCGGTTTCTTTTAAACTATTAATAGGTGCAATTAAGTTACGGCTAAAGAAGAAACTCAACATCAATGAGGCGATTAAAGCAATAAGCAGCTTGAGCCAAACTGGCATTAGCCATAGGCTGACAAAAAACGGTTTCTTGCGTTTTTCATCGATTTCATAAAGATAAAATTTACCTTCGGGTACATTCAAAGCTACCGGCCCATAAGCTTGGTATTCATCGGTAAAAATAATTTGCGGACGCATATATTTGGTAAAGTTCAGCAAGCTTAAATCAATGTCTTTGGATACAGGTTCGCTAAGCATTTCAACACCATGAACCTCACCATTTAAGTACAGTAATTTATGCTTTGATAAGCGCGGATGAGATAAAACCTCTTGAGTTGATTTTCCGTGTTTAGCAACAATACGTTCAATACTTTTAGCAGTGTACTCAAGATTTTTCAGCATGGGTCCACGCAGGTCGTCATTGCCGACATTGCTCGTTAACTGGCTTAAAAACACCAGTATTGTGATAGTCGCTATGACAGTAACCCAAAACCAAGCAAATATTTTTAAAAACAAATAATGGCGGGGATGCTTTAGCCAGCTTGGAGTTTGCATATTATTCGCCTTGTATTAATACATAACCACTGCCACGCATGGTTTTGATCCGTTCATTACTAACATGCTCTGCAATTTTTTTACGGATGTTGCTGACATGCATATCGATTGAGCGGTCAAAAGGAGCAAGGCGTCTACCTAATACTTGCTCACTTATTTGCTCTTTGCTGATCACTTCACCGGCATGTTGCACTAGCATGGCAAGGATCTCATACTCAGTGCCGGTTAGGCTCAGTACATTATCTTTAACAGAAGCTTCTCGTGTTGCGAAATTAATATTGATGCTGTTAACACTCAATGAGCTGCTCTGTTGGCTCGATAAGCTATTGATATGTTCGATGCGACGGGTAATTGCTTTAACGCGAGCTAGCAGTTCTCTGTGGTTAAATGGCTTAGGAATATAATCATCTGCGCCTAGCTCTAAACCAAAGATACGATCAAAGTCTTCGCCTTTCGCGGTTAGCATGATCACCGGAGTAAGCTTATGTTGTCTTAACTGCTTTAGCACCTCAAAGCCATCCATAGAGGGTAGCATCACATCAAGCAATATTAGCTCATAGTTATGCTTAATAGCTTGCTTTAGGCCTTCAGCGCCATCATGAACACACTCTACTGTAAAACCTTGTGCTGATAAGTACTCGCTGAGTAATTCGCACAATCCTGTATCGTCGTCGATCATTAATAGTTTCATTCTGACACCTAGCTATTTATTTCTTTAAGGTTATTTTACTCAGTAAATTGTGTAAAAGTGAATCTTTACACAACCTTTACACTGGTTTGCGTTCCTTTGCATTGAATTAGTTATAGTTAACCCATCAGTCGGAAACGACAACAGAGCACAACCCAACAAAAGGTAATGATTATGACTATTTCAAATAAGCTTTCTAAATTCGTACTTGTTTGTGGTTTAGCAGCAGCCAGTGTAGGTGCTACTTCAGCAATGGCGAAAGGAGACTTTAACCGTGGTATGAACCCACAGGCTCGTTTTTTACTTTCTGAGCGTGGTATTGATAAATTACAACTTACCGAAGAGCAGCAAACGCAACTTAAAGCAATTTTTGCCGAGCAGAAAACACAATTTGCAGCACTGCGTGGCGATAAAGATGCAATGAAAGCCGCTCGTGCAGCACACAAAGAGAAAATGGATGCGTTATTAGCAACAAAAGCATTTGACGAAAATGCAGCATTAGAGCTGATTAAAGCGCGCCAAGAAAAAGGCCAGCAGTTTGCCATGCTAAAAATGAAATCTGACCATGCGATTTGGCAGGTTTTAAATGCAGAACAGCGCGAAAGCTATCAAGAGATTAAAAAGCACCTGCGTAAAAAAGGTCACAAAAAGGGCCACCATGGTCATCGAGGCGAACGCAAAGCTGAGAGTTCTGAAGGTTAAAAGTGATAGGTTATATTAAAAAATGCGGCAAATGCCGCATTTTTTGTATTTGACGCTTTATTCTTTAAAGAATGAATCATCGTTTTTAGCCAGCATTGCTTCGATATCTTCAATCATATCTTGGCTCAAATCATTAGCATTGCTAATTGGGCTAGAAATTTTATTGTTTTCAAACGACCACTCGCCTAAATCAATTAGCTGGCAGCGTTTTGAGCAAAATGGACGATGCGGGCTTTGCTCTGACCATTCAACTTTGGCTTTGCATGTTGGGCAGTTTACAACTGTTGGCATGGAATAACTCTCAAATAAGCACTTTTGTCAGATCTTACTGAACAGTTAGCTGATAATCCAGTAACGAATTTGTTTAGAAACTCGTTACTCGGTTTATTTCTGCTAAAGAGGTAACGCCATCAGCGGCTTTTTTCAGGCCAGATAAACGCAGATCATTAAAGCCTGAGCGCAGAGATACTTCAGCGATTTCGAGTGAGTTACCACCACGCATAATAATTTGTGCTATTTCAGGGGTAATTTGCATTACCTCATAAATACCAACTCGACCTTTATAGCCTTCAGTACAGCTATCGCATCCTTTTGGTGCGAATAACTGAACCTCATTGAGTTTGTCTTTATCAAAACCTTGGCGAATCAATTCTTCATCAGGTAGTTTTTCTGGTGTTTTACACTTAGGGCAAAGTCGTCTTGCTAGACGCTGCGCAATAATAAGGCTGATAGAGCTTGCTACGTTATAAGCAGGAACACCCATATTTAAAAGACGAGTAAGGGTCTCTGGCGCAGAGTTTGTATGCAGAGTTGATAATACCAAGTGACCTGTTTGCGCCGCTTTAATTGCTATTTCAGCGGTTTCAAGGTCACGGATCTCACCAACCATTACGACATCGGGATCTTGTCGTAAGAAAGCCTTTAATGCATTGGCAAAGGTCATATCTGCCTTTGGATTAATTTGTACTTGGTTAATCCCTTCAAGGTTGATCTCTACTGGATCTTCGGCGGTACTGATATTACGCTCTGGCTGGTTAAGAATATTCAAACCCGTATAAAGTGATACCGTTTTACCAGAGCCCGTTGGACCGGTTACTAAGATCATGCCTTGTGGTTGCTCAAGTGCGTCCATGTAGAGTTTTTTCTGTTCTGGCTCATAACCAAGCACATCGATACCTAGCATAGCACTTGATGAGTCGAGAATACGCATTACGATTTTCTCGCCCCAAAGGGTAGGCAAGGTACTGACACGGAAGTCGATACTTTTACGTTCAGTAATTTTAAGCTTAATACGGCCGTCTTGAGGTTTACGTTTTTCTGCTATGTCTAGTCGTGACATAACCTTGATACGTGCAGATAAACGGCTCGCTAAGCTATTCGGTGGACTTGCCATTTCATGCAAAATACCATCGATGCGAAAACGCACACGGTAGCGGTGTTCATAAGGTTCAAAGTGTAGATCCGAGGCTCCTTTTTTAATTGCGTCCATCAAAATTTTATTGATGTAAACGATAATAGGGGCATCGTCTTTATCTTCATCTTTGCTAGCTAAGTCGCGAGGGGCTTCTGTTTCAAGCTCACCAAGTTCTTTAAACTCATCTTCACTTAAATGTAAGCCACCTGCGGCATCAAGTAATTGCTCAATTTTATTTTCAAGTTGCGTGTAATCAACAACGACCACTTCGCATGAAAGGCCAGTACTAAATTCAAAGTTTTCAAAGGCACCGTAGTCGGTTGGATCTGAGGCTGCAATGTAGAGCTTACGGCCCTTTTTAACTAGAGGTAAAATGTGGTGCTCACGAATTAGTTTATCTTTAACTAGTTCTTCGCTAATGTTCGCAACATCAAAGTCTTTGATGTCAAAATAAGGCACACGAAAAAGGTCTGTACATTGCTCTGCGAGCTCATGGCCAGCCATTCCACATGTTTTAGAAATAAGCTCTGCAGTAGAGTTATATTCGCGCTGCTTTGATTTTACGGTCTCTGCATCAATGCGACCGAGTGTAATAAATTTTCGAAGTAGCGGTGAGTTTATATTCATTGCGCACCTAGATTGATCCTTTATTGCCACAATCTAACAGAAAAAGTAAGGCTATTACATCAGTCTTGTCTGATTTTAGGAAAATTGCAAAAAAAATTAACCTAAAACTCAGTTGTTTAGAATGTGTTTTGGTACTTTTGTATTGGTTTTTATGGGTTCAAATTCATGAGAATCTATAAATAAAATCAATACCCTAGTGAGAGTGCATTAGGTACTTTTTGTGCAGTTTTTGCACATCAGCTTTTACTTCTTCAAGAGGGCGGTTGTTATCTAAAATATCTCCCGCTTTTTGTTGTTTATCAGCTCTGCTCATTTGTGAGGCTATGATTTGCTCGGCTAATTCAACAGAGACATTATCACGGGCTGTTGTTCTTGTTATTTGTACATCAACCGGAACATCAATTAGTAAGGTATGATTGCAATATTTTTCTAAGCTATTTTCAAAAAGTAAGGGAGCAACTAAGATGACATAGTGGCTGGTGGCCTGCTTTAACTGGCTCAGCATTGTTTCTCTAATAAGCGGGTGCAATAAGTTATTTAGCCATTGTTTTTGTGATTCATTGGCAAAGATAATTGCTCTTAGTTTTGCGCGATCAAGCGTGCCGTTATTCGTGAGTATTTCATCACCAAAATGTGCTGTAATTTTTGTAAGGCCAACAGAGCCAGGCTTGACGACTTCTCTGGCAACTATGTCGGCATCAACCACCTGAATACCAAGCTCTTCAAATATGGCGCTTACTGCACTTTTTCCTGAGCCAATACCACCGGTTAGCCCTAAAACCCAGTTTGCCATAATTAGTAACCTAAATAGTTAAAGTAATAACTTTTAATTTGCTCACCCCAAAGTAAGGTGACCCATCCTGCGATGGCAAGATAAGGCCCAAATGGGATTGGCGTAGTTTTGTCTTTACCTTGAATCATAATTTGCGCAATGCCGATGATGGCACCGACGACACTTGATAGCAGCACGATAGTTAAAATATCTTGCCAGCCAAGTAGCGCACCAAATACGGCTAATAATTTAAAGTCGCCATAACCCATGCCTTCTTTACCTGTAGCAAGCTTGAATAACCAGTAGACACTCCATAAGCTCAGGTAGCCAACTGCTGCGCCGATAATGGCATCGCTCGGTGCAATGGTAATATCCATAGTGGCAGCAATCAGCGCTAACCAAACGAGCGGCAGGGTGAGCTGGTCGGGCAGTAACATATGATCGATATCGATAAAGGTTAATGCAACTAAAAACCAAGTAATCAATATATATAGAAGAGCTAGTTTTGTCGGGCCAAAAACAACGGCGACAACTAAACTTAGAACCGCAGTAAGCATTTCAACAATAGGGTAGCGCACAGAAATCGGTGTTTGACAATTTGCACAGCGACCTTTTAGCAATAGCCAACTTAAGACAGGGATATTTTGCCAAGCTTTAATCGGTGCTTTGCATTTAGGGCAGGTCGAATTAGGTTTTACTAAATTAAAGGGAGCTTGTTCTGTTTGCTGTTTTGAATTGAGCTCATCGGCCAATACAATACGGCATTCAGTTTGCCATTCTCTTTTCATCATCAGTGGTAAACGATAAATCACCACATTTAAAAAGCTACCAATACACAGGCTTACTAAGCCTACCGTCAAAAAATAAAACCACTGCTGACTTTGCATCGCAGTGGTTATATCAAGAAAAAAGTTTTCCATTAAAATACCTAACTTCTGGCCATTTGCAGGCCGATATTATTTCGCTGTGTTGAAGCGTTGTTATTATTTATTTAATGTAGCAATCAACTAGCGTTTATAGTTTTGCTTACAGCTTACAGCTTACAGCTTACAGCTTACAGCTTACAGCTGCTATGTTTAAATCACCGAACCTAATTGGAATATAGGTAAGTACATAGCAACAATTAACCCACCAACAAGCACACCTAAAACCGCCATGATAAGGGGCTCAAGTAAACTTGATAAACCATCTACGGCATCATCGACTTCTTGCTCATAAATCGTTGCCACTTTTGCAAGCATACCATCAAGTGAACCCGACTCTTCACCTATGGCCACCATTTGCACCACCATATCAGGGAAGATTTTAGCGTTTTTCATCGCCCAGTTCATTAAGTTACCTGAACTTACCTCGGCTTTGATTTCTAAAATTGCATAACGATACACCGCATTACCGGAGGCACCTGCAGCAGAATCAAGCGCATCAACGAGGGGGACACCAGCAGCAAAGGTAGTTGAAAGCGTGCGAGCATAACGTGCAACCGCCGCTTTATTTAAAATCATACCAATGACAGGCAGTTTTAATATGGCTCTATCGTTAGCATCGCGGAATTTTTTACTTCTAAGTAAAGCTTCTTTGTATACGTAACCAAATGCGATTAGAGCGATTAGGATTATCCACCAGTATTCTTGCAGAAATTCGGAAATACCAATCACCATTAAAGTAAAACTTGGTAATTCAGCACCAAAGCCACTAAAAATATCTTGAAATTGTGGTACAACAAAAATTAGAAGGATTGAAGTAACAATGATAGCTATGACGATTACAGAAATAGGGTAAAACATGGCTTTCTTTATTTTTGACTTCAATGCCTCGGCTTTTTCTTTGTATATAGCAACACGGTCAAATATTTTATCAAGGGCACCAGATTGCTCACCAGAAGCAACCAGGTCGCAGTATAAATCATCAAAGTAACGAGGATGCTTTCGAAGAGCTTGAGAAAGTGGTACACCAGCTTTCACTTCATCACCGACTTCGTCCATTAATTTTGCAACACTTTTGTTTTTTGCGCCTGATGCTATAAGTTCGATTGATTGAATCAAAGGTACACCAGCAATAAGCATAGTCGCTATTTGACGAGTGATTAATGCTATATCTTTAGGGGTTATTTTTTGCACACTTTTTATTCCAAAAAGTGGCTTTGGTTTACGTTTAACTTTTGATGGAGTGATGCCTTGTTTACGCAACTGAGCTTTAATGAGAGCAATACTACTTCCCGTTAGCTCTCCTTCTAGCTTTTTACCCCTAGCATTAACACCTATCCACTGAAAGGTATCTAGATCTTTATCTTCCTGTTTTTTAGCCATGGATAAAACCCATCTTATTGTAATGTTTTAAAATATTATTCTGAAAGTTTAGACTGTTATATTTCATAATCTATGAGCGATAGACCAAAATCTTGGCCCAAATATATAACCTGTATCAGGGTTCATTTTTTGATAGGTTTCTAAAGCTACCCATCCATAAAAATACCACAATGAGGTTAATATAATAACAAAAATAACTAATTTCCATTTTGTAAAGTTAATAAATGTTAGAGTTTTACTTGAAGTTCGAGCCAGCAGTAGGGCCCATACTATAAATAGTAAAGTTTGTGAAACAGGCATTACATGTACACCTGATAACAGAGAATATATGAGGCCAGAGAGAAAAGAGTAAAGTAGTGCTTTTGACGTACTGTCTTCATTATTCAGTACAAGGTAAGCGACTGCATTTTTAATTGTAAAATAAATAGCTGAAGATAAAAAAGCAAATGCTAAAAAACCCCACTCGTTAGTAACCTCTATGACTGAGGAATGAGGGTGGCTCATTGGTGCTTTTCCCTCTAAAGAGGCTTGAAATACCCCAGGTCCATTACCTATAAAAAATTGTTTCCAGGTAAATTCAGAGATAGTTTGTTGCCAAATGAATAATCTACCTGAAGAGCCTGTTTTTAATGAAACTTCACCAGAGCTAAAAAGTACATTACAGGTGTAATAAGTTAACAAACCTATCAAAAGGCAAAATAATGCAGTTTGGTACTTTTTTCTTTCATGCTTATCAAAAAGCTGAGCTAATAAGAAAACAATAGAAAATGTTAGTAAAGCACCTCTTGCATATCCTATAAATATTAATAGAAAGTTTAAAGTAAGAAAAAAGTATACTACGCGTTTAATATCCTTATATTTCAATAAGAATATAAGCAAAGGTATTATGAAAACTTGGACTTGATTAAAAAATCGTATGTTAATGAAATTCTGATAGATAACAAATGGATTAAGCTTTACTTGGTCAACAATTGAAAAGATTACATTCAAAAAACAAACTAATACAAGAATGCTATGAATGATTGCAATAGAAGCTATAAAATAGGAGGTGGTCTGTTCACTTTCTTCATTTATCACTATGTAAAAAAACATAAATAGGAATAGGAAGTGAATAGTATAAAAAAAACTAAAAATTATTTCATTAGCAAAAGCAGATGAAATAAACCCCATGAGAATGAAAAGAAATACAAATTTGTTTATTGGGGAGGCTAGTAGTAGCTCTTTATCTTTGCTTACCTTAACCAAGAAAAGTATAGAACTTAAAAGTAGTAAAGTTACTTGTAGAAATCTCTGGTGATTATGATAATCAAATGAAAATATCGGAATAAACGGAAGAAGGGTTAATGAAAAATATAAAGTAATAAAAGTTAATGTATAAGGAAGTTTACTCATTATTTAAAGTAAAGCGCCTTTAAAAGGCGCTTTAGTAGATTCATATATTATGAATGAGGGCAGCTCTTAGGAGCTAATTCAGTTGCATCACCAGTTAAACCAGTGGTAGCGCAAGTCCATTCACCTGTAGCCGCTCTAGACCAAGTAATAACAGCCGATGATACTTGAGATGGAGCATTGTCAATAGTACAAACAATACTACCAGTACCATCAGATGCTAAGCTAGCAGTGATTGTACAATTTTGAGTAGAAGCATTTTTGATAGCTTTAAGATCTGATACTGAACCAATCGTTTCACCGTTATTAGCGTCAATTTCCATTTCGGTCTTTGCACCAGTAATTTCAGCTAGGCCAGCTGTTAATTTTGATGATGCTTGGTAGTCAGAGTATGCTGGAAGAGCTACTGCAGCAAGAATACCGATGATTGCAACTACAATCATTAATTCAATTAGGGTGAAACCCTGTTGGTTTTGTTGTGTCATTTGTTCCTCTCCTAAAGGATATGATGATTTAGTAAGTTTAGCTGTAACTTCAGCGTTGTAAAACCATTGCTTAATTTACAGGATAAATCTTACAATTTTACTTAAAACAACTTTTATTAACGCTTAAATGTTAACAAAGTAGTAAAAACCTTACTGGTTAAGCGTGTATAAATTTACTTTAGCATCAATAAATGTTTTTGGAAGCTATTTTCCTGTTCAGTAAGCAGTTTTTCAGAACTTTCCTACCTTTGTTTGATGTAAAATAAGCTTAGTTACACATATTTGTACTATTTATAGACACCGCATCCTTGCAGGAACTTATTGAATTGATTGCAATCTTGTGTAGGTTCAGGACGTGCGTATACAAAATAGTCAAAAGCGCTAAAAAGATATTGATTTTTTGTTATCTGTTCAGGCTTTCTGCGTATTTAATGCTTTTTTTATTTTCTTGTCAATGAATTAGGTAAAACATTAAATACGCATATGGGAAATTTTAGCCGTTAAATCGCATTGAAAGATCGATTGATTGTAAATTTTTTGTAAGTGCGCCACTTGAAATAAAGTCAACACCGGCCTGTGAATAGGCTTTTAAGGTTTCAAGGGTCATGTTGCCAGATACCTCAAGCTTTGCTCGCTTGTCTGTTAGCACAACTGCTTGTTGAATTTGCTCTACAGTAAAGTTATCAAGCATGATGATATCAGCGCCAGCTGTGATCGCTTGTTCAAGCTCATCAAGTGATTCTACTTCTACTTCAACTGGTTTAGTCGGGTGGTTTACTTTAGCTTGAGCGACGGCTTTATCAATACCCCCGCAGGCTGCAATGTGGTTTTCTTTAATTAAAAAGGCATCAAAAAGGCCGATACGATGATTCGCGCCACCACCACATTTCACAGCGTATTTTTGTAGCGCACGTAAACCTGGAATTGTTTTACGCGTGTCGAGTAGCTGCGTAGTCGTGCCCTCAAGCTCTTTTACATAATGAGCTGTTGTTGTTGCTGTACCTGAGAGTGTTTGTACAAAGTTAAGGGCAGTGCGCTCTGCGGTTAAAATTGCGCGAGCTGAGCCTGATGCTGTAAATAGTGTACTATTTGCTGCTACTTTGTCGCCGTCATTTACGAGTACTTCAACGTTTACTGTAGGGTCAACTTGCTTAAATACTTCTAAAATAATGTCTTTACCACAAAATACACAGTCTTCACGAGTAATTACTTTGGCATTGGCTGGCTCGTTTTCTGGAATTAGTTGCGCGGTAATATCACCGTCATTTGCGCTTTGGTAATCTAAATCTTCATCAAGGGTGAGTTTTACCAGCTGGCTAATTAAAGTGTGAGGGACTGACATGTCGAAAGCTCATTGTTTATTAATAAATTGGCGAAATTTTACTATGTTTAACCCCTTAATAGAAGACAAAGATCGGCCACAGTAAAGTATCCTTACTCTTACTTTAAGTGATTGAATCAAAGCAACTAGACCCTGAGATTTTAACCCTTTACACTATTTAACTTTATTGTCATCGTTAGTTTTTAATATGCATATAAATGAATTGGGCCAATTAAACAATGTGTTACAAAGGCCCTGTACACATTACGATGAGCGCCCTGAGGGCGAGGTGTCATTACTTGTTATTCATAATATTTCATTGCCTGCTGGGCAGTTCGCAACGCCTTATGTTGATGATTTGTTCATGGGGGCAATTGATTGTACGGCGCACGAAAGCTTTACTGATTTAAAAGGCTTAAGAGTGTCTGCGCATTGCTTTATTCGTCGTACCGGTGAAATTATTCAGTACGTGCCTTTTGAGAAAAGGGCTTGGCACGCCGGTATCTCGACGTTTGAAGGACGAGAGCGCTGTAATGATTTTAGCGTGGGCATTGAGCTTGAAGGTACCGACAACCAAGCGTATACCCAAGCCCAGTATAATGCATTACACTTAGTGACTATGGCGTTGATGGCAAAGTACCCTGAGATAAACCGTTCACGCATTGTTGGCCACTGTGATATTGCACCGGGCAGAAAAACTGACCCTGGTGCGAGTTTTGATTGGCAATACTATTTTGATTTAGTGTTTTAGTTAAAGGATATAGGTAAAAGCATGATCTTAATTTCAATAATTATTGCTTTGGTAATTGAGCGTTTAGGGGCTCGAGCTAACTACTGGCAAATCGGTTTTTATGCCAATACCTACCTTAAGCACTCGCAAAAACAACTCTCAGAAAAAGGCTTATTTAATTCGCCAATTGGTTTTTTGATTTGGTTAATGCTGCCTGTCGTTGCCGCAGGTTTAGTTTATCAACTCTCTGATTTTATTATTTGGCAACTAGCTGTGAATGTTGCTGTGCTACTGGTGTGTTTTGGTTGTGCTAAGCAACGTGCTTTATATAAGTCTTACTTAAATGCGTTAACCCGCAACGATCAAGAAGCGGCAACCCTATTTGCGTTACAAATGGGCCAAAAGAAGACAGAAGATGACCCTCATGGTGAGACTTTTGGCCAAACTTTAGCTTGGTTAAATTTTCGCTTTTATTGTGCAGTTATTTTTTGGTTTGTGGTTTTAGGTGTGCCTGGCGCGGTGCTTTACGCATTAGTTCGTACTTTTGCTGACAAAGTAAGGGATGATCACAGTGTTGCCTATGCTAAGCGTTTTAAACTAGTACATAGCTTACTGTTTTGGCTCGATTGGTTACCAGCTCGGGTTGCAAGCTTTGGTTATTTAGTTATTGGTAACTTTAATAAAGGTACCAGTTGTTGGCTGAAGTATGTGCTCGACTTTTCAGTGAGTAACCGAAAAGTAGTTACGCAAACTGCACTTGCCGCTGAGCAAATTGAGCAGCAACATTTTGGCTGTACTTATGAAGCCACCTGTATGATGAAACTTGTAAAAAGAAATGTATTATTCTTTTTAGTGATCATCGCAGCACTTACTTTATTTGGTGGTTTGGCGTAGCGTGTAAAGTTAGCAAGTTACGAGATGTAGGACTGGCTTTAGCCGGGAATGTGTTTGAGTTAGCAAGTTTCAAGAGTAAAGCTTGTAGGAAAGTTACTAGTCATGAATCTCTGCGGTTGCACTTTGATTGAGTTTTAATTTTTCAGCACTGAAGTGCATCCTACTTCGAATATTTTTCAGCATTCAATTCAACGATGCGGGGTAAACCCGCTGCTACAAAGCTACTCAATTCATCTAACATCTAATACCTGACCACTAATCTAATACCTGACCACTAAAAGTTCTGCCGTTTAATCTGGTCTGACCATTTATTTTTTATTGTTTTTTCCTTCAGAAAAAGCCACTTTAATCCATACTGTTTAATCTTTAGACGAATTACGTTAGGGTGTAACTAGGCGCTGAACGTAGTGAAATTGACAGAAATACGGGTTTTTGATAACGTATGCGACAAATTTGGTATGACCAATTTACCTTTTTGGTCAAAGCACAAGGCTAAATACCCGATATTTATGGGGTTAGCGCATAACAATGCGGACGTTAATAAATGTCTTTAAAGATTAAAGCAGCAAAATTATCTGATGTAATTTTACAACAACTTGAGAATATGATTCTTGAGGGGTCGTTGGCGCCAGGCGAAAAGCTGCCTCCTGAACGTGAGTTAGCGAAACAATTTGAAGTATCGCGACCTTCACTGCGTGAGGCAATTCAAAAGCTAGAAGCTAAGGGGTTAGTAACGCGTCGCCAAGGTGGTGGAACGTTCGTAAAAAATCAGCTTGAAGAGGGGCTCACTGATCCGCTTTTTGATTTGATTAGTAAGCATCCAGAGTCACAATTTGATTTACTCGAATTTCGTCATGCCCTTGAAGGAATTGCAGCATATTATGCAGCTATGCGCGGCACAACGAATGACTTCAAAAAAGTAAAACAAAGCTTTGACAACATTGCGCTCGTTAATGACGACATTGTGCAAAAAGCAAAAGCAATTAATGCATTTCATTTTAGTGTGGCAGAAGCGTCTCATAACGTTGTACTGCTACATTTAGTACGTGGTATGCAGGCCTTGCTAGAGCAAAATGTATTACAGAATTTAACTGTACTGTTAAAAAAACCACAGATCAGCCAGCAGCTCGCAGAACATAGACGGCTGTTGATGGATGCGGTTATTGAAGGAAACCCAGAGCAAGCACGTCTTGCTAGTAATGCTCACTTAGCCTTTATCGAAGAAGCCTTACTTGAGGCTGGCAAAGAGCATTCGCGGATTGAACGTAGTTTAAGACGCACCAAACAACATTAAGCAAGTGATTAGCTAAGTTTAGTTAACTACTTAATTTAAGATTTATTAAAATAATTAGTATTTTAAACATAAGGAAACCTCCATATGTCTGAAGTCAATAAAATTGACGTAGACGCGCTAGAAACACAAGAGTGGTTACAAGCCCTTGAGTCTGTTGTGCGCGAAGAAGGTGTTGAACGTGCTCAATTCTTACTTGAGCAAGTGTTAGAGCAAGCCCGTTTAGACGGTGTTGATATGCCTACTGGCACAACCACTAACTACGTTAATACCATTCCGGTAGATCAAGAACCTGCTTACCCAGGTGACGTAAACATTGAGCGTCGTATCCGTTCAATCATTCGTTGGAATGCGATCATGATCGTATTACGCGCGTCGAAAAAAGATCTAGACTTAGGCGGCCATATGGCTTCTTACCAGTCTTCAGCTGCATTCTATGAAGTATGTTTTAACCACTTCTTCAAAGCACCAAACGATGTAGATGGTGGTGATTTAGTTTATTACCAAGGTCACATTTCTCCAGGTATCTATGCACGTGCATTTGTTGAAGGTCGTTTAACAGCTGAGCAGCTTGACAACTTCCGTCAAGAAGTTGATGGTAAAGGTCTTCCTTCATACCCACACCCTAAGTTAATGCCTGAATTCTGGCAGTTCCCTACGGTATCAATGGGTCTTGGTCCAATTGCATCAATCTACCAAGCTCGTTTCTTAAAATACCTAGACGGTCGTGGCTTAAAAGACACTAAAAACCAACGTGTATACGCTTTCTTAGGCGATGGTGAAATGGATGAGCCAGAATCACGTGGTGCAATCTCATTCGCTGCACGTGAGAAGCTAGATAACTTATGTTACCTAATCAACTGTAACTTACAGCGTTTAGATGGCCCAGTAATGGGTAACGGTAAGATCATTCAAGAGCTTGAAGGCCTATTCAAAGGTGCAGGCTGGAACGTGATTAAAGTTGTATGGGGTAGTGGTTGGGATATCCTACTTGCTAAAGATACATCAGGTAAATTACTGCAGTTAATGAACGAAACGATTGACGGTGATTACCAAACATATAAAGCAAAAGACGGTGCATATGTTCGTGAGCACTTCTTCGGTCGTTACCCAGAAACAGCAGCACTTGTTGCTGATATGACTGATGAAGAAATCTTCGCACTTAAGCGTGGTGGCCATGAGCCTTCAAAACTTTACGCTGCATTCAAAAAAGCGGAAGAAACCAAAGATCGTCCTACTGTGATCCTAGCTAAAACTGTAAAAGGTTACGGCATGGGTGAAGCGGCTGAAGGTAAAAACATCGCGCACCAAGTTAAGAAAATGGACATGACTCATGTTGAGCACCTACGTTCACGTTTAGGTCTACAAGATTTAGTTTCTGATGAAGAAATTAAAGACTTACCATATCTTACTCTTGAAGAGGGTTCTGAAGAGTACAAGTATCTTCACGCTCGCCGTGAAGCGCTTCAAGGTTACACACCTAAGCGTATTCCTAAGTTTTCTGAAAGCTTAACATTGCCAGAAGTTGACGCGTTTAAGCCACTACTTGAAGAGCAAAAACGTGACATCTCTACAACAATGGGCTTTGTACGTGCACTTAACGTGTTACTAAAAGACAAAGGCATTGGTAAAAACATCGTTCCTATCATCGCTGATGAAGCGCGTACATTTGGTATGGAAGGTTTATTCCGTCAAATCGGTATTTATAACCCACATGGCCAAAACTACACGCCGCAAGACCGTGACATTGTTTCTTACTATAAAGAAGCAACATCAGGTCAGGTACTACAAGAAGGTATCAACGAGTTAGGTGCAATGTCATCATGGGTTGCTGCTGCAACATCATACAGCACTAACGATTTACCAATGATCCCATTCTACATCTACTACTCAATGTTTGGTTTCCAACGTGTAGGTGATATGGCGTGGATGGCCGGTGACCAACAAGCACGTGGTTTCTTACTAGGTGCTACGGCAGGTCGTACTACACTAAACGGTGAAGGTTTACAGCACGAAGATGGTCACAGCCACATTCTTGCTAACACGGTTCCTAACTGTATTTCTTATGATCCGACATTCGCATACGAAGTAGCGGTAATCATGCAAGACGGTATCCGTCGCATGTACGGTGAAGACCAAGAAAACGTGTTCTATTACCTAACGCTAATGAACGAAAACTACCATCAACCGGCAATGCCAGAAGGCGCTGAAGAAGGTATTCGTAAAGGTATCTATAAGCTTGAAACTGTGGCTGGCGATAAAGCGAAAGTACAGTTACTAGGTTCAGGTACTATTATGATTGAAGTGCGTAAAGCGGCACAAATCCTGAGCGAAGAGTATGGTATTGGTTCAGATGTATTCTCTGTAACGTCATTCAATGAGTTAACTCGTGACGGTCAAGACGCTGAGCGTTTCAACATGCTTAATCCAGAAGCAGAGCAAAAGACTGCTTACATCACGGAGGCATTAACTGATGCCGTGACTGTTGCAGCAACAGACTACATGAAGAACTACGCAGAACAAGTTCGTTCATTCGTACCAAGCAGCAACTACAAAGTGTTAGGTACTGATGGTTACGGTCGTTCTGATAGCCGTGAAAACTTACGTCGTCACTTCGAAGTGAATGCTGGTTATGTTGTGGTTGCAACACTATCTGAGCTTGCTAAACGTGGTGAAGTTGAGAAGTCAGTAGTTGTTGAAGCAATCAAGAAATTCGACATCGACACAAACAAAGTTAACCCGCTATACGCATAAGAGGTTCCAATGAGTATTGAAATTAATGTACCAGATATCGGTGGCGATGAAGTTGAAGTAACCGAAATCCTTGTTAGCGTTGGTGATAAGGTTGAGGTTGACCAATCGTTATTAACGGTTGAAGGCGACAAAGCATCAATGGAAGTACCTGCTGCACAAGCAGGTACGGTTAAAGAAATTAAAGTAGCTGAAGGTGATACGGTAACGACGGGTTCACTTATCATGATCTTCGAAGGTGAAGAACAAGCTGCGGCTCCTGCAGAGGCTAAAGAAGATGCGCCAGCTCCAGCAGCTGCGCCTGCAGCTTCTGCTGTGCAGGAAGTAACTGTGCCAGATATCGGCGATGATGAAGTTGAAGTAACTGAAATCATGGTTGCGGTAGGTGACACGGTTGAAGAAGAGCAATCTTTATTAAGCGTTGAAGGCGATAAAGCATCAATGGAAGTACCTGCTCCAATGGCGGGTACGGTTAAAGAGATCAAAATCGCGACTGGCGATAAAGTGAAAACGGGCTCTCTAATCTTCGTTTTTGAAACAGCTTCAAGCGGTTCAGAAGCGCCTGCTGCAGAATCAGCACCAGCTGAAGCAGCGCCGGCAGCAGCGGCATCAAGCACTAAAGAAGTTAACGTGCCTGATATCGGTGGTGACGAAGTTGAAGTAACCGAAGTGATGGTTGCTGTAGGCGACAAGGTTGAAGAAGATCAATCAATCTTAAACGTTGAAGGCGATAAAGCATCAATGGAAGTACCAGCACCATTTGCTGGTACTGTTAAAGAAATCAAAGTAGCTGCTGGGGATAAAGTATCAACTGGCTCACTTATCTTTGTATTTGAAGTAGCGGGTAGTGCACCAGCAGCAGCGGCACCTGCTCCTGCAAAAGCTGAAGCTGAAGCAGCGCCTGCACCTGCAGCAAAAGCGCCTGCGGCTGAAAAGCCAGCATCAGCACCTGCAAGCAACGAAGGTTTTGCAGATAACAAAGCGTATGCACATGCATCGCCTGTTGTTCGTCGTTTAGCGCGTGAGTTTGGTATTAACCTAGCAAACGTAAAAGGCACGGGTCGTAAGAATCGTGTTGTGAAAGAAGACGTACAAAACTACGTGAAAGACCTTGTGAAGAAAGTTGAGTCAGGTCAGCTATCTGCAGGTAAAGGTAATGCCGGTGGCGGTGAGTTAGGTCTTATCCCTTGGCCTAAGGTTGATTTTGCTAAGTTTGGTGAAATCGAAGAGAAGAAACTTTCTCGTATCCAGAAGTTATCAGGTGCTAACTTACATCGTAACTGGGTGCAAATCCCGCATGTTACACAGTTTGACGAAGCTGATATCACAAGCCTTGAAGCATTCCGTAAAGAGCAAAATGCGCTTGCTGAGAAGAAAAAGCTGGGTGTTAAAATCACACCTCTTGTATTTGTGATGAAAGCAGCTGCGAAAGCATTAGCTGAATTCCCAACGTTTAACTCTTCACTGTCTGAAGACGGCGAAAGCTTAATCTTGAAGAAATACATCAATATCGGTGTTGCAGTTGATACGCCAAATGGTCTAGTTGTTCCAGTGTTCAAAGATGTTGATAAGAAAGGCATCATTGAACTTTCTCGTGAGTTAATGGATATTTCTAAGAAAGCACGTGACGGCAAGCTAACTTCATCTGATATGCAAGGCGGTTGTTTCACAATCTCAAGCCTTGGTGGTATCGGTGGTACAGCGTTCACGCCAATTGTGAATGCGCCAGAAGTTGCTATCTTGGGTGTATCTAAGTCAGAAATGAAACCTAAGTGGAATGGCAAAGAGTTTGAACCTAAATTAATGGTTCCATTATCAATGTCATACGACCATAGGGTTATTGACGGTGCACTAGCAGCACGCTTTACTGTGACGCTAGCAAGCTACATGAGCGATATTCGTCAATTGGTGATGTAATCGTCTCATAATTTATAAGAATCAAATCCCAGCAAGTTGTTTTTTGCTGGGATTTTTACCATTGGCAATGATACAATCTTTGCCATAGAACAATCTTGGTATAGATATCTGCTCTCCCTTTCTGCCTTGCAGAAACATGGCAGTTAAACTTAGGGGCAGTGTCCCGTTCAAACATTTAAGGTAATAGCATGAGCAACGAATTAAAAACTCAAGTTGTTGTACTAGGCGGTGGTCCTGGTGGTTATTCTGCGGCTTTCCGTGCTGCTGACTTGGGCTTAGAAGTTACACTGGTAGAATCTCGCAACACATTAGGCGGTGTATGTCTAAATGTGGGTTGTATTCCTTCAAAAGCACTTTTACACGTAGCTAAAGTGATTGATGACGCAGCTGAAATGTCATCTCACGGCGTTACTTTTGGCAAGCCTGAAATCGACCTAGACAAAATCCGTGATTGGAAAGAGTCTGTAATCGGTCAACTAACTGGCGGCCTAGACGGCATGGCTAAAATGCGTAAAGTGAAAGTAGTTAGCGGCTACGGTAAATTCACTGGCAGCAACACACTTGCTGTTGAAGGTGAAGACGGTACAACAACAATCACTTTTGACAATGCTATTATTGCAGCGGGTTCTCAACCTGTTAACTTACCTTTCATCCCTGAAGATGACCGTGTAATTGACTCAACTGGTGCGCTAGAGCTTAAAGACGTTCCTGAGAAGCTACTAGTTTTAGGTGGTGGTATCATCGGTCTTGAAATGGGTACTGTATACCGTGCACTAGGTTCTGAAATCGACGTAGTTGAGTTTGCTGATCAATTAGTACCAGCAGCTGATAAAGACGTTATCAAGATCTACCAAAAATACGTTAAGAACAAGTTCAACGTAATGCTTTCTACTAAAGTTGTTGGCGTTGAAGCGAAAGAAGACGGTCTATACGTTTCATTCGAAGGCAAAAACGCACCAGCTGACGCAGTACGTTACGACAAAGTACTTGTTGCTGTTGGTCGTACACCTAACGGTAAATTACTTGACGCTGATAAAGCAGGCGTTAACGTTGATGAGCGCGGTTTCATCAATGTTGATAAGCAGCTTAAAACAAACGTTGATCACATCTTCGCTATCGGTGATATCGTTGGTCAACCAATGCTTGCGCACAAAGCGGTTCACGAAGCTCACGTTGCTGCAGAAGTTATCTCTGGTCAGAAACACTTCTTCGATCCTAAGTGCATTCCTTCAATCGCATACACAGATCCAGAAATCGCATGGGTTGGTGTAACTGAGAAAGAAGCAAAAGAGCAAGGCTTAAGCATCGAAACTGCTGTATTCCCTTGGGCTGCTTCTGGCCGTGCAATTGCTTCAGCACGTACTGAAGGTCAAACTAAGCTAATCTTCGATAAAGACTCTGGTCGTGTTATCGGTGGTGCTATGGTTGGTATCAACGCAGGTGAAATGCTAGGTGAAATCGGCTTAGCAGTTGAAATGGGCGCAGACGGTGAAGACCTAGCGTTAACTATTCACGCTCACCCAACATTAAACGAATCAATCGGTCTAGCTGCTGAAATCTTCGAAGGTTCAATCACTGACCTTCCAAACAAAAAAGCAGTTAAAAAGAAGTAAGTTCTTTTGACTAATCTTTTTAAAAACCCAGCCCCGGCTGGGTTTTTTGTTTTCTTAACTATAAGCTTTAAGATCTAGCTGCTTATAGCCTATAGCTTGCAGCTTAATACTTAGATTAATATCTATTCCCCATATTTTTAGCTACAATACGCGCCGTTTAATTTTCTGGTAAATACGCAGTGGCTACTATCTCAAATAATTCAGTGTTAATGCTTCGTGCTCAGCAAATGACTGAGTCTCGTCGTGAATTTAAAGCGCGAGGAGCAAAGCTAACGCGTTGTGAGCGTTGTTTATTAGCGGAACACTATTGTATTTGTGAAGGCGTTGAGCAAGCTCAGTGTGATGCCGCGGTCTGTTTACTTATGTACCATAATGAGAGTTTTAAGCCGTCAAATACTGGCCGTTTAATTGCTGAAATCGTGCCAGATAACCATGCCTTTAAGTGGGATAGAACAAATCCAGATGAAGCCTTATTAAGCTTGTTGGCAAATCCTCAGTATCAGCCTATGGTTATTTTTCCTGCCAGCGATGTTGACGACGAAGAGCGCGTGATCACCGAAGTAACTCCTGTTGAAGGTAAGCGTCCTTTGTTTATCTTTTTAGATGGGACTTGGCGCGAAGCAAAGAAAATGATCCGTAAAAGCCCTTATCTAGATAATTTTCCTGTGCTTTCAATTACGCCTGAAAAGCTATCTGATTATCGATTACGTGTTGCTCCGCATGAGCATCAGTTAGGCACCGCTGAGGTGGCTATTATGGTACTTGCCCTTGCGGGTGAAGACGAGGCTACACAAAAGCTTGAGCAACATTTTATTAAGTTTAGAGATGCTTATCTGCTAGGTAAGCGTAATAAGGGACGCCCAGAGCAATAACTCTTTACTAAATTTTAGGCAAAAGAAAAGCGCGTACTATCTCTAGTCGCGCTTGCGGAATCTTCTTAATTTTTTGCATCCTGCAATTGAATCTAATCAACTCCCTAAACTTTGCCAATCCATGCGATTACACTTTACTTATTGGTTCTGTGCAATATAAGGCAATCCCGCCTTGTTTCCTTGTTAGTCCTTTACATCCATGCTGGTAATTACTTTACCACTCCCTTACGTGCCATCCTGACACTATCCCTCTGTTTGCAAATCCATTGCGATGCCCTAACGGCCTGTCCTTTATTCCACTTTTTGAACTTCCTGTATAACAACGTCCTGTTGTCATGCCATTCCACATCATCCTGATGTTGTCCGTAGGTTGTCACTCCATTGCGTTACTCTTCCTGAGCCTGTCCTTGATTCCTTATTCTCCTAATGAACCTTATTCCGCGGTATTATGAGTAATGCTTCCTTATCCATCTACTCATTAAGATTCTTGCTTAGTTGATGTAAGTAATTATAGAGAAATGGGCGAAGCTGAGTAGGTCAAAATCTTACTTAATCTGCTGGTTATTTTATTGTCATTTAAAAGATGTTTTTGTATTTCAAGTACTTATGTTATTTTGTGCAGTGTTTGCTGGTGGTTTTTACTCAATAACTGCCATGTGGGTGAGATATGTCTTACATGCAAATTCCTAAATGGCAGTTAGGTTGATTGAAATATAAGTTTAAACGGGTGCACTTTGCCCTAACTCTAGGTAAAATATTTTGATAATTGTTACTATTTAGGTGCTATAAAATGAAGAAAACAGCCTTAGTATTACTTAGCGCATTATTAAGCGCGCCTACATTCGCTGCAGATGTAGTAAATATTTACTCGTTTCGTCAACCATTCTTAATTCAGCCTATTTTGGATGATTTCACTAAGCAAACAGGTATTAAAACTAATGTGGTTTTTGCCAAAAAAGGTTTGATTGAGCGTGTAAAGCGTGAAGGTAAGCACAGTAAGGCTGATTTAGTATTAACCTCAAATTTTAGTGCGCTGATTCAATTAGAAGATTTAGGCTTAACGCAATCAATTAATAGTGATGTGGTTAATGCGAATGTGCCAAGCACTTTTCGTGATGCCGACGGTCAATGGATAGCACTTACTAAACGTGTACGTAATGTTTACTCTGCAAAAGAGCGTGTTGGTGCACTTGCTGAATTAACTTACGAGGATTTAGCCGATCCAAAATACAAAGGTAAGATCTGCACTCGATCTGGTAAACACCCTTACAATTTAGGTTTAGTTGCTTCTATGGTTGCTCACCATGGCGAAGCAAAAACTAAGCAATGGCTTGAGGGCGTAAAAGCCAATTTAGCACGTAAGCCGCAAGGTAATGACAGAGCGCAAGTCAAAGCCGTAAAAGAAGGTTTATGCGATCTGGCGTTAGGCAACAGCTATTATTTTGGCAAAATGATGCAAGATGAGCAGCAAAAATCATGGGCTGAAGCGGTTTATATTAACTTCCCTAACCAAACAAACCGTGGCTCTCATATCAATGTATCGGGCGTTGTTATGACCCGTTATGCTAAAAACCCTGAAAATGCCTTGAAACTGGTTGAGTATATGACCGACAATAAGGCGCAAAATATGTATGCTTCAGTTAATATGGAATACCCCGTAAAGCAAGGGGTTGCATTATCTGAGATGGTTGCATCATGGGGTGAGTTTAAAGAAGATAGCCTTCCTCTTGATGAGATCAGCAAATATCGCCCTGTGGCACTGAAGCTGATTGACGAAGTAAAGTTTGATTTATAACGAGGATATTTCTCGTAACACATTTTTATAAAAGCTGTTTTTTAACAGCTTTTATTTTATCTGGTATTAATCCACTTATGCATGTGAAGTTTTCGCTGTCGCGTTGGCAGCTTATAGCCTGGCTTATTGGCCTGTTGCTTGTTACGCCATTAGGCTTTTTACTATTTGAATCTCTGCAAGGAGATTCAGATGTATTTCAGCACCTTTTCGATACTGTGCTGTGGGATTATACCCGTAATACTCTCATACTCATTGCAGGGGTAGGGCTGCTGAGCTGTGTAATAGCATTGCCGTTAGCTTGGTTAACTGCATATTGTGAGTTTCCTGGGCGTAAGCAATTTGAATGGGCATTAATGCTGCCATTAGCAATGCCAACTTATCTAATCGCCTATGTGTATACCGACTTGCTTGATTACGCTGGGCCAGTACAAATCGCCCTTCGAGACTGGTTTGGTTGGCAGTCACCAGACGATTACTGGTTTTTTGATATTCGTACATTATCTGGGGCTATTATTATGATTGCCTTGGTACTCTATCCTTACTTATTCCTTATTTTTAAAACGGCACTCAGAGAGCAGTCTTTTAAACTAGTACAAGCTAGTCAGCTGATGGGTCTATCACCATTACAAAGCTTTTTACGCGTTAGTTTGCCTCTTGGTCGTGGGGCGATTGTGGCAGGGGTTACATTAATCAGTATGGAGGCCATGGCTGATTTTGCTACCGTCAATTACTTTGCTGTAAGTACGCTCACTACCGCTGTATACGATACGTGGCTTGGCTATTACTCATTAACGGCAGCGGCGAAAATTTCAGGTATCATGTTATTGATTTTGTTTTTAACCATTATGGTTGAACGCTTTAGTCGTCGCAATCAAGCTGTGTATGAACGTCAGTCAAGCGTTAACAGTGCAACCTTGTATCGCTTAAAAGGCAGTGCCGCATGGGCTGCAAGCTTGGCTTGCACAGTTGTGCTGGTATTGGCTTTTATCCTACCGGTTGGGGTGTTAGTTAAATACGCCATTGTCTATGCAGATGAAGCATGGAATGGGGCATTTTTTAATTACGCTTGGCAAAGTTTTAAAGTGGCTGTTGTGGTGAGCATTGCAACTATCCTATTGAGCTTATTGGTATTGTTTTATCAGCGCATTGCGAAACAAGCTTACCCTTTGATCCCAGGACGTTTAGCAAGTACTGGCTACGCCTTACCTGGTACTGTGTTAGCTATTGCCGTATTACTACCATTAACTCAGCTGGATGATGCGTTAAACAATTGGCTTGAGCCTTTTGGTTTATCACCAGGGTTACTTTTGAGCGGCACTTTATTTGCGATGATTTTTGCTTATGTTGTACGTTTTTATGCGATTGCGCATGGCGCGCTTGAAAGCAGTTTTTTACGTATTAGCCCATCGCTAGATATGGCCAGTCAATCAATGGGCAAAGGGCCCTTACAAACCCTTTGGCGAGTACATTTACCGCTATTAAAACGCGGCATTCTAACAGCTGGCTTGTTAGTGTTTATTGAATGCATGAAAGAGTTACCTGCGGCTTTATTACTCAGACCTTTTAATTTTGAAACCCTGGCAACTCATGTTTTTCAATATGTTAGTGATGAGCAATTGGAGCTTGCGTCAATTTCAGCCTTGTTTATCGTGTTAGTTGGGTTAATCCCTTTGTATTTCGTTAATCGTTCGATGGAGCAAAATCACTCATGAGTCATTTGATAATTAAAGACTTAGCTTATCAGTACAATGCGACTCAGGTGTTGAGTGAACTAAACCTCAATGTTGAACAAGATGAAATCGTCTGTTTACTTGGCGCAAGTGGCTGCGGCAAAACTACTACCTTAAAGGCAATTGCCGGGATTTTACAACCTGAGCAAGGCTATATGAGTATTGATTCAAAAGTGGTTAACGATAGTGGGCTGTTTGTTGCACCGGAAAAACGTAATATTGGCATGATGTTCCAAGACTATGCGTTGTTTCCTCATTTAACTGTAAGCGACAACATTGCGTTTGGCCTAAGCAATATGAGTAAAGCGCAAAAGCGCGAGCGTGTAGATGAAATGCTTAGCCTTGTTAAACTCGATGGTTGTGCACAGCGATATCCGCATCAGCTTTCTGGTGGACAGCAGCAACGAGTGGCAATAGCCCGTGCACTTGCTTACAAACCAAGTTTATTACTACTTGATGAGCCATTTTCGAATATTGATACACAAGTGCGTTTTGAGCTTATTGCCGATATACGTCGCATTATTAAAGATCAGCAGGTTTCTGCGGTATTTGTTACCCACTCGAAGGAAGAAGCTTTCGCGTTTGCCGACACGCTTGCGGTTATGCATGGTGGAAAAATCGCCCAACAAGGCTCTCCTGAGCAGTTATTTAGCCAACCTAACTCAAAGGTGGTTGCAGAGTTTCTTGGTACGGGCATATACTTAACGGCAAAAGTATTAACGCCAACTGAATATGAGACGGCGTTTGGTGTGGTTCACTCTTTGACGGCGAACAATGCAGATTGTCAGCAAGGCCAAGTGTATATAAGGCCGCATCATATTCAGTTGTGTGAAGCTGCGCACAGTGACGCAAACAGTTTAACTATCTTGCACAGGCGCTTTATCGGTACGCGTTATGTTTATCGTATCAATATTGCAGGGCAAGAGTGTGAAGTTGCTGCAGAGCAAGACCGCGTGTTAGCTGTTGAGCAGCCTGTAAAAATAAAAATAATGCCGCACACAGTCAATTTTTTTCATGATTAGTAATAAATAACAATCTTGAATCCTTGGCTTTGTGCAAATAACGAGAAGCTAAGGATTCACTATGGCGCAAGCGCAATCTGGGATTTGTGCTGAAGCAAACTTACATGGTTTGCACCTGTTTTTTAATGTTTACGATGGCCATGATGAGTCATTACGTAAAAAACTAAAACGCGTTAGCGTCATTCAAGATGAGTTTGCTGATCAGTTCTCAGAAGCCATGCTATCGTGTGTGGTTGCCCTTGGCGCTCAGTATTGGCCGCATATTCTGCCCGAGTTTATCCCTAGCCAATTGCAAAGCTTTCCGAATGTGACTCATAGTGAGCATGTGATTAGTGCGCAGCCATTTGACTTGTTTGTGCAAATTCGTTCAGACCGTGAAGATGTAAACCATCTATTTGCTCTGCAAATTCTAAAATTATTAACACCGGATGTTGAGCTTGTGGAGCAGGTCCGTAATTTTCGGTTTTTAGATGGACGTGATTTTAACGGCTTTATTTATGCAGGCGATACACCCCATGGCCGTCAAAAACGTAGTACAGCACTTATCGATAAACCGGGTCACTTTGAAGACCAAGGCAGTTATATTCATGTTCAGCGTTTTGTGCATGATTTGAGTGTCTGGCAGCATTTATCGTTGTCTGAGCAAGAGCAAATCATGGGGCGCACGCGTCTAGATAATACCTTGATTGTGCCTGCTGTAGAAACCAGTCATGCGGTTCGTAGTGAATTAAAAGATGAGCATGGCCAGCCACTTTTGCTAAACCAAAGCATGCCATTTGGTGATGTGCATAAGCAGGGAATTTTAATGGTTTCGTGTGCTGCGCAAGGGGATGCGTTTGAGCAGGTATTAAAGAGTCGCTTGGGGCAGGGCGATTGCTATGATCATTGGCTCGATTTTACTCAAGCCGATATGGGATCTGCGTTTTTCGCCCCGTCAGTAAACTTCTTAAAGCAACTTTAAACGGTATCGAATAAAGTGCGTACGCGATCAAGCGTTACATCGATTTCAGAAATCTTCGCAGGGGCGATAAAAATAGTGTCGTCGCCTGCAATGGTACCGAGTACACCATCCGCCTTACCGAGTGAATCAAGTAAACGAGCAATTAATTGTGCTGCGCCTGGACTGGTGCGAATAATAATCATCATTTCGTTATGCATAATATCAATAACAAGCTGACGCAGTGGGCTTTTCGCTGTTGGCACACCCATTTCAGCCGGTAAGCAATAGACCATTTCTTGTTTTGCATTACGAGTACGTACTGCACCGAACTTGCTTAACATGCGAGAGACTTTACTTTGACTAATATTATCAAAGCCTTGCTCTTTTAATGCTTCGACAATCTCACCTTGTGAGCCGAAGTTTTCTTCTTTTAATAGCGCCTTAAACGCTTTGATCAGTGCTTCTTGTTTGTCTTGTGGTTGCATGTTGCCGTTTCTTTATTCATAAAATGTAGGGTAATTCTACACAACTCTGCATATTTATGCAGTATTAGTTTACAAAGTCGTCCAAAATGCTGTGTCTTTACAGCCAAGTTTACAACTATGGTCGAAATTATACGCGAAATAAGCAGGATAAATTTGTTTTTAGTCGCTAATTTCATTATCTTTAGGGCCACAAATATTTCCTACCTCAAATTACGGAGAATTCCAATGAAAGTTGCTGTTTTAGGCGCAGCTGGCGGTATCGGCCAAGCATTGTCTTTATTATTAAAAACAAGTTTACCTGCAGGTTCTGAATTATCGTTATACGATGTTGCCCCTGTTGTTCCTGGTGTAGCGGTTGATCTTTCTCACATCCCAACAGACGTTAAAGTTGAAGGCTTTGGTGCTGACAGCCTAGACGCAGCATTAGCTGGTTGTGATATCGTTCTTATCCCAGCGGGTATGCCACGTAAGCCAGGCATGGACCGTGCGGACCTTTTCAACGTAAACGCAGGTATCATCAAAACATTAGCTGAAGGCATCGTTAAAAACTGCCCTAAAGCGTTAGTAGGTATTATCACTAACCCAGTAAACGGCACAGTGCCAATCGTTGCTGAAGTATTCAAAAAAGCGGGTACTTACGATGCTAACCGTGTATTCGGTATCACAACGCTTGACGTGATCCGTTCAGAAGCATTTGTTGCTGAACTTAAAGGTTTAAGCGCAACTGACGTTAAAGTTCCAGTGATCGGCGGTCACTCAGGTACTACAATCCTTCCTCTTCTTTCTCAAGTTGAAGGTGTTACTTTCACTGACGAAGAAGTTGCAGCATTAACTCCACGTATCCAAAACGCAGGTACTGAAGTTGTTAACGCTAAAGCGGGTGGCGGCTCAGCAACTCTTTCTATGGGTGCTGCAGCAGCACGCTTCTGTATGTCTTTAGTTAAAGGCTTACAAGGTGAAGAAGTAGTTGATTACGCATACGTTGCAGTTGAAAACGGTGACGCAGCATACTTCGCACACCCAGTTCGTCTAGGTAAGAACGGCGTTGAAGAAATCCTTTCTTACGGTGAGTTAAGTGCATTCGAAGAGCAAGCTAAAAACGACATGCTAGCTACACTTAACAAAGACATCCAGGAAGGTGTTGATTTCATCAACGGTTAATTCCGACAGATGATAGGCGATTTTTTAAATCGCCGAAAACAAAAAAGCCTGCAAATGCAGGCTTTTTTAATGGCTCGAATAAATAGCGTTTAGTGATCGCGGGCAACGGCGATACGGGCCAAACTCTCTAAGGCTTGTTTGTACGGTGTGTCTGGTAAGAACGCAATACAAGCAATTGCTTTGTCAGCTTCTTGCTCAGCTTTTTGCATTGCAAACTCAAGGGCCTTAGTGTCAGCTAATGCCGCTAGAATGCTCTCTAAGTGGTCCATACCATTACCAAGCTCAATTGCTTCGCGTACTAGCTTAACTTGCTCTGGTGTGCCTTTTTGCATTGCGTAGATAAGCGGTAGGGTAGGTTTACCTTCAGCTAAATCATCGCCAATGTTTTTACCAAGTTGCTCGGCATCAGCATTGTAATCTAGAACATCATCCACTAATTGGAATGCAGTGCCAAGATGCATTCCGTATAAGTTTAATGCTTCAAGGGTTTGTTCGTCTTGCTCGGTAATAATTGCAGCAAGGCCGGTTGCAGCTTCGAACAATTTTGCCGTTTTGCTGTAAATAACCTGCATATAGCTTTGTTCTGTCGTGTCAGGGTCATTACAATTCATTAGCTGTAATACTTCGCCTTCAGCGATGACATTGGTTGCATCAGCTAAAATTTGCATGATTGGCATTTTACCTAGGCCAACCATAAGCTGAAATGAACGTGTATAGATAAAGTCACCCACCAAAACGCTCGCTGCATTACCAAACTCTGCGTTGGCTGTAGGCGTACCACGGCGCAAATGTGACTCGTCGACAACGTCGTCATGCAATAAAGTTGCGGTATGAATAAATTCGATGATAGTGGCAAGCGTAATATGGTCTTTGCCCTCATAACCAAGTGCTTTTGCCGCTAAAATGGCCAACATAGGACGAACGCGTTTACCGCCACTGTTTACTATGTATAAACCGAGTTGGTTAACCAATGCGACATCTGAGCGCATTTGGGCATGTATAAGTTGATTGACGTCATCCATTTCATTTTCGATTAACGTCTGGATAGCTTTTATATCCATTGATCTCCGAGCCAATATTTATGGGTATACGGGGCTGATTGTACAACAAAAAAAGCGCTTGCTCGATATTTTGTGATGATTCAGTAAAAAAACACTGTAAAGTTTTTTATTTGAGATCAATTTAGCCAAGATAAATTTATAGTCTTGATTAATAAGTGATCAGCTTTTTTGAATTTTCAAGGTGCGTATTATTAGCGTAATTTAATTGTCATGAGATCGTAAAAACCGCTTGGCATGTGGTGTTTTTAGGATAGAATAGGGGAAAATATTGAATTGCTCTCAATGCAGCTATTTTTTATTCATTTTATCGAAAAAGAGGCTTGCTAGTTTTTGCACATTAGCGTAAACTTCGCGCCCTATTGAAGAATATTTTAGTTGCGTCGATTTGAGGGCGCACAGACGGAGTTAATTATGTACGCGGTTTTCCAAAGTGGTGGTAAACAGCACCGTGTGACTGAAGGTCAAACAATTCGTCTTGAGAAATTAGACGTTGAAACTGGTGCAGCAGTTGAATTTGATTCAGTACTTTTAGTTGCTGATGGTGAGAAAATCGAGATCGGTGTACCGTTCGTAAACGGTGGTAAAGTAACAGCTGAGGTTGTTTCACACGGTCGCGGTGAGAAAGTTAAGATTGTTAAATTTAGACGTCGTAAGCATTCTCGTAAGCAAATGGGCCATCGTCAATGGTTCACTGAAGTTAAAATCACTGGCATTAGCGCTTAATTAGAGGTACTGAGAAATGGCACATAAAAAAGCAGCTGGTAGTACTCGTAACGGTCGCGATTCAGAAAGCAAACGCCTAGGTGTTAAGCGTTTTGGTGGCGAATCAGTTCTAGCGGGTAGCATCATTGTTCGTCAACGTGGTACTCGTTTCCACGCTGGCGCAAACGTAGGTATCGGTAAAGACCACACTATCTTCGCAAAAGCAGATGGTAAAGTTCAATTCGAACAGAAAGGTCCTTTAAACCGTAAATACGTAAATATCGTAGCTGAGTAATCATCTCGATATTTGAAAAACCCCGCCTTTGCGGGGTTTTTTGTTTTAAGGCTCATAAATATATACCTAAGCGCCTTGGCATTGGGTGCTGAATAAGGCACTTAGGTATATAATAGAGTTATTAACAAGCCAATCTTAAAGTGAGTAATCATGAAGTTTGTAGATGAAGTAGAAATTCGTTGTGACGCGGGTGATGGCGGCAGCGGTGTCGTATCTTTCCGACGTGAAAAATATGTACCAGATGGCGGTCCTGATGGCGGCGACGGCGGCGATGGCGGCAGCGTTTATCTACAAGCCGATGAAAACTTAAATACGTTAATTGATTACCAATTTGAGCGTTTTCATAAAGCAGAGCGCGGCACAAATGGCCAAAGCCGTAACATGACTGGTAAAAAAGGCGCTGATTTAACGCTTAAGGTGCCTGTTGGTACACGTATCATTGATGTTGATACTGAAGAGTCATTAGGTGATTTAACCCAGCATGGTCAAAAGGTTGTTGTTGCAAAAGGTGGTTTCCATGGCTTGGGGAACGCACGTTTTAAATCAAGTACAAACCGTGCGCCACGTCAAAAAACACTAGGTACACCTGGTGAAGTTCGCAGCTTACGCTTAGAGCTAATGCTACTTGCTGATGTTGGCTTACTTGGTTTACCAAATGCTGGTAAATCAACGTTTATCCGCAGTGTTTCTGCAGCTAAACCAAAAGTGGCAGATTACCCGTTTACGACGCTTATTCCTAATCTTGGTGTAGTACGCCCAGATGCGAATAAGTCATTTGTAATTGCTGATATTCCAGGTCTAATCGAAGGGGCTTCAGATGGTGCAGGCCTTGGTATTCGCTTCTTAAAGCACTTAGAGCGTTGTCGTGTATTACTGCATATCATTGATGTTATGCCTGTTGATGGCACAAATCCGGTTGATAATGCCTTTGCGATTATTAATGAGCTACACCAATATAGCCCTAAGCTTGCTGAAAAGCCGCGCTGGTTAGTATTTAACAAAATTGACCTATTACCAGAAGATGAAGCTGAAGCGCTGTGTAATGAAATTGCCGAAGAGCTAGGTGAAGAGGTTAATGTTTACCGTATCTCTGCAGCAAATAAGCAAAATACTCAAGCACTATGTCATGACATTATGGCGCTACTTGATAGTATGCCGAAAGAGAAATTCGCTGAAGAAGAGAAAGAAGAAGTTGAATTTAAGTGGGATACTTATCATCAGAAAGCAACATCTCAAGACGATGATGATTGGGATGACGACTGGGATGATGATGACTACGATGTAGAAGTTATCTACCAACGATAAAATTTTAAAACTGAAAAGGAGCCATGCGCTCCTTTTTTATTAATAAGAAAAAAGTATTAAGGTTTAGTGTGAAAATTTCAATGATTGCTGCTATGGCAAATAACCGAGTAATTGGCCAAGACAACCAAATGCCATGGCATTTACCCGCCGATCTGCAACACTTTAAAAAAGTAACCATGGCAAAGCCTGTGATCATGGGCCGTAAAACATTTGAATCAATAGGTCGGCCTTTACCAGGTCGTCAAAATATTATTATCACGCGTAATGCTGATTACACAGCTGAAGGTATTGAGGTGGTTACTTCACCAGAGGCTGCGCTGGAATTGGTTGCTGATGTTGAAGAAGTAATGATTATAGGTGGCGGAAATATATACGAACAATTTCTATCTCAAGCAGATCGTCTATACTTAACATTCATCGACCTTGAAGTGGCCGGTGATACGCAGTTTCCAGATTACGAAAGTGTTGCTAATTGGACAGTTGCCGAGCAAGAAAAGCATCAGCCTGATAACAAAAACCCTTACTCGTATACTTTTGTAACCCTGTATAAAAACTCGTAACATTATTGCGGTAAAATTAATTAGTTGGTACAATATTACACAATCTTGGTAAGAAGAAAGTATTACATAAGGGCAAAATATGATGAAGTTACCAAATATGTTACTTGCAGCGGCTGTTGTTTCAGCGTCAGTTGCGTATACAGCACCAGCAAAAGCTGATGATCAATTAGCGGTTTCTATCTGTGAGTACATCGCAGCTGATGATAAAAACCGTTTACGTAGTAAGCTTAAAAGCTCACGTGTGAAAATTCGTAACATCTTTGATGCTGTAAAATGTAACGGCAACAATATGCTTCGTCATGCAATTGAAAGCGGCGCTGCGGATGCTGGTGAATACATCGTTAAGAACTTATCTAAAAGCTCTTTAGCAGACGGTGCAGACATCGCATGGGCAGAATCAAACGGCCACGGTGGTTCTCCACTAATCGCTGTTATTAAAGACCGCGCAGGCCTTTAATTGAAACGCCAATAGAATTTAAGAAACCGCACTCGTTGCGGTTTTTTTATGCCTGAAAAACGCTTCGTTAACTTCATACCAATCCGCAATAATACTTAATCATTTTGAGGGATTAAACCTATCGCTATCTGCGTTAAAAATTTCTGATTTAGAGCAACTAAATAACGAAATTTTTGCCTTGCTATCAACGAGGTTTTATTGCTACTTAATTAAGCGAATTGGTATCATACCTACTCGCAATAATTCGTTATTATTTTGTATTAAATAATGCGCCTGCATGGGGGAGGTAGGAAAATATTAAGAGTAATCACCTCCAAAAGATCATTTAATTAAGCGAATTGCTATGAATACATACAAAAAACCGTGTTTGTTTTCACAAACACGGCTTCTATCTTTGTTAACTCGTAACTCGTAACTCGTAACTCGTAACTCGTAACTCGTANNNCGTAACTCGTAACTCGTAACTCGTAACTCGTAACTCGTAACTCGTTTACAGCTTCTTAAACTTTAAACGCGTCTACCGATAAACGTAGTTCTTCCGCTAATTTAGCAACTTCTGAACTTGAAATATTGGTTTGGTTTGCGCCCTCAGCTGTTTGCTCTGCAATTGCCACAATTGACTCTAAGCGTTCGCTAATTTCTTGCGATACTTGTTGCTGTTCGTGAGCGGCTGTCGAGATCTCTTCACTTACGTTGTGAGCTTGCGCAACGGCTGCTGTGATTGAATCAAGGGCGGTATTTGCAAGGTCTGATTGCTCAACACACGACTCAGCTTGTTGCTTACCTTTCGACATTGCCGATACAGCAGCTTCAGCGCCAACCTGAAGCGATTCAATCATAGCTTGAATCTCTTGAGTCGACTCTTGTGTTTTGCTTGCTAGAGAACGTACCTCGTCAGCAACTACGGCGAAGCCTCGGCCTTGTTCGCCAGCACGTGCAGCTTCAATGGCTGCATTCAGTGCAAGTAGGTTTGTTTGCTCTGCAATGCCACGAATAACATCTAAGATGCCACCAATTGATGCGCTATCTTTGTGTAGCTTATTGATAACTTGTGATGCATCATCAACTTCACGAGCAAGTTGTTCAATAGTCGCTTTGTTTTGCGAAGAAATACCTTTAACACGGTCAGCTTCTTTATCTGCGTTCTTGATTTCACTAAGTGCCTGTTGAGCACTGCTGCTTACCGCTTGTGATGTGCTGCTCATTTCCGTGGTTGCTGTAGCAGCTTGTTCTACTTGCGCTTGTTGATTACGAATAGCTTGGCTTGATTCTTCAGTGATTGCTGAAGTTTCTTCAGATGCAGCTGCAAGCTGTGTAGAGCGAGAGATAATGCCTTGAATAAGCGTACGTAAACTTTCGATTAGCGTATTACAACTACGTGATAGCTCACCAAACTCGTCTTTAGCAGAGTCGTCTAGGCGTTGAGTCATATCGCCGCTAGCAACAATATCAAGAATACGGTTTACTTCAGAAAGTGGTTTAGTAATACGGCTAACAGTAATTGCTGCAACAGCAATTGCAATTAAAGTGGCGATAACCATGGCAATCCAAGTCCAGATGGTTGCTGTAGATACGTTACCACTTACATCTTGCTGTAAGTCAAAAGCAAGTACAGTTGCTTGGTCAACAAGCTCTTTAAGTTGTTTTAGGGCTTCAGTTGTTGATTTCTCTGCATTTGCAAGTTCAGCTTGAGTTTGTGCAATTGCATCAATTAAACGCTTTTTATTTGCTGATAGGCTGTTGTTGCCACGTACGTTATTTACAAGGTTTTCAACATAACTGTTTAGGTCATTATATAAATCAGCATTACTTTCAATGATAGCTGGGCGAATAAGGCCAAGGCTGCGCTCAACCTCTTCTAAGTAATAAACTTGTTCGTTTTTCACGATATCTAACGTGTTAAGAGTTTTAACCGTTAGCATATCGGTACTGTTAGTCACTACCGACTGGAAGTTGTTTTCCATGTTGTTAGCAGCTTGGTAGGCACGTGAATGGTTCTCTTCAAGACCATCAATATCAATTATATCAAGCACAACAGAGTTAGCATCTTCTGCGCTGATCTCAATATCTTCAAGCTGGGTGCGCAGCGTATTGTTAAGTTCAAGTTGAGTTTGTTTATCCTTAAAAAGGTTATCGACAGACTTGGCAAAGCGCTTATAAGTTTGCTCAACTTCTTGACTGCTTTGTTTTAATTTAGGGTCGTTACTCACTATTTGTTGTAGGTCTTGATAAGAGCTATCGTAACGCTTTTTCTGTTCGGTAAAGTTCTTGCGAATAGTTGCTAATTCATCTTGTGATGTAGTGTAAAAACTAGCTTGCGCTGATTTACTCATCAGGATGAATTCAACCTGCAACTCATAACTTTTGTCGAGGGCCGGTAATGACAGCTGATTAACTCGCTGTGTCGATTGATCAATGTTGGTAATTCTGATCAACGAGTTACCACCAATAAATAGCAGGAGTAACGTAATAACAATAAAGCCACCCCAAATACGCTGTCTAACGGTCAAGTTCATATGTAATTCCAGAAAATAGTACTAATCAACACTTATCGGCAAGGTTGCCAATTAGTTAAGTATTTAAATTTAATTAGCTTAAAATTAAATTAACTTTAATTGTTATAAATCTAACAGATGTTCAGCTATTTTTCAGTTTATTTAGATAAAAGAGTGGGATTTTTCGACAAAACAGTCTTTTTTGCTGAGTTCCATGAGGGTCATCGCGCCTCCCCATACACAGCCAGTGTCGAGGGCATGAATATTTTCGGCTTTAACTTTACCTTCTAAAGCAGCCCAATGACCAAATGTGATCTGTTGCTTGAGCTTACTTATACTCGGATGCTCAAACCAAGGGATTATTGAGCTATCTTCACTAATGCTGGTTTTATTGCTGAAATCGAGTTCACCAAGCAAATTAACGAAGCGCATGCGCGTGAAGTAATTAACGATATAACGAAATTTAGCCTCGTTAGGTAGCGTTGATTGCCATTCTAATGGGTGGGGTTCATACATATTGGCAAAGTAATGATAGGCATCACTACCTTGGTAGCAACTTTCGGCAAAGCGAGCGCGTTTTAATGCTTTTTTTATTGACCAATTTGGATTTAAGCCAGCATGGCTTATCAGCATGTCATAGCGTTCAAGCCAAATCGCTAATGGTTGTTGTTGCAAAAAGTGAATATATTCAGGGAGCTTTGGGCTGTCAAAAACACCAGCAAGCTTATCTTTTGGATTTGCTGGTTTATTTAGATAATGACAAGCAATTAGGTGTAAATCATGATTACCAAGAGTAATAGTTACACTGCCTTGCATAGTATGAAGGCGCTCGAGGCAAGCGAGTGAATCTGGACCTCGAGCAACAATATCGCCAACTAAGTAAAGGTGATCTTGGCTTGGGTTGAAGTTGACACGTTTTAGTAACGCATCAAATTCACTATAACAGCCTTGTAAGTCACCAATTGCGTAGTTAGCCATTATTACCTAATGCAATATGTTTGGACGAGCTAAACGAAACACCTCGATTGGCGCTTCGAACTCAGTGCCAAATTCATTACGCATGGTGTAATGGCCTTGCATCGTCCCAACAGGGGTATCAAGCACTGCACCACTGGTGTATTTGTAGCTTTCACCTGGGGCAATGGTAGGTGTTTCACCCACAACCCCTTCACCTTGTACTTCCACTTCTTTACCGTTGGCATCGGTAATTAACCAGTAACGACTCAATAGCTTAGCACTGCATAAACTGTGGTTTTTTATGGTGATTGAGTAAGCAAAAACGTATTTATCTTGTTCAGGCTCTGATTGACCTTCTACATAGAAGGTCTCAACCGACACCTTAATTGGAGAACCTAAATTACTGCTTGTTGTCATAAATCCAATTAGCTATATCAATAAATTGTTGTAAAGACAGGCTTTCAGCACGCAGAGTGATATCAATGCCGATGCTTGTTAGTTCTTCAGCTGTAAGTAAGTTAGATAAACTATTACGCAGAGTCTTACGGCGTTGATTAAAGGCTTCTAAACATACCGTGTTTAGTAACTTCGTGCTTTTAGCTGAACGTTGCTCAGGCTTTTTAGGGATCAAGCGAATAACCGCTGAATCTACTTTAGGTGCTGGTTTAAAGCACTCTGGCGGCACATCAATCACTGGCATTGCGTGACAGTAATATTGCGTCATTACACTTAAGCGACCAAAGGCTTTACTGCCCGGGCCTGCGACCATACGTTTGACCACTTCTTTTTGCAGCATAAAATGCATGTGCTCTACGTTATCTGCGAACTCAAATAAATGGAAGAGCAGTGGGGTCGAAACGTTGTATGGTAAGTTACCAAAAATCTTTAACTTTTCGTCAGACTTGATCAAAGAGCTAAAATCGAATTTCATTGCATCGCCTTGATGCACTGTTAACTTTGGCCCTAAGAATGGGTGGCTCGTTAAACGTTCTGCTAAGTCTTTATCTAGCTCAACAACCGTTAGGTGGCCACTTAAATCAGCGACTGGTTCAGTGATTGCACCAAGACCCGGGCCGATTTCTACTAAATTGTCTTCAGGTTTAGGATCGATAGCCGTGACGATTTTGTCGATGATCATGTCATCGTTTAAAAAGTTTTGACCAAAACGCTTACGAGCGCGGTGTCCTAAATGTACTTTATCTGTCATTGATTCTGTGCTTTTTCATGGGCGAGCTTAATTGCTTCGCGGATCGCTAATTCAAAACTACCTACATCAGCAGTACCTGTGCCGGCTAAATCGAGAGCCGTACCGTGATCTACAGAGGTGCGAATAAATGGCAGGCCAAGGGTGATGTTGACCGAATTGCCGAAACCTTTGTATTTTAGCACAGGTAATCCCTGATCGTGATACATTGCAAGCACGGCATCTGCTTGCGAAAGGTATTTATCTTGGAACAGGGTATCAGCAGGCAATGGTCCAATTAAGTTCATGCCTTGATTATTTAACAGCTCTAAAGTTGGCGCTATGGTATCAATTTCTTCAGTGCCTAAATGACCATCTTCGCCAGCATGTGGATTTAGACCACAGACGAGGATACGCGGTTTTTCAATACCAAACTTAGTTTGTAAGTCATGGTTTAAAATAGTGGCAACTTTACTTAAACGCTCAACGGTGATTGCGCGCGATACATAAGCTAGCGGTATATGCGTTGTAACAAGCGCCACGCGTAAGCCTTCTGTAGCTAACAACATCACTACATCGGCAGTATTCGATTGCTGTGCAAAATACTCAGTGTGGCCGCTGAATGAGATACCTGCTTTGTTGATAATCCCCTTATGCACAGGGCCTGTAACAACAGCGGCAAAGGTACCATCCATATTTTTTTCACTGGCAATGCGCAGTGTATCCAGCACATATTGACCATTGGCGTCATTAAGTACGCCCACTTCAACATCAGAGCCTAAATCTACTTGGTTTAAGTAAACGCTGCCTGCAGGGGCAATGCTTGGTGCTTGGCTGTCATCGAAGTCAATTAAATTGATATCTAAACCAAGCAACTTAGAGCGCTGTTTTAACAGCGCGCCATCAGCAATCACCACCAGTTGGGCATCCCACTGGTGCTGGGCTAACTTGATAAGTAAATCAGGGCCAATACCGGCTGGCTCACCTGGGGTAATTGCAATTCTAATGGTCATAATTTTTATTCTGTTGGGAAAATATCAACGTGCGCTTGTTCACGCATTTCTTGCTGCCAGTTGAAACTTTCTTCTTTAAATTTACGATTAAACAGTAATTGGTGAGCGCGATTACGCTTAGCTTGCTCTGTTTTATCAGCTACACGCTTATCAAGTAGCTGTACAATGTGCCAACCAAACTGTGTTCTGAATGGCTCACTGATTTCATTTTTATCTAGAGAAAGCAGGGTATTTTTGAATTCTGGTACATAGGTGCTTGGATCAGTCCAATCGTACTCACCCCCTTTTAATGCTGAACCCGGATCTTCAGAGTACTCTTTAGCTAGTTCACCAAAGTCAGCTTTACCTTCACGTAGCTCTTTTGCAAAACCTTTTAGCATGTCACGCGCTTTTTCTTCGCTTAAGATGATAGAAGGCTTAATTAAGATGTGGCGTGAACGAACTTCTGTAGTTTCAACAACTTGACGGCCACGAATATCTTGCACTTTAATAATGTGGAAACCAGCGCCAGAACGAAGCGGGCCAACGATATCGTCTTTTTTATGGCCTTTAACTGCTTCAGCAAATAGTGATGGCATTTCGTTAATGCTCATCCAACCTAGCTGACCACCTTCAAGGGCTTTTGAACCGCTAGAAGATGAAATAGCGATACGCTTGAACTCTTTGCCTTCTTTTAAAAACTCGATAACTTTATCTGCTCGAGTTTTGGCACTGGCGATTTCATCAGCTGTCGCATCACTTGGTATATCAATCAAGATGTGACCAATATCATACTCTTCGGCATTCTTACCTTGAGTTTCCATAATTTTTAAAAGGTTATCAATCTCTTGCTCACTAATATATATACGGCGATCGACATTCATACGAGTGACTTGTTGCGTGGTAATTTCTTTACGAATTTCTTCGCGGTAGGCAGGGTAACTGTCCCCAGCTGCTTCAATAGTGCGGCGTAAATCAGCGATTGTACCACCTTGCTCGCGAGCCATATTTTCTAGTGTTTGGTCTAATTGAGAGTCTGAAATTTCCAGGCCCATTCTTGATGCCAGCTGCATCATTAATTCTTGACTAACCAAACGCTCGATTGCTTGAATGCGAAGCGTATCATCAGAAGGTAATTGCTGACCTTGCTCTTGCGCTTGAGTTTTTACGCGATTGATAATGGTGTCTACTTCACTTTGTAAAATAACACCTTGGTTAACTACACCAACGACTTTGTCAATTTCGACAGGTTTTGCGAAAACGCTTTGGCAAAGGCCAACTGTTAATAATGCAGATGCAAATAATTTTTTTAAATTCATACTTTTTCTAATACTCTTGCTAATAGTACTGCGGTACTAGTTATTAAGAAAATACGGTCTACGATAGCCAAAAATACCTTGTTGTAATAATTTTTGTGCATCATAACGGCTTTTACTTCCAAGCCCTTTTAATACGATATTGAAGCCAATACTGGTATCAAAGGTTGCTTGCTCTTGACCAATCGCCTGGTTTAAATCAGTTTCGATTTGACGACGGCCTGTGATTTGAAACGCCCAACAGCACGATTCATACTGAAGACCGCTGAAAACCTCAATGCTACGACCACTTTCTAAATCGCGGTGATAGCTGCCAACAAACTGCCAATCTTGCGATAGCGGAATGCTGGTAAATAGACCAACTTGCTCGATTGTATTGCCTGAGACATCATTTGCATAGCGATGGTTCAATTGCACGAGCTGTTTATCGTCACCTTTATAATCTAAGGTGATATTTGATTGAATAATTTCTTTACCATCAGTGTCGTATTGAATACCACCTGATAGATACCAGCGACGGTGCCAATGTAACATGGTTTGCGCTGCGAACAAGGCATTGTAGTTAGTATCAACATTAATACCTTGTGATGTAGGCTTGGCATCATCACTTAAATAGAAGATTTGGCCTGCGCTGAAATTAAATACTTCTTCGTTTTCATTGCTAAATAAGCGAGTAGTCGCACCTAACGTAAATTGGTTCGCAGTAGCAATACGGTCGATACTTGAGAAACGACGATCTCTAAATAAACCAAAAAAGTCATCTTGTAATTTTGCCGTATCGTAAAGGCCAATATTGGATTGGTCTTTATTTGGCGTATACAAGTACTGAATTTGTGGCTCAAGAGTTTGAATACCATCTTTAAAGAAAAACGCAGTATCACGTTCAAAATTTAATTGGCTGTATAAACGCACTTTTGGCAGGGTACGGGTGACTTTTTCGTCGTAGTCTGTCCCTGCTAAATCGCCATGCTGGTTATATTCAGTATGTAATACGCTGAACTCAGATAAAAATGACCATGCGTATTCCTGATAACCAAAGCTTGCTTTAGGTTCTATGTGAACACGGCTTGCTTCATCAATGACGGCATCATCATTCGTGAAATAACTAAGCTCACCATCAAGGGTTAAATCAACACCATAAAAATCATACGCATCAGTTTGCGAAAAACTAATTTGTGGCAGTGCCGCATACGATTCGCGGTGATCACCAAGTACTTCAAAACTCTGTAGCTTAATATTGGTGCGCCAAGTGTCACCTAAGTGGGTGAGTGAACCTGTACGGTATAACTGAGTATCTGTGCGAGTCGCATAGCCAGAATTTAAATCGGTTAAGTAGTTATCATCACTAACGTTAGTAATATCGATATTACCGCGCCAGTTTTCACCAAAGTAACTTTGCTGTTGCCAATGGAATAGATAACGCGAGTCAACATTTGGCTCTTCATCATCTTTATCTAGATACTCAACGGCAATGAGACCGTTGTTTTGCTCAGTTAAATAACGAAACTCACCAATCATTTGCAAACCGCGTTTAGACATGTAGCGAGGCGTAATGGTGGCGTCGTAATTTGGAGCAATATTCCAGTAATACGGAGTGATAGTTTCAATACCGTAGCGGCCTGAACTAGAGAAGTTAGGCGTTAATAAACCTGATTTACGACGGTCATCTAACGGAAACGTAAAATAAGGAACATAAAGAACTGGCGTATCAAATAACCGTAATACGGTATTGTGGGTCTCGCCCCAGCCATCTTCGCTTGATAAGTCAATTTCGTCAGCTTCAATCGCCCACACAGGTGTTTCGCCCGGACAGGTAGTAAAGCTTGCGTTCATCAGGTTTAGGCCAGACTCGTTGACTGTTAGTTTTTCTGCGCCACCATGACCAAGTTGGTCGGTGAGCTTATAATCAGCACCAAGCAAGCTTAATTCAGAATTATTTAAATCCGCATTGAGCCCAGAACTATTAATTTGGCTTACTTTATCGCGATAAACGATAGGGCCGGTTGCATTAAGTAACCCACGTTGTTTGTCAATCAGTGCACTTTGTGCGGACAAATTCATCGTTAGGGTGTTAATATCTACATTACCGGTAAATTCTGCGCTTTGGGTACCCAATAGTTCAATATCATCGGATTTGATATCGATCATATTAAGTTCAAGGCCAGGGAGCGGTTGCCAAGCTCTGGTTTGCATTGAAGTGCCACAAAAATTGTGTGTCAGTTCAGTTTCGGCGAACGATGGTGCGCTAAGTACGCTTAGCATCATTATGCCCCAGGTTTTGCTCATTTAATGACCTTAATGCTCTTTGGTTGGATATAAGCTAGACATAATAAAGGAAAACAATGGCAAATACAGTAATTGACTTAGTGAAAAATAGATATCTTACTAAATGAATCGTTATAAAAGTTTACAGCAGTTTTTGAATCCTCATTTTAAAGAGGATGAATATCAATTAGCCGCCATCACTGGGGATGCGAGTTTTCGCCGTTATTTCCGCGTAAACACAAGTGATCAGAGCTATATTGTCATGGACTCAGATCCAGATAAATTAGATAACACGCCTTATATAGAACTCAATAAAGTGTTTTCTCAGCATGGCTTTAAATTACCAAAAATTCTTCAAGCAGATGAAAAGCAAGGCTTCTTCTTGCTGAGTGATTTAGGCAATACTCATTTGGCTGATTTACTGGGCGACGAAGACCGCACTTTACACTACAAACATCTAATAAAGTTAAGTGCACAATGGGCGCAAATCCCGCCAGCCCAATACATGAAAGTATTTGATGGCGAGTTTTTACAATTTGAACTGAGCATTTTTAGAGATTGGTTAGTCGATAACTTTATTGGTGAGCAACTTTCTGCTGATGAGCAGCAAATGTGGCAACAGGCTTGTGAGTTATTAGTTAACAATGCCCTTGAACAACCAATTGTTACAGTGCACCGAGACTTCCATAGCCGCAATATTATGCGCACGGGGCAGCAATGGGCAATTATCGATTATCAAGATGCGGTACAAGGGCCAGTGTGTTATGACCTTGTGTCGTTATTAAGGGATTGCTATTTCAAGTTACCAGAGCAAGAGCTAGATTACCTTTTACATTACGCTTATGACGAATTCAGCGAGCAACAGCTATTGCAAGACACCTCATTTGCGATGTTTAAGCGCTGGTTTGACTTAACCGGCGTGCAGCGTCATTTAAAAGCTGCAGGTATATTTTGCCGCTTAAAATTACGTGACGGTAAGTCTGGTTATTTGAATAATGTGCTGCCAACCCTTACATACATTAGTAATGTCAGTAAAGAATACCCAGAGTTAACAGCCCTTGGCCAGTGGATAGAGCAGACTATTATTCCACAGACTAAGCAGCGTTTAACTAAAGAGTCCAAATGAAAGCAATGATCCTAGCGGCGGGCCGTGGTAAACGCATGATGCCGCTAACAGAAACGATGCCAAAGCCGATGCTAAAGATTAACGGCAAGCCATTATTAGAGCATCATATTAATAACTTACGCCAAGCAGGCATTACCGATATTGTCATTAACCTTGCCTGGCAAGGTGACAAAATAACAGAGTATTTCGGTAATGGTTCGCAGTTTGGTGTATCGATCACTTACAGCCAAGAGCAGGCTGGGGGGCTTGAAACCGCCGGGGGCATCATTCAAGCATTGCCGTTATTGGGTGAGCAATTTATTGTCATCAATGGTGATGTGTTTACTGATTATGATGTGACTTCGTTGATGCAGCTTCATCTGCAAGCAGGGGAGGCGCATATTGTCCTTGTTGAAAATCCTGCGCATAACCCTGATGGTGATTTTGCACTGAGTCACCTAAGCCCAGATAGTCAAAAGTATACTTTTTCCGGTATAAGTCGCTATCATGCTGATTTCTTTAAAGGTCTAAGCGTAGGTATTCGTCCACTTGGGCCCATTTTGCGAGAAAAGCTCAGTGAACATCAAGTTTCGACTGAGCTTTATTTGGGGCAATGGGATGATATTGGCACGCCTGCCAGACTCGACGAAATCAATCAACGTTTCGCTTTGTAATAACAACAGAGGTTTGCCAAATTATGTGGGGAAAAGTACTCGGTTTTTGTTTTGGCTTTATGTTTGGCAAATTTATAGGAGCCTTACTAGGCCTATACCTAGGCCATATGTTCGATCGCAGCTTAAAACAAGACTTTGATAAAGCAGGTGGTTTTTCTGGTTTGTTTAAAGGCGATGATATTAACGAGCGCCAAGCACTTTTCTTTTCTAGCTGTTTTGCGGTGATGGGGCATATCGCCAAATCGAATGGCCGCGTTAGTGAAACGCATATCCGTGCGGCAAGTTTGTTTATGGACGAAATGGGCCTATCAGGTGATGAGCGCAGAGAAGCACAAGATGCCTTTCGTAGTGGTAAAGAAAGCGACTTTTCATTAAAAGAAACCGTTCATGACTTTAAAGAGCGCTTTGCTCGACGCCATGATTTATTGCAACTGTTCCTCGAAATACAAATTCAAATGGCCTTTTCAGATGGCCACCTTGCAGAGCAAGAAAAGCAGCTATTGCAAGAGGTGAGCAAGCAGTTAGGTATTTCACGTACTCAGTTCGCATTTTTATTAAAACGCTACCAAGCCGAATTTGCATTTCGTCAGCAACAACAGCGTTTTTATGAACAGCAGCGTCAACAAAGCCAGCAAAATCGCAGCAGTCATAGTGAACAAAGAGGGCACAGTGTGCCACCGAATAATGGTATGAACCGCGCCCAAGCGTTGGCTCTATTAGGCTTAAACAGTGATGCTTCTTCGAGAGATATTAAAGTAGCCTATCGAAAGCTCATGGCTCAGCATCACCCCGATAAGCTGGTATCGCAAGGTTTACCAAAACACATGATGGAAGTTGCGGTAAAGAAAAGCCAAGATATTCAAGCGGCTTATGAGTATTTAAAAAAGGCGGCGTAAAAAGCCGTCTACCTCTTTAAGCAGCCGCTGGTGCTGCTCAGGCTCTGAAGGCACACCAAATAACTCTCTTTGTCGGTAGTCATATTTAGCGTGTTTTCTTACCCAGCGTTTTCTGTCTTTAACACTTTGCAGGGTGTCAGGGTTACCCTCGCTGTAAAAAATATCCAGTAACGGTGGGCTGATAGTCGAAAGCGTGGCATTGAGATGCTGGTTACGAACACTGTTAGGTAAATAACTACCTAGGCTAATAAAAGCGTTTAGTTCGTTATTTGGAAAGCTAGCATAATGCTCTATCAATAGCCCCGCACTGGCACCTTGTGCCACCACAATAATATTGCCGCCTTCATCCATTGCACTGTTATACAAGGCATTGAATCTGGCAATTAGCTTTAATTTGTAATCATCAAGTACGGCTTCACTGATATTGGGCTCACCCGTAACAAAATGCGGCGCTTGTTGCGTTTGGGCTGGTGGAGCAGAAGCTGCTTGCTCATCGCTTTGTTCAACAGTTTGTGTTGACTCATGTTCAGAGCTCTCAGGTGACTCGGGCGTTGCCATATCGGCAGGATGCCAATCAATGTCAGGCATGGTCATGGCAAGGGTTGCATAGCCAATTTCGTTTAACTGCTTGCGCAAAAAGTTAATACCAGCATTATTAGTGGGTAAGTGCTGCCAATCAGGAATGATTAGCACAATGCCGCGTTGACTGGCTGCCATCGATTGACGATATAAGCTAATGAACTCATCTTCACCAGCAAGTAGAGTGCGTACTTCATCGCTTGGTAAAAAGCGTTGAATATCGTTAGTGACCAAACTTGACCAAGGGGTGGGTTTAATAAAATCGGCAGCATTCACATTACCCATCAACGCAAAACAGGCTGCGTAAAGTAAGCGATGTACGGGTTTTAAATTCATGCCGATATTACCTGAGTCTTTAATTAAATCAGTTATTGATTAACTATCGGCAGTATTTATTAAATATTTAGCGAATTGTCTTAAAACTCAGGAGCGGCTTCAAAAATCAATGTTTCACCGCTGGCTGGGTGAGCTAAGGTTAGCATTTCAGCATGCAGTTGTAAGCGAGGGGCCATGGCGAATGCCTCGGGGTGAGCATACAACTTATCGCCTAAAATAGGGTGACCCAATGACAGCATATGCACACGTAGTTGGTGAGAACGCCCAGTAATAGGGGTAAGCTCAACACGAGTTGCATTCTGTTCATATTCAAGCACTTTAAAATGGGTTAATGACGGTTTGCCATTATCGTGATCAACCATTTGCTTTGGTCGGTTCGGCCAATCACAAATAAGTGGTAAATCTACCGATCCAGTTTCTTGCTCAAGCTTACCAAATACACGAGCAATGTAGCGTTTTGCAGTTTTTCTATCTTGAAACTGAATGCTTAAATTACGATGCGCTTCTTTGTGCATGGCTAAACAAATAATGCCAGAGGTCGCCATATCAAGGCGATGAACAATTTTTGCCGTTGGAAAAACGCGATTAATGCGAGCAATAAGGCAGTCGGCGTGTTTTGGATCTTTTCCCGGCACAGTAAGTAAACCACTTGGTTTATTCACAATAAGCAAGTCATCGTCTTGATAAACAATACTTAAATAAGGTGTCATTGGGGGATTATAATTGAGTAACACAGCCAGCCTCGATGATATGCAAGTGCGCTATTTTAAAGGAGTATGAGCGCATACACAATGCCAGTGCTGGTTTTCGAGTAGCAGCTAAGATACAGTAAATTCAGCTATGGAGTTTAAATCAAAGGACAAGTGAATGTTTCGCCTTGGTTTAATTCGCAGTAAACCTTGTACACGTTGTGGCTTAGAAGTTAATGACCTTGAGCCAGAGTGTCCGCATTGTAAAGGCTTTTCAGACCTACAAGCAGTATATTTGAAGCAAGCTTACAAAGACGATTTAATAAAAAGAAACAAAAGCTTAGCTAAGTTATTTTGCAAGCTAGCGGCATTGGCCGTAATTATTACCCTTGTGGTGTTTTTTGTATAAAAAAACGCGATGTGAAAGCACATCGCGTTTGTGGTTTTGAGTTTAGCGCTTCAACGTTAGTGTGAAACGACAATTAAACGAATTGCATCCAGTTTAACTTGGGCTTTTTCGATGTAAGTCGTGAGTTCGCTACGCTGTTTATCAAAGAAGCTAAGCTCTTCATCACGAATATTCGGGTTGATCTGCTTAAGTGCCGTTAAACGAGCTTGCTCTTCACCAAGGGCAGTTTGCATTTTCTCTAGTGATTCAGCACGCAGTGCTTCTAGCTTGGTTTGTGCCATGCCTTGTGCGCTGGTGATCATTGGGTGAATGGCACTTTGTAGCGCGCTGGCTAATTTACTTGCCGTTTGGCGACCAACCGCAGACAACTGCTGATTGAAAGCATCAAAAGCAACATTATCAGCCAGATTGTTACTACCCTTATCTAATAAGATACGAATAGGTGTTGGTGGCAAGAAGCGGCCAACCTGAAGTGCTTTAGGCGCCATCGCCTCCGCAATGAAAATAAGCTCAACAAAGAAGGTACCAGCAGGTAGCTTTTTGTTTTTCAGTAACGCCACAGAGGCAGTACCAAAGTCATCATCACAAATCATGTCTAAGCTGCCTTGCACCATAGGGTGGTCCCAGCTGATGAAATGGGCGTCTTCTTGCGAAAGCGAGGTGCTGCGATCAAACGTTACTGTGATGCCATCATCTTTTAAGCATGGGAAAGATGGATTTAGCATGTGCTCAGTTGGTTTTAAGATAATGGTATTTTCACCTTTATCTTCTTGGCTTACACCAAAGGTGTCGAAAACATTGATCATATAGCTTGGCAGCGTGAATTGGTCGTCTAATTCTTCGATATCAGCAACAAGACTTTCTGCTCGGCCTTGGCCACTTGAGTTCAGCTCTAATAAACGGTCACGACCACTTTCCATTTGCTTACGAAGCTTGGCATTTTGACCAGCAACTTGTTCTAGTAGTGGGTCTAGCTCTTCTTCGTCGCAATTGTGTGCACCGATAAATTCAAGTAGTTCTTCGCCATACTCTTTATACAGCATTTGCCCTGTTGTCGATGTTGTTTCAAACGCATCTAAGCCTTCGTTGTACCAACGAAGTAACACTTCTTGTGCGGTGTTTTCAAAATACGGCACGTGAATGTTTACGTCTTGAGTTTGACCAATACGGTCAAGACGACCTATACGTTGCTCAAGTAAGTCTGGATTAAGTGGTAAATCAAACAATACTAAGTGATGCGAGAATTGGAAGTTACGACCTTCAGAACCAATTTCAGAACAAAGTAGAATTTGCGCGCTGTCGTACTCGTCGGCAAAGTAAGCCGCTGCACGGTCACGTTCAACAATCGACATGCCTTCGTGAAAAACAGAGGCTTTAATTGCTTCACGCTCACGTAAAATCTGTTCTAGGCTAAGTGCGGTTTCGGCTTTAGCACAGATAAGCAGTACTTTTTCGTGTTTAAGGGTTTTTAAAGTTTCGATTAACCAATCAACACGTGGGTCAAATGCGCCCCAGCTTGCATTTTCACCTTCAAACTCTTGGAAGATCTTTTCAGGGAATAGAGCGCGAAGTGCCGTTAGTTCAGCATTTTGAATGCCGCCCATGTTACCCAGTACCGACATCGCCGTTTTATATTGTTTAGGCATTGCCATAGGGTATGCATGAAGCTTGCGGCTTGGGTAGCCATCAATACCGCTGCGGCTATTTCTAAATAAAATACGACCCGTACCATGGCGGTCAAGCAGCATTGATAAAATTTCGTTGCGCGCCGTTTCATCACCTTGCTCCGCTTTCGCTAAAAGGTCAGTAATGTCGGTTTCTTTTAATAGCTCTTTTAATGTTGCACGAGATGCATCATCAAGGCCTTGTTCACCCAGTAATTGATTAGCAGCTTCAGCAACTTCTTTGTAGTTACTTTCTTCTTCAACAAACGCATCGTAGTCGTAGAAACGATCTGGGTCGAGTAATTGTAAGCGGGCAAAGTGACTGCGGTGACCAAGTTGATCTGGCGTTGCAGTTAATAAGATAAGGCCCGGAATGTCTTGGCTTAACTCTGCCATGCGTTGGTATTCAGTGCTTGGCTTACCATTATTGATACTTAAATGGTGCGCTTCATCAACAACCAATAAATCCCAATCAGCTAGGGTTGCTTGCTCAAACCAGCGCTTTTTCTTGCTTAAGAACTCAAGGCTAGTAAGTACTAACTGTTCTGTTTCGAATACGTTTGGAGAGTCTGCGAATGCTTCATCACAACGTTCTTCATCAAAGATTGAAAAACGTAAGTTAAAGCGGCGTAGCATTTCTACTAACCACTGATGCTGTAAGTTTTCAGGCACAACAATCAATACGCGGCTAGCACGGCCACTGATGATTTGTTGATGTAAAATCATACCTGCTTCAATGGTTTTACCTAAACCCACTTCGTCAGAAAGTAAAACGCGTGGTGCAAAACGTTTACCCACTTCTTGTGCAATGTAAAGCTGATGCGGAATAAGGTTTGCGCGCTGACCAATTAAACCTTTTAAAGGAGATTGTTGGCGCTCAAACTGGTGCTGCCAAGTTTGGTAGCGAAGCGTGTAGCGGTCAAAGCGGTCCACTTGACCTGCAAATAAACGGTCTTGCGGTTTATTGAATTTGATAAAGTGATCTAAAAAGGTTTCTTTTAACTGCGCTTTTTCACCATTATCAACACGAATGCCGTGATAGCATAGTAACTCGCCTTGCTCTTCAACAGACTCGACTTCTAATTCCCACTCTTCAACGCTGCGAATAATATCACCTAGATTAAATGCGACACGAGTAACAGGTGCTTCTGTTAAAGAATAAACTCTGTTTTCTCCACTGGCTGGAAATAAAATGCTGACCTGACGGCCTTCAAGGGCAACAACGGTGCCTAATCCTAAATCTGACTCAGTATCACTGATCCAACGCTGACCTAAGGAAAAATTCATGTATGTCTCGTCTATGAAGAAAAAAGGCGGCTATGTTACCTGTAACGCCATGCTACTTCAAGGCAGTAAACTCGCCGCACACAATTAAATTTAGTCAACCTTTTTAAGCCATTATTAACGGTAAAAATTGTATGCATTTTAACCAGTTAAATAATTGTATATTTGTTTGTCATAAAAAGGACTTTTGTCGTAAATAGACTAAACTGAGTATATACCTGACGAATAAACCATAGCTTCATCCGCCGCTTGTTTAGTTTATTGGGTATAGCATAAAAATCATAAAACGTAAGGAAAGTGCTATGGAAAAAGCTTCGAACCTTGATAGTAAAATGTATGTGCTCGATACCAATGTATTACTCCACGAACCCCTCGCTTATTTATCTTTCCAAGAACATGATGTTGTTATCCCCATGACAGTATTAGAAGAGCTCGACCACATTAAAGATAGGAAACATGACGTTAGCCGTGACGCCCGTGTTGCTATTCGTGGTTTAGATGAAGTGTTAAAGGACGCTTCGCCAGAGCAAATGTTGCAGGGTGTCGCGCTTCCTAGTAACAAAAAGGCTAAATCAGAATCTCGTGGCCGCTTAATTATCGTTAATGACCATTTATTTGCAGACAGTATTTCGGGGTTACCGGGCAACGAAAACGACCACCGCATCATCAATTGTGCTGTTCATTTACAGAAGCAACACAGCGATAGCAAAGTGGTGCTTGTCACTAAAGACATCAATATGCGCCTAAAGGCGAAAGGGGCAGGGCTTAAATTTGTTGAAGATTACAGAACAGACCAATTAATTGACGACATAGCGTTGCTTACTAGCGGCTATAAAAAAATTGAAGGTGATTTTTGGCAACAGGTTGGAGAATGCGAAACAGAGCAGCAAGGCCGAGATACCTATCATCATGTGGCTAAAAGCACGATTAGCGATGTGTTCTGTAATGAATATATTTTAGATGAAAGCGACCACTTTGCGGCTCGAGTAACAAGCTACGATGATAAACAAATTACTTTAAAGGATATTAGTGTTGAGCGCTTGATGAGCCATACCGCTTGGGGCGTTAAGCCAAAAAATGTTTATCAAGGGATGGCACTTGATGCGCTACTTGACCCAAGTATTGAATTGGTGATTTTAACTGGTCCTGCCGGCTGTGGTAAAACCTTGCTCGCTCTTGCTAGTGCCCTCGAAATGATTATAGAAAAAGGTATTTACGATAAAGTGATTGTTACTCGCAATACCCCAGAAATTGCTGAATCAATTGGCTTTTTACCTGGCACTGAAGAAGAGAAAATGGCGCCGTGGTTAGCTGCTATTACCGATACCTTAGAAGTGCTGCATAAAGGAGATGAAAATCCAATTTCGAGTCGTAATTACATTATGGAAAAAGCCAACGTACAGTTTAAATCAGTAAACTTTATGCGCGGCCGTAGTATTCAAAACGCGGTTGTTATTTTGGATGAAAGTCAAAACTTAACCGCTTCACAGCTGAAAACCATTATTACTCGCTGCGGTGAAGGCACTAAACTCATTTGCTCAGGTAACTTGGCGCAAATTGATAGTAACTACCTCACGCCAGTTACCTCAGGCTTAACCTATATTGTTGAACGTTTTAAAGATTTTCAGGGCAGTGCTACCGTTAATTTAAACGGTGTGGTACGTAGCCGCTTAGCCAGCTTTGCTGAAGAAAATTTATAACTTGCCAGTATTCCTATGCCTCGTTAACCTAGCTGTTATCGAGGTAAGGTACTTATAAGCCAGTGAATTTTTTACCGTTAAAGCATTATTATCGCTCTTTGGCAGTGGCACTTATTGTGCCGCTGCTGGTGGCGTTTTTTTTGTGTTTACACTTATATAATTTAAAACTTGAGCGGGCGATAGAAAGCAGGCAAAACGGTTTTAATAATATTTCAGCTCAGCTTAGCCATGCTATGCGTGCCGCAGATGGCCTTATAGACACCATGTTCAAGCTATATGAGCAGCCACTTTCTTATGATTTTGATCCTAGTTGGGCACGCAATGTGAATCAATACGATCACTATTACTACCAAAGTGTGGGCGATGGAGTGGGGGAGATAGTCGGGCAAGGAAAGTTTGCCTCAACCGCTTACGCAATTAATCAATGGCGACGTGTTATTGCCCTCGGTCCCTCGTTTAATACCACGCTGTCGCTTATTCAATCTTTAGAAGCGGTTGCTTATGTTAATGAGCAAGGCTTTGTTTATATTAAGCGCCGTAACACAGCAAAAAGTGAATTTCTGACCAGTGTGTTAGATAACAAATTTCGACCTTTATCAATCAATAGCAACAAGCTTGCTTCGAGCTCTGTGTTGACCATAAATGGCCATGCCTACTTTGCTATTGGCAAGCAACGAGCCGCTAATAGTCGTGATTACATTGTGTTGATTTATGACCTTAAAGCAATTTCTAACTGGTTAAAAAAAATAGCGCCTAACTATGGTGAGTATATTTTTATAAACCAAGATAACCAAGTCATTGCCAGCTCAAAGACGGAGCCTAATACTGCCATAAGTGCCAGCGAGCATTGGCCGAATGTCGCGATAGATATGAGCAAGAATAACCATAGTCATTTAGTGCAAGAAGCAACAAACTTACCTATTTACACTCGTTTCTATGAATCAAAGCAAGCCCTGAGTGAACCTGTAGGCTACGACATTTTTTTAGAATTCGCATTTTTGAGTGTGTTTTTAGTGATGATGTTCAGCGCTGTTTTTTGGTTGAGTCAGCGCATTTTTGTAAAACCAATGACGCACTTAATGAATTATCTTGAGCAGCATGATGAAGGCAAACAAGCGTTAGTTCATTATCGTATTCCTGTTGATTGGCAGCCTTGGTTCAGCCGTGTGAAAAAGGTGTTTAGCCGTAATGAAGAGCTCGTTCAGTCGTTACAAGAGGCAAATAAAGCGCTTGATTCGCAAGTACAGGTAAAGTCAAAACAATTGCGTCGTAGTATTGATGCGAAAGAGCGTCATTTAGCGCTATTAAATACCATGCTCAATAACGTACCTGACCTAATTTATTTTAAGAATATTGATGGCTCGTTTTTAGGCTGTAATAAGGCGTATGAGCGCTATATCGGCTTGCCACAAGAGAAGTTAGTAGGGCAGCAATTATGTGATATTAGCGATGATAATGGCGAGTTAAACGAGCTTGAAAAGCAAGTACTCAAAGACCGCCAAGCTTATCAAAAAAGATTGACCACAGAAGATAACAGTTATCTATTTAGCATCGTGCCATTTTACAACGAACATCAGCAATTTCTTGGCACTATGGCAATTGGTCGTGATATTACCGAGCAGCATAATGCGCTTAATGCATTACAAAGCTCCGAAGCGAAATTACGTAGCGCCATGGAGTATGCTGCTAATGGGGTGCTGTTGGTATCGCTTGACGATCAGGTGCTGCAAGCAAATAAAGCGGCACGTAAAATTTTTGCAATTGAAAACGCCAATGACCTCAAATTAATAGACTTATTTGCTGAGACGTCTTATCAGACATTAAAAAATACCCTGACAGAGCTGTTGCATGAGAAGAAAAAAGTGTATCACTTTAGTCTTGAGCAGCAAGAGCTACAGCGCTGGCTACAAATTAGTGTGTCATTAGTTTGGAATGCCGAGCAAACACCTGATTACTATGTTGTCCATGTACAGGATGTGACGGATTTAGTAAAAGCAAAAGATGACGCAGAGCGGGCAACATTAGCCAAGAGTCGCTTCATTGCAAACCTTAGTCATGAAATACGCACACCACTCAATGCTGTACTAGGCTTAATTGATGTCATCGCTTTACAAGGTTTAACACAGCCGCAGCGTAATCATGCCGAACAAGCAAAATCAGCAGCCAATAGCTTGCTTACTTTACTAAATCGTATGCTTGACTTTGCCCGCGCTGAAAGCTCGCAAGTACAACTTAATAAAGCCCCTTTTAGTGTGCCTGATTTAATCGACTACTGTCAGGGAATAACAGCCCCTTTATGCGCAAATAAAGATATCGAGTTTAAAGTCGAATGCGATAAAAGCATTAGCGATAACTTAGTGGGTGATCAAATTTGCTTGCAGCAAGTACTGGCTAATTTACTGACCAACGCTGCCAAATTCACCGAACAAGGCACAGTGACATTAAACTTAATGCTGGTGGAAGAGTCAGCTGAGCAGCAACTCATTTGCTTTACTGTTAAAGACACGGGCATTGGTATTAGCAAGGCAGATCAAAGCCGCTTATTTGATGCATTTACTCAAGGTGATGAATCATTAACGCGCTCTCATCAGGGCGTTGGCTTAGGCTTAGCGATTGTTAAGTACGAAGTTGCGCTAATGGGAGGCGAAATTAAGCTGGAAAGCGAAAAAGGTAAAGGCAGTGAATTTTGCTTTTGCTTACAGCTAGATAAAGCCGCGGAGCCTGTGAAAAAAGAACTGGTTTCATTGCCTTCTAGTACTGATTTATCTGGCATGTTAGTGCTGGCTGTGGATGATAACCCGCTTAATTTAAGCATTATTAAAAGTATTTTAGAGCAAATTGATGTCACCGTTGTGTGTGCACACAGTGGTGAAAAAGGCATTGAACTGGCAAATAGCTTAAGGCCCGATCTCATTTTTATGGATATTCAGATGCCAGAAATGGATGGTTGTCAGGCAACGCGTATTATTCGTCAGTCATTTACCAAAGAACAAATGCCGATTTACGCACTCACTGCACACAGTGAAAGCGAAGATATTGAGCATTCAATCGCGGCGGGTATGAATAAGCATTTAACTAAACCGATTGTTGCTAGTAAGTTGTTTTTAGCAATGAGTGAACTTGATAACACAAAAGAAGTCTTTTTTGATCAAGCTTTTATACTGTCTCAGTTTGCAAACAATACTAAGTTAGTATTAACTATGTTGTCGAAGTTTGCGACTATGGCAGCAGAGCAGTTATTACAAATCTCTACATTAAAAACTACCGATGAGTTGGTCCGTGTGGTTCATAATGTAAAAGGGTCAGCCGGAAATCTCGGTTTTAAGCGATTGTCAGCGTGCGCTCAGCAATGTGAAGCTAGGCTTAAAGCAGATGGCGAACTGCCCGAACAATTAAATGATGAGTTGCAATGGCAAATAAAACAGGTCATCGCATTTATCATCGAACAAGGATCTACTGATGTTGAAAAGAGCCAAGGTACTGATTGTTGATGACGATCCGTTAAACCGCTTGGTATTAGAGAAAACATTGCAGCAAGACTATGATGTTTTTTGTGTTGAGAGTGGCGAAAAAGCACTGACGTTTTTAAAAACGCAAACTGTTGATTTGTTGATCTTGGATATTGTAATGCCCGGTATTGACGGCTACGAAGTGCTTACTAAGCTAAAAGAAAGCGCGACTACCAGTATGTTGCCTGTAATATTCATTTCTGCCAATACCAGTCACGATGATGAAGCGAAGGGCCTTGAATTAGGCGCGATGGACTACATCACTAAACCATTTAGTGCTGCTATTGTGCGTGCTCGAGTGCGTAATCAGCTGCTGATCAAACAAAAAAATGACTTACTAGAAATGCTCGCCTCAATTGATGGCCTAACCGAGATCCCAAACCGACGTTATTTAGATGAAAATTTAGCGCGAGAGTGGCGTCGTTGCCGTCGAGATCAAACCCCGCTATCGGTGTTATTGATGGATGTTGATCACTTCAAGCGTTACAACGATTGCTATGGTCACCGAGCAGGTGATGATTGCTTAAAACAAATTGCTCATGCCTTAGTTGGAGCGTGTGAACGAGGCAGTGACTTTGTTGCTCGTTATGGTGGTGAAGAGTTTGCTGCGGTGTTACCCAATACTTCAGCTAAAGAAGCTATGTCGTTTGCAAATAAACTGCGCAATGCGGTGAATGATTTAAACATCCCACACAAAGCGTCGCTAAATGCCGACCATGTCACAATTAGTATCGGTATTGCGACCACAGAAAATGGTCAGGTTTATGCAGAACAAACCTTACTTGAAGAAGCTGATTTAGGTCTTTATCAGGCTAAAGACGCCGGACGAGATCAGATAGTATCGAGAATGATCGCAGTAAATGAACATGAGTAGGCAAAGCCTACTCACCCGTTTCAAATTATTTATTAACCATTGCTAAGTGATTTATAAATCGTATCACCCACGCCAATTAACTTATCATTTTTAAATACGAGTGGCGTACACTCGTCTTTAGTCATCTTGCCATCAGAGTGAATACTATGCGTTGCATAGAATAATACTTGGTAAACATCATCACCTTGCTTTAATAACTCGGTAAAGTTAGGTGTATTTAGTTTGTTTAATACAGTTTGGTAGCTCGTATCTAATGCAAGATTAGAAATCACTTCACGGTTATTTTTATGCTGTTTTTGCCAGCTAGAAGAGTTACCAGCCCAATGTGTGTCGGCTTCACCGTCAGAAACAGCAATGACACAACCAGTTAAAAATGGAGCTGTTAGCGCGGCAATAAGAAGTGCTTTTTTCATGTTATTTTATCCCGAAGAAATTGTTTTATAGTTATTCACTTAATAGCAAACTGCTTGCCAAACTTGTAAATCACAACTAAATCAATTGCTTAGGTTGTGTTTGGTCAATGAGCTAAGTAATAAATTACTAATTACTTAGCTCTATTGACTAATAAATTGCGGTTTAGACCAACCTGTTACGTGTTTCGCCTTGATTAAATGCTTGGATATTTAACGCAATTTCGTTAACTAAGCGCACAATAGATTCTTGGCTCGCCCATGCAATGTGTGGAGTAAGTAATAAGTTTGCACCTTTGTATAGTGCCAGCGGGTTTTCTTGCTCTGCGGGTTCTTTACTGAGTACATCAACACCGGCTCCGGCAATAATATTATTAGCTAATGCATCAGCTAAATCGGCTTCATTGATGATCCCACCACGAGCAGTGTTAATGATGATAGCTGACGGTTTCATCATGCTTAATTCTGCCGCAGCGATTTGGTTGCGCGTTTCATCAGTAAGCGGGCAGTGAACACTAATGATATCGGCTGTGGTTAGGGCATCATTGAAACTAACACGACCTTCACGAGGCGTTTGGCCTTTTCGTTCACTAATGATGACATTGGCACCAAAGGCGCGTGCTACATCGGCAACGGCTTTACCCAGTGAGCCATAGCCAACAATAGCCAGTGTTTTGCCGGCAATTTCATTAAAGCTGTAATCTAAACGGCAAAACATAGGGCTTTGCTGCCATAAGCCTTGCTGGCAATCATTAATGTATCTGTGAGTATTGCCCAGTAAATTAGTGATGAGAGTAAAGGTATGTTGCACCACACTCGGTGTTGAATAGCCCGCTACATTTGTCACTGCGATGTTATGTTCTTTGGCTGCACTTAAATCAATGTTGTTAGTCCCTGTCGCTGCAACACATATTAATTTTAAATTAGTTAATTTGCTCATGGCGTTCTGATCAATCACCACTTTATTACTGATAACGATATCGGCATCTTGGCAGCGCTCAACAACCTGTTCTTTAGCGGTTAAATCGTAACAGGTTAATTTACCTAATTGCGCTAAGGCATCTAACGAAGTGTTGGCTAATGTCGCTGCATCAAGGACAGTAATATTCATGTGCTTTCCTTTTTTAATTTATTGCTTGACCTTGGGGTGTACTCCAAGGTTTATAGTGAGCATAATAAATAAACGCTTCACAATGGAGACGGTGATGAAAATAGGTGAGTTTGCCCGTCAGTTGGGTGTCTCAACAGATACGCTACGGTACTACGAAAAGCATGGTTTGTTAACGCCTAGTTCGCGTTCAGACGTGGGATATCGTTTTTATTCTGAGAATGACTATAAACAAATGGCGTTTATTCTCAGAGCAAAGAATGTTGGCTTTAGTCTGGCTGAGATCAAAGAGCTACTGCAAATTAAGTTTCATAAAGATCAGCATTCTTGTCATGAAGTTAAAGAGATGACGATACAAAAACGTGATCTCGTTGCACAACGAATTGCAGAGCTTACTCGCTTTTATGACTCACTATCATTATTAGCAGATAAATGCTGTGGCGGAGAAGAGCCTGCTGAAAACTGTTCAATACTAACGACGCTGGAGGATATCGATGGACTTACTCAATAATTTTTGGCATCTGTTTTTACTTTCAGCGCCTTGGTTAATGTTGGGCTTATTCATAGCTGGTCTTCTCAATGTGTATTTGCCTGCTAACTTTCTTAACCGGCATTTAGGCAAAGAAGGGTTATGGACCACAGTTAAAGCAGCCTTTATTGGTGCCCCAATGCCCTTGTGCTCATGTGGTGTGATCCCTGCGGCCATTGGTTTGAGAAGGGCAGGGGCGTCAAAAAGTGCTACCACAGCATTTTTAGTTTCAACCCCTGAAACTGGGGTCGATTCAGTTTCGGTATCTTATGTGTTACTAGGTCCATTTATGGCGGTGATACGTCCTATTGCCGCCGTGTGCAGTGCCACTGTGGCCGGTGTATTAGTGGGGAAAGACAGTGAACTTCATCAGCATCAAAATACAGCATCAGATGAAAAAGACTCAGAATCAACATCTTGTTGTAGCAGTAAACAGCCTGAGCCTGTGACTACAGCGAGTTGTTGTAGCAAAGAGGCATCTACTAAGCCCGCACAAAGTTGTTGTAGTAAGCAATCACCTCAAGAACTTGAGCCTGCTAAAACAACAAGTTGTTGTAGTAGCAAGGAATCGCAACCAACACAGGAGCCCCAACACAGTTGCGCAACTGAAAAAGCAGCACCTTCGCAGAAAAGCTGTTGCAGCACTGAGCAGTCAACTAAAGCCGTTGAAAGTCGTTTTAACAAACTGAAACGCGCGGTGAGCTTTAGTTGCAACAAGCTGCTTGAAGACACCATGATTTGGCTAATGATCGGTTTATTTTTTGCTGCTCTAGTTCAAACTTATGTACCAGAATCTTATTTAAGCCAATGGGGTAATGGCATTCTGGCGATGCTGGTGGTTATTTTAATCAGTATTCCTATGTATATTTGTGCTACTGCATCGACACCTATTGCGGCAGGCTTATTACTCAGTGGTGTGTCTCCAGGGGCGGTGCTAGTGTTTATGTTGGCAGGGCCGGCAACTAATATTGCAACACTTGGTGTGGTTGGTAAAGAGCTTGGCAAGCGTGCGGTATTTGCCTACTTAATAGGGGTGATTGGCACGGCGCTAGCATTTGGCTTTTTAACCGATTATTTAGTGGCGCAATATGGTTTTGTGGTGGCGCCGATGATGGGCGAAGAACATGAAGTTCTACCACATTGGTTAAGCCTTGGGGCAGGTATTGTGTTGGCAATTTTAATGCTTAGATTACTGCTAAAAATGGTATTAAAAAAGGCGTCGCAAACTGGTAAGAGCATTGCTTAATTATTTGTTATAGATATATATTTTCTACATTAATTGGCATTTAATTTGGTTAACTATCGCGACTCGGTTCGCATTTAAAATTGCCTGAGTTATAATCCGCCAATTATTTTTAACGGCACGCTCAGCGTGCCGTTTTTTAACTTAAGTAGTTTTTAATGAGTGAAAGTGTGGATAAATACGCCGACATAAGACCTTACAATGATGATGAAGTAGCTGATTCAGTAGCGCGTTTGATTGCTGATAATGCCTTTGTAGATGTAATCGCTAAGTATAACCTACCGCGCTTTTTATCGAACTTCCCATTTATTACTCGCCCATTAGTGCGCAGTCAGCTGCGTAAAAAGTGGGGCAACACCGCATCGGTTGAGCAAGTTCAGCACGAAGTGGCTGATTATTTAAATAAACTAATCACCCGTACGACTTCAGAAGTAACGTTTTCGGGCATCGATAAACTAGACCCAAAACAAGCCTACTTATTTATTTCGAATCACCGCGATATTGTGCTTGATCCTGCACTTGTGAACTGGGGCTTGTTCAAACACAACATGCCGACAGTTCGTATCGCAATTGGTGATAACTTGCTGCAAATTCCTTATATCACTGAGTTAATGCGTTTAAACAAGAGCTTTATTGTAAAGCGCTCAGCGAAAGCTCCAAAAGAGATGCTTAAAGCATTGTCGCAGCTGTCTGCTTATATCTATGACTCACTTGCTGAAGGCCACTCAATTTGGATAGCGCAAAAAGAAGGCCGAGCAAAAGACGGTTTTGATCAAACAGATCCAGCCTTACTTAAAATGTTGCAGTTACAAGGTCGTAAGCAGAAAAAAGAGTTTGCTGAATACGTACGCGAATTAAAAATTGTGCCAGTGTCTATCTCTTATCAATACGAGCCATGCGCGATTGCAAAAGCGAAAGAGCTTTATCATAAACAGCAACATGGTCAGTATGTGAAACAGCAAGGTGAAGATATTGCTAGTATTGTTGAAGGTTTTAGTACAGCTAAAGGGCATGTACATTTAGCGTTTGGCGAACCAATTGAATCGGGCTGCGAATCACCTGAAGAGCTGGCAAAAACCATTGATCAGCAAATTGTTGATTCGTTTTTCTTACACCCAGGTAACTATATAGCGGGTGGTTGTACGCAAGCTGAGATTGACGAAAAAGATGCTGCTGCATTTAACGAGCGACTAGCAAAAGTGCCAGAGGAGCTAAAACCTTTGGTATTAGCTATGTATGCTAAACCTTTTCATCGTAAAGCAGAACTTGCCACAAGCGAATCTGAGTAAGCGATACAATTATACCAATCCGCAATAATACTTAATCATTTTGAGGGATTAAACCTGATTTAGAACAACTAAATAACGAAATTTTTTCCTTGTTATCAACAAGATTTTCTTGCCTCAAAATAAACTACTTAATTAAGCGAATTGGTATTAGTTTAAGAAGCCACTTTTTAAAGTGGCTTTTTTTATGGTTAATTTTCAGGCTATACTTTTAATATTCTTTATTAACCGGCATTTGTGATGCAACAAATTGAAATATTTGAAATTCCAAGCCCTTGCAAAGGGATATGCCAAGTTAATAACCGAGGCTATTGTAAAGGTTGCTACCGCAGTCGTGATGAGCGTTTTTATTGGAATAAGTTTACCAATGCAGAAAAACGTAAAGTCATTAGCTTATGCCAACAGCGTTATAAACGTTATCTTCAGAAAAAACAGCAGGCAGAGCAGCAACAAACAAATCCTGAGCAAGGCGGTTTTGATTTTTAAAATTTACTGAGGTTGTATTTCGATTTTAAAAATTGCACCGTGCCGTTTTCATCAAGCTTTTTAAGTACTTTAGTCAGTTGCGGAATTATCGCTTTATGCCGTTTATGCACAAAGTGAAAGCTCTGCATCGGCATTAAAACCTGTTTATGAAAGGCTGTTTGATCAAACCCCGGATGCTTAGTCGACAATAAAAAGTCTAGTAATATTGTCCCTTCAACACGTTTTTGCGTGAGTAAATTAAGCTGCGCAGTGACATTTCTAACCTTGATCACATCGCCTGCAAATGGGTGGTTATCGATATAACTCTGAGCCGCTGGGTAGCTTGACTGAATTGCTAACGATTTAAGCTGTTCATATTGGCATTGTCGGCAGTTTTTCAGTAGCACTAGATTAAAATCAAAAAGCGCATAGTCTACTTTCAATAAATTAGGATAATCGTCTTTAACATCGGCAATGCGCCCTAGTTGCCCATCGAGCACACCTTGGTTTGCAGCAACCAGCGCATTTTGATGATTAAAATCGATTATATGGATCTCATAGCCAATTTCTTTGTATGCCATTTTCATTAAATCAATAACATAGCGAGCTTGTGGTGTATCAGCGGGGCGATTAAAGATCAGTAAATTAGTGCTGGCACTACTTGAGAAGCAAAAAAACAGCAAAAATAAGGCAAATCTGTGACTCAGATACTTCGACAACGTGCGTTCCTTGCGTACATAAATTGCTCGTTAATTTACTGATATGTGTTTCCAAAATCAAGCTTATCCGTGGGCTTTTTAAGCTAATAAAAGGGATTAAAGCCTGTTAATTTTGTTATACTTGTGAAATCAAAAATTTATTGCTGAGAAAGTATGAGTTTCAATCTATGTAAATTGCCACGAGAGCAAAAATATCAAATTCAATTGGATTACGAAGCGTCTTTTTGGGCTTATCAAATAAAGCGTGGTAAGAACACCCGCGAAGGTGTTTACACTGCAATAAATAGTCGTCCAATATCTGAGCAAGCGTTCTTAAAGCAGCAGTTTGAGCATTACCTTTCGCTAATGAGCTAACCATGGCTGCGTTTAGATTTTGTTTACTTGAGCCAATTAAAACGCCGTTAGTAAACAAATTTTATGATAAACACAAGGCTCGCGGCCGAGCGAGCAAAGCTGACCAAGTATGGGTTGCTTACAAAGAAACAGAAATAATTGCCGCTTGCCGAGTTCAAAACCAAGCTGGGCTGTTATTTTTGTCTACCCTTTATGTTGATGAAGTATGGCGGGGTCAAAAAATTGCTTCACAATTACTTGCGGCTGTCACCGCCGCACAAAAAGGGACAGTTTTTACCTTCGTGTACCAAAATCTGATTGATTTTTATCTACAAAATGGGTTTAACTATGCATTAACATTACCCAATTCTTTGCAATCGTTGTTTGAGGTATATGCGCATCGAAACGTAGTTGCGATGCACTTTACGCGTGACACAGTGCCAAGTTAGCAATTTGGAACGTCAATGACTAAGTTCTTCTCCAGTATAGCGTTATTTTTTATTTTGACCTGTGGCTTGTTTAGCCATCCCGCTATCTCTCAGGTAAAACGTTTATCAACCAGTGAAGGCTTATCGCAAAGTTATGTAAACACTATGCTTATCGATAACAGTGGCTACTTGTGGTTATCGACTGAAGGTGGCCTCAATCGCTACGATGGTTATCAGGTGGTTCATATCAAAGGCCCTAATGGTGAGCTTGAAGATGCCATCATTGACCGTATTTACCAAGATCCACAAGGCTATATCTGGATAGCTTCACTACAAGCGGGTTTATTCCGCTATGATCCCACTTCGGATACTTATCAGCAGTTTATTGCTAAACCAACCACTGAAGAGCAAATTTTTATTGAGTCGGTGTTTAGCATGGTAGCTGTTGATGACAAAACACTTTGGCTAGGGCGAGGCTGGGATTTTGCCAAACTAGACTTAGAAACGAAAAAAATCACCTCTATTTTTGAAATTCCTGAGCGGGTTAAAAGCAGCGTTATTCGAGAGCTTTTCGCGTACCAAGGTTATATTTTTATGGGCACTAGTAATGGTGCTTATGTGTATGAGTTGGCATCAGGAAAAGTCCGTAAACTTGAACATCTCCAAAATGAGCCAAGTCATATTTATCAAAATTATGTGAAATCGTTCGCTATTATCAATGAACAAACATTGCTAGTGGGGGCTGTTAGAGGCCTTTATCAGGTTGATATTAGCAATTTAAAAGCAATGTTTGATACCCCTGATATCGCCTTCAAAAATAAAACACTCATCAGTGAATTAAATATTTGGAAAATTATTCCAGAGGCTAACTCTATTACGCTTGGCACTGACAAAGGGTTATTTGAATATAACCTTGACACGGGTGAGTTAGCTAAGAATATGCGCCTAAAGGAAAGTGGTTACACACTAGCTGACACCAGCATTATTGATATTGTGAAAGACCGCTCAGGTGGAATGTGGCTGGCAACCAAAAATGATGGGGCGTTTTATCAGTCATACGACAATTACAATTTTATCAATGTAACAGCCAACTCATTAACAGGCGATGGGCTATCTCATCATTCAATTTGGAGTATCACTGAGTTTCAAAATCGTCTCTGGCTTGCCACCCATAATGGTTTAACAGCGGTTGATTTAGAAACCTACGAAAGTGAAGTGTTTTTAAAAGATTATCAGGTTGACCTTATAACTACTGAATTCAGTATTTACCAAATCATGCCCTACAAAGATAAGTTATGGCTGCACACTAATCGCGGTATTTTAAGCTTTGATCCGAAAACCGGGCAGGCCTCCTCAGTCAAAGCCGCAAATCCCGAGAACCAGGTTTTAATTAACGATTGGGTGCATGGCATATTGTTGATGCCATCGGGGGATCTTTACTATGTTCACCCTGATTACGGCATGTTTGTTTATAATATCGATAGCCAAAAAGTGACCCGACTAGGCGGCAAGTTTGATGAGTTTGAGCCGTTTTTAGCCTACGGATTTTTACCTGCGTTGTCGTCAAATCCAGAAGCGCCATTATTTTATAATGCGGGTATTCTGTATCAAGTTGACCCTGATACATACGAGCTCTCGACGATATATAAAGTGCCTGAACAACATGAAAATGTTGCTGTGAATGTGATGTCTTACATCATAGATAATAACAATGTGTTGTGGTTATCGCTTTCAAACTTTGGCTTAATCGGCTTAGACGCCAGCACTTACGAGCATATTTATACCATCGACCTTGAAAAGAATAAGTTAGGTACTTTGTTATACGACATGGTGCTTGATGAAGCGGGCATGATATGGATGAGTAGCCACAAAGGACTTTGGCGACTGAACCCAGATAATTTACATTTTCAGCAATTTACTGGCTCAGAAGGGTTATTCTCAACCGAGTTTAATAGTGGTGCATTTACTAAGCTTGAGTCAGGGCAAATTGTCTATGGTACGCTAAAAGGCTTTACCTACTTTTACCCTATGGATAACCACTATCAGCAAGCTTTAATTGATCACGTAAATATTACTAACCTTGATTTGATGTCGCGCGATTTACCCGCTGAGCTAAAACAGCCTATCGATAGTGTCGTTCTTGAGCATGATGATATAGGCCTTGAAGTTGCCTTTTCTGCGATGGCATTTAACTATCAAGAACGTATCATTTATGAATACCAGCTAGGTGATGGTCAAAAAACTTATACCCGCAATAACAACCGAGTACTCTTCCCAAAACTCAGTGCAGGAAAATACCACCTTAAGGTATGGGCAAAAGATCCATTAACCGGAGAGTTAACGCCGCCCGCTATTTTGAATATCGAAGTGAAATACCCACCTTGGCGTGCACCTCACTTTATTGTTTTATATGTGATTTTGGTTGCACTGTTTGTTGCTGCTTGGGTGTTTAGGCGTAACCGTATGCAACAAATATTACTAGCCGCCCATAAAGAGAGTAAAGAGAGTGAAGCACGATTGAAGCTTGCTCTTGAAGGCAGCCATTCTGGAGTATGGGATTGGTCATCGCAAAGCCCGATTATTTATCAACCGCGTCTTAAAAATGAGTTAGGTTATGAAACTGATAGCGTAAATTTAGATGATTATTTAGCAAAGATTCACCCTCATGATAAGCAAACTTTCCGGTTAGAGTGGTTAGAGTTTTTATCTACACAAAAAGGCTATTTCAATTGCACTTACAGACTACGTCATGCTGATGGTAATTGGCGTTGGTATAAAGACTTTGGCAAAGTGGTTGAGTGGCAAGACAGCGCCCCTGAAAAAGTAGCGGGCACCTACACAAATATGACCCGAGAGCTGGTATTTGAAGAAAATGCCCGTTTGTTTGGTGCGGCATTTGAACAAACTCGCGACTGGGTGTTTATCTTAGATAAGAATCTGCGTATTCGCGCTACCAATAAGTCATTCCAAGATGCCTTTGGCTTTCCTGCAGAGCCTCGGTCTAGCCGTTCGCTCACACTGGGTATGCCTATATCAACTCGTATCCATTACTTACGCATTATGCAAAAGCTTGAATCGGGTGAGCACTTTTCAGCCGAAGATGTTGTTGAAGTTGCTGGCGGTGAAAAGCGCCAAGTATTAATAAAAATAAGTGCGGTTGCAGGCAATAATCGCCAACTTGATAGCTATGTGATTATAGTTACTGATATTAGCGCGCAAAAGCTGGCTGAAAACGAGCTGCATCTACTGGCCAACTACGATGCTTTGACGGGACTGCCAAATAAAACCTTGTTCAACGACCGAGTCGTTCACGCTATTGAACAAGCTGATTACCATCAAACAAAAGTGGCGTTATTAAACGTTAATATTAAGCGCTTTAAGCACTTTAATGATTCGCTAGGCCGTGAAGAGTCTGATGAATTAATTAAGCGTGTTGCTAAGCGTTTAAAACACGTGTTGCGTCCACAAGATAGCGTGGCTCGTTTCGATGGTGACGAGTTTGTGATCCTTGCCGAAGATTTTAAACAGCTTGATGAGTTACTGCTGTTATGTGCAAAAGTGATGGATTGTGTCGATACCCATATTGAACTTAGCCAGCAAGCTGTAAAAGTGAACCTTAGTGTTGGTGTTGCTGTTTACCCTGATGATGCAAAGGACACCAAAGCCTTATTAAAAGCCTCTAATGTGGCACTGTACCACGCGAAAAGTCATGTCGAAGGCTGTTATCAGTTCTATAAGCAAGAAATGAACTTACAAGTGCAGCGTACTTTGCATCTTGAATCACAGTTAAGTAAAGCTTACCAAGAACATGAGTTTTGTAATTTTTATCAGCCAATCGTGAGCGCAGAGACTCGCCAAGTGGCGGGGCTTGAAGTGTTGTTACGTTGGCCGAGTAATGATGAATATAAACCAGAAGACTTTGCAAATGCAGCAGAAAGCTCCGGGCTAATTACCAAAATTATGCTGCAGACTTTATCAAGAGCATTGATTGAGCTGCGCCAATGGCGTACCACGCATCCTGATTTATATATTTCTATTAATCTCTCAGCCCTAGATTTTGAAAGCGAAAATCTGGTTGAGAAAATACATCAATCAATAAGCGCAATTAAAGTTCCTGCGAGCGCGCTAGTGTTTGAGATCACCGAATCAGTGATGATGCACGATTCAGATAAAGCGCAGCAAAGTATGGAAAAACTCAAAGCCTTAGGCTGTCGTATTTATATGGATGACTTTGGAACGGGTTATGCGTCACTGACCTATTTGAAACGTTTTCCGGTTGATGTGCTGAAAATAGACAAAAGCTTTGTTAATGACATTGGTATTGATAAAGGTGATGAAGCGATTATCAATTCAACGCTTACTCTTGCAAAAAGCTTGGGTAAAGAGTGTGTAGCAGAAGGGGTTGAGAACCGCACGCAATTGCAGTTCTTACGCTCTTTAGGCTGTGAGTATTTCCAAGGTTACCTGTTTAGCAAACCTGTGGCAGGTGATGAGGTGAAAGCGCTTTTAGATACCCAGTGGGATGATGAATTTTAGGGTAAAGCGAAAACTTTACCCTTTTCGTTAATCTTGGCGTTTACCACAGTGGCGGCAATACAGATTGCGATTGCGGTTTTTAAGCTCGTTATGAATCGCTTTATTCGCCTCTTGCTGACTTAAACCCAGTTTATACCGTAAGTTTTCTAAGTGCTCTTCTTCAACAGGCGATAAGTGCCCATCTTCAACGGCTTCATGCACTGCATCGGTAAACACTTGTCTGCGTTTACGTAACTGCTCAGAAAAGCTTGAGGCCAACAAACCAGTTGGAATAGCCACCATGCCCATACTTACCAGTGTAATAGCACCACCAAATAAGCGACCAAGGGGAGTCACAGGCACGACATCGCCATAACCAACGGTTGTTAATGTCACCATTGCCCACCACATTGCAGCAGGGATAGAGCCAAATTTATCTGGCTGTACATCGTGTTCTATTAAATAAATACCGCATGATGCAATGATCAGCACTACGGCCATAATAAAAAAAGCCGCAAGCAGTGAGCTGCTTTCTTCTTTGAACGAGTTTAATAGCAGCTGCATTGCCCTTGAATAGCGCGTCAGCTTAAAGATACGCATTAACCTAAGCACTCGTAAGAAGCGTAAATCAACACTCACAAAGACCATCAGAATGGTGGGTAAAATCGCTATAAGATCAATCAGCGCCATGGGCGAAAAGAAATACTTAATGCGAATTTTTGAATTTGTTAGTGTACTTTCTTTATGCACGCTTTTATCAACACAGCACCAAAGCCTGAGCACATATTCTAAGGTAAAGATACCGACAGAAATCAGCTCAATCATTAAAAATTCGTGATGATATTGCTTTGCTAAAGGGCCGACTGACTCCAACACAATCGCCACCACATTAATCATGATCAACGACATTAAAAACACGTCGAGAGCGCGCCCTATACGTCGATATTTACCGTTACCTTCAAAAACTCGTGCAGTGTAATTTCTTAAACGATGCAAAATAATGATCCAGTTTTTAGTTAAGTTTTAGCACCATATTAATGCTGCCTTCTTCAAAGTCGCGGGTGATCTTAAACCCGAGTTTTCGTGCCAGTTCAATCATGCCGGTGTTTTCTGGCAAGGTAATACCAGCAATTTGTTTTACGCCTTGGTTTTTACAATGCTCAATTGCCGCATTCATTAATATTGTGCCAAGTCCTAAACCTTGGCAATCAGAGCGCACCACAATTGCAAACTCAGCATCGAGTTTGTCTGGATCCATAAGTACACGAGACACCCCTAATGTACAGGCTGAACCATTTTGCTCTTGGCTGACAATAAACGCCATTTCTCGGTCATAATCAATTTGCGTCATTTTCGCGAGCTGATCATGGTTAAATTGCGGTAATTCACCGAAGAAGCGTTTATATCTGTCTTCTTTACTTAATGATTGATCAAACTCTAAGTGAGCTTGCTCATCTTCCGGTTTAATTGGTCTTAGCTGTGCTTGGGTATTGTTTTTAAGGGTTACCTCTTTAACCAATTCAATCGGGTAGGGGCGAATACACAAGCGTTTACGATTCGCTTTTGCTTTGTAACGGCTAAGGCCGATAGTCGCATCAAGGACTAAAAACTGCCCGTTGCTGGCTAAAATAGGGTTTAGCTCAACACTGGTAATGTCAGGTTGGTCGATAACAAGCTGCGAGATGCGGGTGAGTAGGGCGCATAAACGGTATTTATCGACCTTTTCTGGTAGTACGCGGTCTTTAAGTACGCCTTTATCGTGCGCCGCAGCAATCAGGTATTTTGCCAAGTTCATATTCAGTGGTGGTAATGCCACTGCAGCTTGAGCGAATTCAAGTCCGGTGCCTGCTTCACCCAGTAAGATCACTGGGCCAAAGTTCGGCTCTGTTTTAATAGCGATTCGTAGCTCATTAGCACCTGCTCGCGGCGCCATCTTTTGCAATGAAAAGCCTTCAATATGGGCGTCAGGGTAGGTGTTTTTGATTCGTAGCAGCATGGCAAAGGCTGTTTGCTCAACTTCTTGTGCATCATTTAAATTAAGGACCACACCACCGACTTCTGATTTAGAAGGAATACTTGGGCTTATTAGTTTTAACGCTACAGGAAAACCTAGCTCAATGGCTTGCTCTTTGGCTTCTGTTGGTGTGTAAGCAACTTCAGTTTGAATACAATCAATACCATAATGAGTGAGTATTTGGCTTGCTTCATGGGTTGATAAATAGCTTTGCTCTTCGGCTAAAAACTCATTTACTACAATGCGTGCTGCGTCTTTATTTATTTTTGCATCATCGGTGTTTGATTCTGGCGTTTGCGTTAAATGCTTTTGGTTACGGCGATAACTTACCAAGTGCATAAACGCACCAACCGCACCTTCAGGTGTACGGTAGGTCGGAATGGCATTATTAGCGCAGACTTTTCGCGCAGCATACGCGGCATCTTCACCCATAAAGTTTGTCATAACATAAGGGCGAGCCATCTTCGGGATTTTCTCTAAGGTTTCGACAATGATCTCAGCATAGTCTTCACTCGGTGCAAGCGCAGAAGGGGTATGAATGATCAGCAGGTTTTTAACTTCTTTGGCTTGCAGTAAAATTTCTAAGGCTTGTTGATAGCGCCTTGGTGCTGAGTCACCAAAAATATCCACCGGATTCGAGGTCATCTCTGATTGCGGGATCACTTTATTCAGCGCTGCTCTGGTCTCGTCGCTAAGCTCTGCTAGTTTTCCTGAGCTTTGCAAGAGCGTATCCACAGCCATGACACCAGGGCCGCCGCCATTGGTTAAAATAGTCAGTTGTTCGACTTTAAGTAGTTTGGGGTGCATTGCCAGCGTTTGTGTTGCTGCAAAAAGCTCTCGTAAGTCGTTTACCCTTAGCATACCCGCTCGCTGAAACAACGCATCATAGACCGCATCAGAGCTTTGTTTGCCACCAGTGTGTATTTCTGCAGCAAGGGCTCCGGCGCTGGTTTTACCGGTTTTAATGGCAATGACAGGTTTGCTAAACGCAGCAGCTCGCGCTGCAGAAATAAAGCTACGAATATCTTCAATATTATCGATATACAACAAGATAGCCTTGGTTTTAGCATCGCGACCTAAAAAGTCGAGTAACTCATCAAAGTCGATATCAAGGCAATCACCTACAGACACAAAATATGAAAAGCCAATCTCTTTGTTCTTCGCCCAATCAAGAATGGTTGAGCAAACAGCCGCTGATTGCGATACAAAGGCGAGCTTTCCGGGGCTTGCAACTGTATGCGAAAAACTAGCATTTAAGCCAATATGAGGAATAAGTAAGCCCAAACAATTAGGCCCAAGTAAAGAGACATTTGCCTCAGCAGCTGCTTCTTTTAATGCGTACTTTTGGTCGGCGTTTAAGCCGGCTGCAATCACCACTGCATGTTTACAGCCAAGCTCCCCAAGCTCGTTAATGATGTTGATTAAGGTGTTTTTATTAGTACAAATAACCGCAAGATCAGGCACTTTGGGTAGTGCAGCAATGCTCGGGTAGGCTAGTACGCCGTGTACAGCGCTGTGATTTAAACTAACAGGCATGATTGGGCCTTTAAAGCCCCCTTGTAAAAGGTTGCGCATAACCACAAACCCCGCTCGGTTAGGGGAATTTGAGGCGCCAATGACCGCGACTGATTTAGGGTTAAAAAATTGGCTAATACGTTTAACGCTCATGCTGTTTCCTTCGCTTGCGCTGTTTGTTAAAACTTCAGGGTCTGTTAAGTTTAATACACCCAAACTAGAACCGACACGCTTCTAAAGTATTAAAAGTTATACTCATAAGATAACCTGTTTATAACTACTTTTCGAGTCAAAAACAGTGACCTACATCAAGGAGAAAAGCATGAATAAAGCGCAACCATTTAATATCGTTATTGCAGCGTGTGCATTGGCGGTTGGTTTGCTCGGATTAGGTTTTATTTTGAAAAGTGCAGCCCTTGATGTGAAAGGCATGGAGCGCACTGTTCACGTTAAAGGGTTAGCTGAAATGGAAGTGCCTGCCGACACCGTAATTTGGCCATTGCAGTTTTCTGATGCCGATAACAACCTTGAAAAATTAGTGGGTCGGGTTGAAGAGAAAAGCGATGCAGTCGTCGCCTTTTTAAAGCTACATGGCTTTAGTGATGAAGAAATTAGTCTTGGTAGTCAGTCAATTATTGATAAACAAGCCCGCGAATATGGCGGCGAAAATCAACAGTTTCGTTATATTGCCCGTAATAATGTCATTGTTTATTCAAATGACATCGAAAAAGTGCAACATGCCTTAGGCGCAGTAAGCCAATTAGCCAAGCAAGGCATTGCGATAGTACAAGACAATTACGAAACGCGTATTCAATATTTATTTAATGGCTTAAATGAAATTAAGCCAAATATGATTCAAGAAGCAACCGAAAAAGCCCGTGAAGTGGCAATGAAATTTGCCAAAGATTCACAATCTAAATTAGGTAAAATTAAAACTGCGCGTCAGGGGCAGTTTTCAATTTCTGATAGAGATTCAAACACACCTCAGCTGAAAAAAGTGCGTGTTGTTACCAGTGTTGAATATTATCTATCTGACTAAACCCAATACCACAGATAAAGGCAGCCGCATGCGTGTGCATACAATTACCATGCGGCAAAGCGCACCGAGCATAAAGCCGCCACTAAATGCCACAGCCACCCCCAATAAGCCAAACTGATCTTTTAACAGTACTGCCATTAAAACCGTGACACTGGTTGCGCCAAGTAATACGTACAAATTAATAAGCGGGTTCCCTTTTAACTTGATCATGCTACTGGCTAAAATCCTTGCTGGTAATAACAGTTGCCCGAGTAACAGCAGCATTAAAATCCAAAACCCTTCCTGCAATTGGCTTTCGCCATAGAGAGTGAGTAGTGGCTTTGCGAGCAGGGCAAGTAGCAAAATAGCGGCAAAGTTAAAACGCCATACCACTTTCATTAATTCGCTAAGTTGCTGCTCGGTCGTTTCATCTGCCATTAAAATGGGTTTTAAATATTGGTTGGCGGCATTGCCTAAAATAGTCAGTAAGCCAGCAATCACTACCGCAGGAAAGAAGATACTCACGCCTTGTGCACCAAACCAGTGATGCACCAGTAATACATCGAGTTTTGCTACTAATACGGTGCCTGCGCCACTGGCGAGCATGATCAAGGAGTCTTTACACCATTGCTTGGTTTGGTAGCGGGCAGTGCTTGCGACGATCATTTTTTTGATTAACCAATATTGATAAATGACTACGCACAAGATGCTACAAAACAACAAGATACAAATCTCGACTAAAGATAAATCGCCACGTATCAAGTACACGAAAAAGCAAAACCCCGCGGTTAGCAATTCAAAAATACACTGCTGCGTTATCAGGCCAATTTTTGGTTTATTCAAAGCCACTAAAAAAGCCGATTGGCTTTGCATAATGGCGCCAATCGGCACCAGTAACAGTAAATAGACCACATGCTCTTGAGCACTTTGGTGTGGTGAAATAGCCTGAAAGCTAATCACCACAGCTGCGACAAAAATCACCCCAAATAAACATGATGCAGCTAAATAAACATGTTTTAAGCCACGTAGTAACTCATGTTGCTGGGCTTTGTAGAGTGGGTAGCTAATACGCATTAAAGACGATGCAAAACCCATACTCGCGGGTAATAACAGAATTTCACACAGTGCGAGTAACGCGGCGAAAGTACCAAACTCATCAGTACTTAATATCCTTGCAAGGCATAAGGTAAGCACAATACGGCTACCGTGATTAAGGGCTGTAAAACTGCTGAGCGATAAAAACGCTTTAACAACATCCTTATTCATGGAGCTATTGATTGAGCGCGTTTAATAACTGCGCTGTTGGCACTTGCAAATAGGCCGCGCAAAGCAGCACTTTGCTGTCGCTACTCGCTGGTTGATTGGCACCATAAAATTGCTTAAAGGTATTTATTAAGGCGCTGACTGCGCGAGGGTTGTGGCTTTGGTCGACTTCCATCATGGCTAATAGCGCAGAGAACTCATGTTTGGCTAGCATTTGGGTCGTGCTGTTTTGCGCTATAAAGCAACCAATAGGAGTGAGCTGCTGTTTATTTAATGTTTTTAACGCTATGCCTAAGCTTTCGTTGCTTTCAAATAACATTAACGAACGCAAGTAATTAAAGGGTAGGTTATCAGCCTGACACTGCGTAAATAAATGATGAAGTAAGGTATTGCCCTGACTGTCTGTTACACAAAAAGCATTTTGAAACTTAAGACCAGGCGTGAAAAAGCTCAGTTTATCGATATCATCAATTAAGGCTACAGCTTCACTTGGCAGCGGGCTTGCTTCGAGTAAATGCGCTGCCACATTTTGTAAAAACAAGTATTTAACTTCACTACTGCAAGCTAATTGATAAATGTGCTGTAATTGTGCCGCTTGCAACACTCCCGATAAACTTTGGTAATCGGCAATGAGTTCTTTTAACTGATGATGTTGAAGCCGGCTGTTCAATTGCTCAATCGCGCTTTGCATGGAGATACTCGTTTTTTATTATTTATACATTTATAGCTCAACTAGTTGTTTAAATAAATAAAAAAGGCCGCTGAGCGGCCTTTTTCAAGTCTTTATAGGTTAAGCTGCTTGTTTTTTAGCAACCCATTGGTCAACAAACTTCTCTAGTACATTTAATGGTACTGCACCATTTTTAAGTACTACATCGTGGAATTCACGAATATCGAATTTATCGCCTAGTTTTTCTTTAGCCGCTTCACGAAGCTCTAAAATTTTCAGCATGCCCACTTTGTATGCCGTTGCTTGTGAAGGCATTACAATGTGACGCTCAACCATTTTAACGCCATCAGACGTCGCATTTGGTGTGTTATTTACGTAGTAGTCGATACCTTCTTGACGTGTCCACTTCATAGCGTGGATACCTGTATCTACTACTAGGCGACATGCACGCCATAATTCCATCGCAAGACGACCAAAATCTGAATATGGGTCTTCGTATAAGCCCATTTCTTTTGGTACTAGCTCTGAGTATAAACCCCAGCCTTCAACATACGCTGTGTAGCCGCCAAACTTACGGAACTTAGGTACATCTTCAAGCTCTTGCGCGATAGCAATTTGCATGTGGTGACCAGGAATACCTTCGTGGTACGCAAGTGCTTCCATTTGGTATGTTGGCATTGCTTCCATGTCGTAAAGGTTTGCGTAATAAATGCCTGGGCGTGAGCCATCTGGTGCAGGTTGTTGGTAGAACGCTTTACCTGCAGCTTTTTCACGGAATGCTTCAACAGCTTTAACTTTAAGGTCAGCTTTTGGCTTAACAATGAATAGCTCGTCTAGACGAGATTTCATGTTATCGATAAGCGCTGTTGCCTCATCAAGGTAACGTTGTTTACCTTCAGCTGTGTTAGGGTAGTAGAACTGCTTATCAGTTTTCATGAATTGCATGAATGCTTTAAGGTCACCTTTAAAGCCTACTTTGTCCTTAATCTCACGCATTTCGTCGTGAATACGCGCGACTTCAGCTAAACCGATTGTGTGGATTTCTTTTGCTGTTAAATCAGTCGTTGTGGTACGTGCTAAAGCATTATTGTAGAACGCTTCACCGTCAGGGAATTTCCAAGCACCATCACGGTCATCAGCGCGTTTTTCTAACTGAGCTAAGAAGTTAATTAGCTTAGTGTAAGAAGGTTTTACTGCTGCTTTTAGGGCTTTTTCAGCGTCGCTGATAAGTGCAGATTTTTCGCTGTCAGCAATCTCTAATGCATTAACTTTACGTTTAAAGTCAGCTAGTAACGTTGAGTCTTCACCATCATGGAAGGGTGCGCCGCGTAAGATATTATTGCTTGAATCAATCACGTGTGGGAAAACAAACTTAGGCGCGATAATGCCTTTATCTGCTCGTACTTCAAGGTCTTTGATTAGCTGATCAATAACCGTTGTAACACCATTTAAACGTGAGATATACGCTTTAGCATCAGATACATCGGCAATTTGATGTTGGTTGATTAAAAACGCAGGGATCATCGAGTGAACACCAAACATTTGGTTCACAGGGTAGTTGTAATGACGCCATTTGAAATCAGCAATTTCGTTTTCTAAATCTTGCTTTTTAAGGTCGTAGCTTACTTTTGTTGCGTCATCTAATAGGTCACGGTTAATTGCGTTAAGCGCAACTAGGTCAGCTTTAGTTTGTTCAAAGTCTTCTAAAACGCGCTCTTCGCTGCCATCGTCCCATTTGTCGTAATCTTTTTTGATGCCCATGTATGTTTGATAGATAGGGCTTTTCATTACATCACGGTTAAAAGTATCTTCGAAGAAGGCATTAGCTTTATCGATTTCACTTTGTACAGGTTGGCTTTGTACACTTGGTGCAGGCTTCGGTTGCTCTTGCATTTGTTGGCAGCCGCCAAGTAATGCAACACTTACCGCCGCAGCGATGAAGGTCAGTTTACGCATTATCGTTCCTTTGTAGTTGTTAGAAATTTAATTATAATTCTTAAACGAATAATTCTAGCAGGTCATTTAAAAAGCGGTGGCCTTTTGGGCTTACCTGCCAGTTATCTTTATCATCAATTAGTAAGCCTTTTGCAATTGCATCAGTCAAGGCTTGTTCCTGACTTTGCAGTGACAAACTTGTAAGCAAAGGTAAATCAGCTTTGGGGCAGGGTTCGACTAAACGAAAACGATTCATAAAGAATTCAAAAGCTAAGTCGTCTTCTGCTACTTGCCATTGTTCGTATAAATACGGTTTGGCAAGATCCATATATCCTCGAGGGTGTTTTACTTTCACCGTACGGGTGATGAGTTTATTTTCATCAGTAATTTTACCATGGGCACCGCAGCCGATACCGAGATAATCGCCAAATCGCCAATAATTCAAGTTATGACGGCATTGGTAGCCGGGCTTCGCGTAGCCTGAGATCTCGTATTGCTCATAACCTGCTGCTGCGAGTAACGCTTGACCTTGTTCTTGAATATCCCAAAGGGTGTCGTCATGAGGTAAGGTCGGTGGCTTAGAAGCAAACTGAGTATTTGGCTCAATTGTTAGCTGATACCACGAGATATGAGGTGGATTAAGGGCGATAATTTTTTCAAGGTCACCCAAGGCGTCTGCAACAGATTGCCCTGGTAAGCCATGCATTAAATCAAGGTTAAAGCTGTTTAGCCCTGCTTGATGCGCCTGTTTAGCCGCATAACTTGCTTCATCAGCACCATGAATACGGCCAAGGGTTTTTAGCTTGTCGTTTTGCATGCTTTGCACACCAATCGAAATACGATTGATGCCAGCGGCAACATATTCTTTAAAGCGACCTGTTTCGACGGTACCTGGGTTTGCCTCTAGGGTAATTTCACAGTCATCAGTTAGGCCAATTAATTTGTCGACTTCACCAAGTAGGCGAGTATATGCGTCACCGGTTAATAAGCTTGGCGTGCCGCCGCCAATAAAAATGCTGTGGATTTTACGCCCTTGCACTAAGTGCAAATCGGCCTTGAGATCATCAATAAGATGTTGAACGTATTCTTTTTCGGGGATCGTGCCTTTTTGGCCATGGCTATTAAAGTCACAGTATGGGCACTTTTGCACGCACCAAGGCACGTGCACATATAAACTTAAAGGCGGTAAACTCACAGGCCGCCTTTTTGCTGCAATTGCGCAAGTAGTTGTTTTAAAGCTTGGCCGCGATGGCTAAGGGCATTTTTTTGCTCTTTAGTTAACTGAGCGCTAGTGCATTGCTCAGACGGTACGTAAAAAACAGGATCATAACCAAAACCACCTTGACCATCTTGGCTATGAGTGATTTCGCCTTCCCAGCTAGCACTACAAATAAGTGGTGTAGGGTCGTCAGCATGGCGCATTAATACTAACACACACCAAAAACGCGCACTGCGAACTGGGTTATCAGCAAGCTCTTTCAGTAGCTTATCGATATTATCTTGATCGCTGGCACCAGCTCCGGCAAAACGTGCAGAGTACACTCCTGGTGCACCATTTAGACCGTCTACTTCAAGACCTGAGTCATCAGCAATCGCAGGCAAGCCTGTGATCTTTGCTGCATGGCGCGCTTTAATAATGGCGTTTTCAACAAATGTGGTGCCTGTTTCTGGCACGTCTGGCACTTGAAAATCGCTTTGTGGAACCACGTTAATATTAAGTGGGCTGAGCATACTTGCCAGCTCTTTTACTTTGCCAGGGTTACCCGTGGCTAAAACCAAGGTGTTGTTCATAGGTCTATTAATCTACGTAAAATTTTTGCTGAAACTTCAGCGTTTGTACTTTGCCATTTTGATTAATTTCGATATCAAAACGGTAAATTTCTTCGTTGCTGTAATCGATTTGCGCGAGGTAATAAATCGCATCGCCTTCAACAACTTCTTTAAATGTAAGCTGTTTTTTATTACCAAGTAGGTTACGTGCAGTGCCAGTTAAAGTTGCAGTCTGCGCTGTTTTATCGCTGTTTTTTAATACCGAAATATTAATAATCCCTTTGCTAGGGCTACGCTCTAAATCATAGTTTTTAGCAATGTTTGGCTGAATAAAAGTCGATGGAAATGCAATGTAATGAACTTCCCAAGGGCCAAGAACCTTGTACTGGGCGCCTGCTTGTTCATCAGCTTTGGCAAAGGTTGTAAATAAACTCAATACAATCAAAGAAAAATAAATAAATTGCTTCATGGTATATCTCACTTAACAAAAGAGGCCTTTCGGCCCCTTACTGCTTAACGTTAAACGCTTAGCCAATTAAATCCATTACTAAAAACTGTAAAAACTGTAGACCAATAATCAACACTAAGATTGATAGGTCTAGACCACCTAGTGGTGGGATAACCTTACGAATGGGACGTAACATCGGCTCAGTTAGCTGGTGGAATACAGCCTCAATTGGGTTGTAGCCTTGGCTTACCCAACTTAGTAAAGCACGAATAATTAATACCCAAAATAGTAAGTTTAGGCCTTCTTTAACTACCGTAATTAACGCTTGAATAAATACCGGACCTGGCGCCCAAGCGTTATAAAACATCAGAAAAATAACACTGAGTTTTGCTACAGCAACTAAATAAGCAAGCACTAACGAAGCAATATCAAAGCCACCCACTCCTGGGATGATTTTACGAAGTGGGTTCACTGCGAACGAAGTGGCTTTCACCACAAACTGGCTCATAGGGTTGTAAAAGTCAGCTTTTGCCGCTTGTAACCAAAAGCGTAAAAGGACCACCATTAAAAAGAGATCAAAAATAATCCCAACTAAAAAGTGCATGGCTTGCATAGTTTTACCTTCAAAAAGTAAGCTTAAAGTTCTTTTTCCATCGCTTCAGCGCGAGCAATACAGGCGTCCATTGCATCTGCAACTGTGCCGACTAAACCTTGTGATTTAAGATGCTCAACAGCTTCGTGAGTCGTACCCCCTTTAGAGGTTACGTTTGCACGTAGCTGAGAAATACTGATGTCTGGTTGCGAAAGAGCCATTTCGGCAGCACCCAGTGCGGTTTGTTGCACTAAACGGCGCGCATCTTCATCACTAAAGCCAAGTGCTTTCGCTTTTTCTTCAATAGCTTCCATAAATAAGAAGAAGTAAGCAGGTGATGAGCCTGTAACAGCAATGATGTCGTTGATTTGTGACTCTTGCTCAACCCAAACAACAATGCCTGTACACTCAAAAACTTGTTGTACAAACTCGTGCTCTTCAGCGGTTTCATCCGCGCCGTATAGACCTGAAACACCACGGCCTAGTAATGATGGTGTATTTGGCATACAACGCACCATTTTCACATCTTGACCTAGCATTTCACGTAAACGGCTAACGGTAAGGCCAGCGGCCACTGAAATAAATAGCTTGTCGCTAAAATCAACGCCTGAATCTTGGAATGATTGGCAAAGATCGCCCATCATTTGTGGTTTAACAGATAAGACAATCACATCTGCATCGCGAAGTGCCGCGTTGTTATCCGCGGTAGTTTGCACCCCGAAATCAGCAGCAACCTTAGCTAATTTTTCTTGGTTGCGATTGGTTGCAATGATGTTTTTTGCTGCAAAACCGTTCTTTACCATGCCGCCAATGATGGCGTAGCTCATGTTACCCGTGCCTATAAATGCGATTTTTTTGTCTGACATATGTCTGTTATCACCTTCTAATTTCGTTGGCCAAATATATCCGTGCCAATGCGTACCATGGTTGAACCTGCTGCAATCGCCGCTTCAACATCATTACTCATACCCATCGACAAGGTGTCTACTTGGGGATATTGGGCCTTTAGTTTATCAAAGCAAGCGCTTAATTGCTCAAAATATTGTAATTGTAGCTGGGCATCATCGGTTTTGGCAGGAATCGCCATCACACCGCGCAGGCATAAATTAGGACATTGATTGACGAATTCGGCCAATGCCATTAGCTCGTCTGGGTGGCAGCCTGACTTAGCCTCTTCTAAACTAATATTAACTTGAATTAATACATTGAGCGGAGCTTTGTCGGCTGGTCGTTGCTCATTAAGACGTTTTGCAATTTTAGTGCGGTCAACACTTTGTACCCAATCAAAATGCGTGGCTACTTGGGCACTTTTATTTGATTGAATAGGGCCGATAAAGTGCCAAACAATGTCTTTATAATCAGCCAATGCTGTGACTTTTGTTACCGCTTCTTGAACGTATGATTCGCCAAACTGGCGTTGGCCATGCTTATAGGCAGCAATAATATCGTCGGCAGGTTTTGTTTTTGAAACAGCCAATAGGTTGATTGATTGCTCATCGCGGTGATTATTTTTTGCAGCTTGAGCAATTCTTGCGTAGGCGGATGTAAGTCGTTCTGCTATTGTAACCATATAATTATCAGTTGGTTGTGGAGTCATAAATGGATATTACCGAATTATTGGCCTTTAGTGTGCAACACAAAGCCTCGGATTTACACTTGTCATCAGGCGTATCACCTATGATACGTGTTGATGGTGATGTGCGTCGTATTAATATTCCAGCATTAGAACAAAAAGATGTAAATAGTCTGGTATACGATATTATGAACGATAATCAGCGTAAGGACTACGAACAAAATCTCGAAGTGGATTTTTCTTTCGAAGTACCAAACCTTGCGCGTTTTCGTGTTAACGCATTTAACTCAAACCGTGGCCCTGCGGCGGTGTTTCGTACTATCCCAAGTGATGTTTTAACACTGGATGATTTAGGTGCGCCTGATATTTTTAAAACCATTTCCGATAATCCTCGTGGTTTGGTGCTAGTCACCGGGCCAACGGGGTCGGGTAAATCAACCACATTAGCGGCGATGGTTGATTATATTAACCAAAATAAGCATCACCATATTTTAACTATTGAAGATCCAATCGAATTCGTACATGAGAATAAGCTGAGCCTTATTAACCAGCGTGAAGTTCACCGTGATACGCATAGCTTCTCTAATGCACTTAGAAGTGCACTACGTGAAGATCCGGATGTAATCTTAGTGGGTGAGCTGCGTGACCTTGAAACGATTCGCTTAGCGATGACCGCAGCAGAAACAGGTCACTTGGTGTTTGGTACCTTGCATACCACATCAGCACCAAAAACCATTGACCGTATCATTGACGTATTCCCAGGTGAAGAAAAAGACATGGTACGTTCAATGTTGTCAGAATCATTACGTGCCGTAATCTCGCAAACTTTACTAAAAAAAGTGGGCGGTGGCCGAGTTGCAGCTCACGAGATCATGATAGGTATTCCTGCAATTCGAAATCTGATCCGTGAAGATAAAATTGCACAAATGTATTCATCAATTCAAACCGGTGCATCGCATGGTATGCAGACCATGGATCAATGTTTAGCAAACTTAGTTAACTACGGCATTATTACAACCAATGATGCGCGAGCTAAAGCGCAAGATAAAACCCAATTTGGTGGTTAACGGAGCTATTTAAAATGTCTTTACCTTTAAATCATTTTTTACAAGTTATGATCGACAAAAAAGGCTCAGACTTGTTTGTTTCGAGCCAGCTGCCTGTCAGTGCAAAAGTAAACGGTGAATTAATACCTTTAAGCGATGAGAAGCTCTCTGATGAGGATTCACTCGCTTTGGTCGAGTCAGCAATGAACGACAAACAGCGCAAAGAATTTCATGACAGTAAAGAGTGTAACTTTGCAATTGCGACTGATGAAGGCCGTTTCCGTGTTTCTGCCTTTTGGCAGCGTGATAGAGCGGGTATGGTTATTCGCCGTATCGTGACGCAAATCCCAGATGTCAACGAACTAGGTTTGCCATCAACATTAACCGACGTGATTATGGCAAAACGTGGTTTAGTGCTGTTTGTAGGTGGTACAGGCACGGGTAAATCAACCTCGCTCGCTGCGCTTTTAGGTTATCGTAACCGCAATCAACGTGGTCATATTCTTACTATTGAAGATCCTATAGAGTTTGTTCACGAACATCGTAAAAGTATCATTACCCAACGTGAAGTAGGCTTAGATACAGAAAGCTTTGAATCAGCTCTAAAAAGCTCGTTACGTCAAGCACCTGATGTGATCTTAATTGGTGAGATCCGTTCACAAGAAACCATGGAATACGCACTCAGCTTTGCCGAGACGGGTCACTTGTGTGTGGCGACACTGCATGCGAATAATGCCAACCAAGCCATTGACCGTATCATGCACTTAGTACCAAAAGAAAAGCACGATAAGTTAAAGTACGACTTAGCACTTAACCTTCGCGCCATTGTTGCTCAGCAGTTGGTGCCAACTTCCGATGGGGAAGGGCGTGTTGCTGCTATCGAGATTTTGCTTAATTCACCTATGGTGGCAGAGCTCATCAAGCGTGGTGATATTGGCTCTATCAAAGAAACCATGGCTAAATCGAAAGAAATGGGCATGCAGACCTTTGACCAAGCCTTATTTGAGCTTTATAAACAGCGCCGTATTAACTACGCTGATGCGTTACACCATGCTGACTCGCCAAATGACTTACGCCTAATGATTAAGCTGCAAAACAATGAACAAAGTGGTGCGGGCTTCTTACAAGGCGTGACTATCGATGGTCTTGATGGAAAGAGTGACGAATAAATGTGTTTGCGAGTAAATTTAATCGGTTGGTTATTTTTATTGCTGAGTACCTTTCAGGTATATGGCAATGATAATAAAAGTGTGGTTATTTTTATTCGCGATGATGTTTATGACGATTACAGTCGCTTTTTGAATGGTCGCAAACCTCTTGAAGTTAAAGACTTCAGTGGTGCTTACATTCGCCGTGATGTGGTCGATATGATCATAGCTCAACAAGCATTGAGTTTAGGCGGTTTTACCAAGCCATTTCGTTATCACAAAGGCAATGTTAATTATCGCAATACCAAGCTGTTAGAAGATGGCCAGCTACTATTAAGCTTCGATAGTGTTTGGTCTGTTGATGCAAAGCAGCTAGTTGAGTCGGTATATATCTCTGATCCTGTGATTAGAGATGGTGAGTATTTTGCGGGTATATTCACTTCACCGAACAATAAGAAAGTGCAGCAAGTAAAACAGCTTGCTGACTTTAAACAATTAACCGCAGTGTCAACGCCACGCTGGCAAACCGATTGGCAAACGTTATCTGCTCTGCCCTTAAAAGAGTTGCTCAGAGAAGATGAGTGGCTTGGGCAAGTCCGCACTGTATCGATGCAGTGGGTTGATTTTATGATGATGCCCTTAATGCCTAGCCTCAATAATCGCTACACATTAGAAAACATTGAACTGGTAGCTGTGCCAAACCTAGTGCTCCAGCTTAATGATAGCCGTCATTTTATTATTTCGAAGAGTCACCCCGATGGAAAAGCGGCCTTTGTTGCAATTCAAAAAGGGCTTGCGCAGCTTCGTAAAACAGGCGCAATTGAAAAAGCCTACCGAGAGGCAGGCTTCATTCCAGATTTAAACAACTATACGGTGATTAATAAAGCGCCTTAGTCGCCATAAAACTGCTCAAAAAAGCTTTCTAAGATGATCACCGCTGACATATTATCCACATTACCTTTACCAAGGTTTCGGTAGCCACCTTGTTCAAATAAACGGGCTTTGGCATCTGCTGTTGTTAGTCGTTCATCCTGCGTTTCAACCGGTATAGCAAAGTGGTTGTGTAAGCGGTTTGCGAACTTCTTAGCTTTAAAAGTAACTTCTTGATTGGTGCCATCCATATTAAGCGGTAAACCAACCACCATTAAATCAGGTTGCCACTCATCCACTTGTTTTTTAATAAGTTGCCAATCAGGGATCCCATCTCTCGCTTTTACAGCTTGTAAGCTTGATGCTGTTCCTGTGAGCTCTTGACCAATGGCAATACCAATACTTTTGGTGCCAAAGTCAAAACCCATTACGGTGCGTTCACCGAGTGGCTTAAAAGTTCGTTTTGTCATAGTCTTAAAATTTATAAATGTTAGGCGTGGCCAGCTTCAGAGCTTAATTGCCCGATATCAAAACCCAGCATAGAAACGGCTTTTTCCCAGCGTTTTTCAACGGGTGTGTTAAAGATGATCTCAGGATCTGCTTTGATAATTAACCATGAATTCTCTAGCAGTTCTTGCTCTAGCTGCCCTTGATCCCAACCAGCATAACCCAGTGTGATAATAAATTGTTCAGGTGCTTCACTCGTGGTTAGGCTTGCTAACACATCTTTTGAAGTGGTGATCATAATATCACTACTAAGTTTTTGACTCGCTGCATAACCTGGCTTTGGTGAGTGCAAAACAAATCCGCGATCGGTTTTTACAGGTCCGCCTGCGTACACAGCTAAACCTGCAGCTTGCTTGCTTTTGTCGTTATCAATTTCGATTTTATCGAGTAGCTCGCCCACGGTGATATTGATAGGCTGGTTAATTACCAAGCCCATCGCACCATCTTGATTGTGCTCACAAATGTAAGTGACAGCACGCTTAAAAAAAGGGTCTTGCATGCTCGGCATTGCGATTAAGAAGTGATTCTCTAATGACTGCATAGGTCGCCCCTTTTGTTGTTTAATTTAAGTATGGCTCAGTTTTCTTTCAATGGCATCAAATAAGTGACCAGTGATTGAAATGTCATAAGCGGCTTCAATCTCTTTTACACACGTTGGCGCAGTGACATTGATTTCAGTTAAACGGTCGCCAATGATATCTAGACCAACAAAAATAAGGCCTTTTTCTTTCAGCGTAGGTGCTACAGCCTCTGCAATTTTACGGTCTGAATCGCTAATCGGGCGTGCTTCACCTCTACCACCTGCTGCCAAGTTACCGCGCGTTTCGCCATTTTGTGGAATACGAGCTAGGCAATACGGCATTACTTCACCATCAACCACAAGTACGCGTTTATCGCCTTGCTTGATTTCAGGAATATAGTTTTGTGCCATTGCAAAACGACTACCATGTTCGGTTAGCGTTTCGCAGATCACACCAATATTGGCATCATCTTCTTTAACTCTAAAGATAGATGCACCACCCATACCATCTAGCGGTTTTAAAATAATATCTTTATGCTCAGCTAAAAATGCACGAATGTCTGCTTGGCTACGTGTTACTAAAGTATCTGGCGTATGTTCGCTAAACCAAGCTGTGAATAGCTTTTCGTTAGCATCGCGTAAGCTTTGCGGCTTATTGATTATAAGCGTGCCAGCTTGCTCAGCACGCTCTAAAATATAGGTAGCGTAGATGTACTCAGTATCAAAAGGCGGATCTTTACGCATTAAAATAACGTCTAAATCTGCTAAAGCAATGGTGGCTTTTTCTTCTAATTCATACCAGTGATTTACATCATCAAACACACGGGCTTTGGCGGCTGTTGCAAAGCCTTGACCTTGACGTAGAGAAAGGTCATCCATTTCCATGTAGTAAATTTCGTAACCGCGCTGTTGCGCTTCCATCATCATTGCAAAGCCAGTGTCTTTTTTAATATTAAAGCCACTAATTGGATCAGAGATTATGCCTAGCTTAATTGCCATATTTTTGCCTTAGAATCGTATGCCATACTATGTTTTGTTACTTTGATATATGGGTATTTTTACGGTTTTCAATTCGCTAAATCGCCAAACTGTAATTGTAATGCGCTCAATACCGTCAGAGCGGCTGTTTCTGTTCGCAGAACACGTGGGCCTAAGCGAATATCAACAAAGTTTTGCTGTTTAGCAATGTCAATTTCTGCATCGGTAAATCCACCTTCTGGGCCGACTAAAAAGCGCACTCCTTCGTTTGGTACTTGAATAGTTTTAATACTGTGCTCAGCACGCGGGTGCAAAGTAAGTTTAATCGCCTCACTTGCTTGTTCTAGCCACTCTTTTATATCGATAGGAGGGTGTACAACAGGCACAAAATTACGGCCTGATTGTTCTGCGGCGGCAATTGCAATTTTTTGCCATTGTTGATGTTTTTTCTGCAGTCTGTCACCACTTAGTTTTACGCCACAACGTTGGCTAAAAATTGGGGTGATTTCTGTGATACCCAGTTCAACAGATTTTTGAATAGTGAAATCCATTTTATCGCCACGAGAAATGCCTTGGCCCAAGTGAATTTTTAAAGGCGATTCAACATCATGATCAACAAACTCCTGAGGCTCAACGACGACATTTTTTTTGCTGACTTCAATAATTTCACTGAGGTATTCACCTCCTTCACCATTAAAAATCGAAACCTTATCACCGACTTGCATACGCAATACACGGCCAACATGACCTGCTGCATCATCATCAAGTGCTACTGGGGTGTTTAAAGAAATCGCTGAAGGTTGGTAAATATGTGGAACTCGCATGGCTGTCACTTATCAATAAATTTAGCAATATGGTAAGTATACAGCGGCTTAGGTGCAATTATTTATTTGTTATTTAAATTCGTCTTTGGCACTTAAAACATGTGCAGTGGTTTCGGCAATCTCAGATTGGCAAGAAAGGTGGTTAATGTGAGCAGCATCCGGGCAAGGTGTAAAACTAAAACTATGTCCATCTTGTTGCACTAAGTAACGTATTTTGTGAAGTGAGTTATAAATAAATTTTTGTGCATCATTCGCCAGTTGATAGTCAGTCTGATTAATCAGTACACCTTGAATATCGTGGTGTTCATGTAAATAGCTGGCGAGTTCTGAGACACTAATTTCATTACTAAAATCGCAATAGCAATAATCCTTAACGAGTTGATCAAACATGAGTTTAACCATATGGCGGCTATTAGCGCCAGCCACAACTAGAGTTGAATTTTCGGCATTTGCAAAGTAGTGCTGAGCAAATGCGCGGCTAAACTCATCATCTATATCAACTAATAAATAATTATTAACTTTAAAGGGCATAATGCCTCACGATTCAAATACTTCCGTATCAAATTGAAAACATACTTATTAGTAAATAGCCTATTGCACCGAAAACGGCAAACTCTATACAGGCTATGCCAATGTTATCTTGGTGATCTACTTCTAACGATGTGTCGATATTAGGTAGAGAGATATATTTAATAATGTAGCTCAAAATATATAACAATACCCACATTGCACCGCAATGAGATACTAGAGTGAATAAATTTTCTACCATCTTACCACTAATAAATGATGCACTGGCAAGACCAGCATAGCCCGCAAGTGCTAGGCCGATAGACTTACCCGCGTAGCGAATGCCAATAGAGGTATTTTCAAGGTTAAAGTTACTTTGTAGTGATGCACCTTGGTTGGCTTTTGCAAAGCGATATTCACGAATTTTACTATCAAGGGCAAACATACCTTGCAGCACAAAAAAGCTCACAGTGGCGATCAATAAGCTGCTGTAACCTTGGGTATGGCACCAGTTATAAAGGCCAAGAGCGATAATGCAGTTTGCGATTAACATGCCTGAATCAACTAAAGCAGCGCAGACATTTTGCTTTAGAATGGCTGCTTCTTCATTAAAGCGATGCAAAATCCATTTACGATGAATTAAATGGCCTATTTTTATAAAGGCAAACAACAGCACAATGAGTAAAAGTACTTTTAGCGGGTTAGATTGGGCTGCACTTAAGCTAATTTCATCAAATATATAAGCGATAGTGGCTATAACGACCATAATTTCGCTGGCAAAGCTGATCCCCATGGCAAAGTTATCATGTTGCGCAAGCTCTTCTTTAAGCGCTTGTTTTGCTTTGATTTGCGTTAGAATACGTAGCAGTACTATAGTGACGCAAATTACAGCGAAACTAATAGCAATCGCGACTAAACTAGTGTTAGATAGTGATAAATATGACATGCAGGTCCCTGCTAAATAATTCTTTGATAATCATTCTAGTACGGTTATTGGCAAGTTAAAAGAGAGTATTTAATGAGTAATTTACACGCGCTTCCCGAGTCACTTCATCAGTTAGGCCAAACCCGCTTCGCGAGCTTGTATGAGGGGCAAACTGAGCAACAAAAGATTATTAACTTGCTGTCTTTAAGTGACTTTGCGTGGAACTGCTTACAATCTCAGCCTGATTTAAAAGACTGGTTACTTGATGATAAGGAGCTCGCTAATCGTGCAGTTGAAGCTCCGTTAAGTAATTCTGAAATCAATGAACTGGATGACAATGCTGCGCTGGCAAAGTTACGTTTGTATCGAGAAAAATACTGGTTGAAAGTGGCTTTTCTTGATTTGTGCTGTGCAAACCCAATTGCCGATAGCATCGCTTATATCTCGGCCCTTGCAAACCAGCTTATCGATAGTGCCAATCAGTGGGCCTTTGCGCAGGTCGCAAAAGTCAGTGGCATGCCGCTTGATGATGACGATAATGCAATGCCAATGTTAGTTTTAGGTATGGGCAAACTTGGTGGGGGAGAGCTTAACTACTCATCTGACATAGATTTAATTTTTTCTTACCCTCGCGATGTTGCAACGCAAGGGGGGCACCGCTCCATTGAAGCGCAAGTTTTTTATACCAAAGTGGCGCAAAAGCTAATTATGGCGCTTAACCAAACCACGGTAAATGGCCAAGTGTTTCGGGTTGATATGCGCCTGCGCCCATTTGGTGAAAGTGGGCCTTTGGTAATGAGTTTTCATGCAATGGAAGATTATTACCAAGAACAAGGACGTGAGTGGGAACGCTACGCCATGCTAAAAGGGCGATTAATTGGCACAGAAAATAGGTATTGGGATGAGTTTTATGAATTGCTAAGGCCGTTTGTGTACCGCCGCTATATTGATTTTTCGGTGATTGAATCGCTGCGCAAGATGAAGCAAATGATTGCTCAAGAGGTACGCCGAAAGCGCCTTACAAACAATATCAAATTAGGTGCTGGCGGCATTCGAGAAGTAGAGTTTGTAGTACAAGCGCTGCAAATGGTCCGAGGTGGCCGTGAAGCGAACCTACAAACTCAGTCATTACTGGTTGCTTTAAAAGAGCTGGTTAACAACCAAGTGATGTCGAATAAAGAAGCTGAGTTATTAACACAAAACTATTTAGACTTACGTCAAATTGAGCAGTACCTACAGATTTTCGATGATAAGCAAACGCAAACCCTACCTGATGACGAGTTAAACCAGCAGCGTTTATGCTATTTGCTCAATAAAGATGATTTTGATCAGTGTTTAACTAGCATTGAGCAGACCATGTCTCAAGTACATGGTGAGTTCGAACAAGTGATTGGCTTTGAAAGCGAAACGGCAGATCCGTGTGAAAGTGAGTACATTAGCGCTTGGGAAATGACAGATGTTAGCCTGATGTGTGAGCCAAATCTTGACTGGCAAGCGGCGCTTGAAGATTTTAAAGCGCGCTTAACTAAGGCGAAAATTGGCAGTCGAGGTCGTGATATCCTCGACAAATTAATGCCGCTTTTACTTAAACAGTTAACAGTTACAAAAGCCAGTAGCGACGCTTTTACCATGATCTGCCAAGTGTTGAATAAGATCATCTCACGAACTGCCTACCTAGAGCTGTTATACGAAAACCCAGGGGCGTTAAATCAATTGGTTGCACTTTGCTGCCATAGTAAATGGATTGGCGAGCATATCTCTCGTTACCCAATTTTACTTGATGAGCTGATTGACCCCCAGGTGCTTTATAAACCGACGCCTTTATCTGCTTACAAAGATGAAATTAGACAGTATTTCTTGCGTATAGAGCATGGCGACTTAGAGCTGCAAATGGAAGCACTTCGTCAGTTTAAACAAACGCATCAGTTACGCATTGCTGCAGCCGATGCAACCGGTGTACTGAGTGTGATGAAGGTTAGCGATCACCTTACTGCGCTTGCTGAGGCTATTGTAGAGCAAGCGGTCAATATTGCATGGCATGCATGTGTCGAGCGCTTTGGTCGGCCGGCGAATACCTCAGATCAAGAAAAGGGCTTTGCTGTTATTGCTTACGGCAAAACTGGCGGCTTTGAAGTTGGCTACGATTCAGACTTAGATCTGGTATTTGTGCATAACCACGATGGCAGCAGTTATACCGATGGTGATAAGTCGATTGATTCGCGTCAGTTTTACTTAAAGCTTGCACAGCGATTAATGCACCTATTCAACACGCGAACTGCGTCAGGCATATTGTATGAGCTTGATACTCGTTTACGTCCTGAAGGGGCATCGGGTTTACTAGCTATTAATTTAGAAAGTTACTACCACTATCAGCAAACTCAAGCATGGACCTGGGAACATCAAGCTTTGGTTCGTTCACGCATGATTTATGGGCAAGATTCGTTGCGAGAGCGTTTTGCACAAATCCGCAAAGACGTTTTGTGCCAAACCCGCGATAATGAGAAGCTTAAGACTGATGTGGTTGAGATGCGTGAAAAAATGCGCGCTCACCTTGCTAAAGGTAATGATGATCTGTTTGATTTAAAGCAAGATAGGGGCGGTATCACAGATATTGAGTTTATCACTCAGTATCTGGTGCTGAATAATGCAATGCAGCACTCTGAGCTAACGACCTGGTCTGACAATGTGCGTATTTTAGCTGATGCTGCACGTTTAGGCTGTATTACTGAGCAAATGCAGCAAGAATTAGTGGCTGCGTATATTGCCTATCGTTCACGTTATCATGTAATGAGTTTGAATCAGCAAGGGCGTTGTGCGCAACGTGCTGAGTTAACTCAGCACATCGAATTAGTAAGTCAGGCGTGGCAACAGGTGTTTTAGCTTTTTAAGCGACGGCAGTTTTCGCGCACATAAGCAGAGGGCAGCTCAGTGATAACTGCGGCTCTTTGCTTAAAGCAAAAATAGGTGTAAACCTCATTTTCGAAATCATCGTTGATGGCGCGGCCAACCTGATAAAGGGTTGAGACAAAGTTACTATCAACGCGAAAATGATCTTTTACAACATAGTCTTTGCTTAAATACCAGTACAGTACGATATCTTCGTGACGAGCATAGTCAGAGAGTACATCTTTTAAGGTGTTACCATTTTCAAAGCGGCGCGGTTGAATATCACCAGTCCAGTTAGGTGATGAAGGCTCTACGACTTTTTCGCGTTCAAAAAGTGCGACATCTAAGCTGGTTTCTGGCGTAGGTAATTTAAGAACGTATTTATCGCGCTCATTATTCTTGTTATTTACTTGGTTACGTAGCGCCGCATAAAAGCGCGATAATCCTTGCGCTGCAGCATTTTTGGTATCTTTAATGTCCATTACTGGACCACTACCAAATAAAAAGTAAATAGCAGCAGCAATCAAAATAACAGCTAATGATAAATGCTTAACCCAAAACCACATTTCTAATACTCTTGTTGTTGATTAGCTTTATAAAACCATACTAATGGTAAAATGTCACTCTACTTGTAATAAGAAGGTGCATTCTTATCTGGGCGAGTTTTAAAGCGACGGTGAAGCCACATATACTGCTCAGGCGCTAAATCGATAGCTTGTTCCATACGCTGATTTACGTGGGTAACGTCTGCAAGATCATCGCCACTTGGGAAGTTTTCAAGTGCAGGTAATACCTCTAGATGGTAGCGACCCTCTTCATCACGACGGCTCGTTAAGCTTACTGTTTCGCAGTTACGGCTACTTGAAAATAACAGCGTTCCTGTTGTTGTTGCTGCTTCTTTTACCGCATAAAAAGGCGCAAATTCGCAGCGGTTACGGCCGTAATCTTGATCTGGCAAATAGTAGCAAACCTTTTTATTTTTAAGCGCTTGCAGTAAGCCTTTAACATCTTTTTTGCCAATTAAGTATTCGTTAGAACGAAGACGACCGTTAGTCGTGAAATATTCCATTAAAGGGTTGTTATGCGGGCGATAAAAGCCAATACCTTGGTGTTTAACACCCATAATACGGCTCGCCATTTCTAGGTGTAAAAAGTGTGGCACAAGCAACAGCACACCTTTACCTGATTGCTGAGCTTTTTCAAAGTGCTCTAGGCCTTTAACAGAACCAAACACTTTATTGATTCGCCACTGGGGCCACCACCAAGCCATGCCGGTTTCCATCATTGCAATACCGGTATTTTCCATATTCTTTCGAACTAGTTCGCGTTGTTCATGCTCTGGCATATCAGGAAAACATAAACGAATGTTTACCTCAGCAATATGGCGACGACGTTTCATAAAACGGTGTACTAAACGGCCAAGCAGTTTTCCAAGCGCTAGTTGTAATTTATGTGGTAACCAAGAGATAAGATATAAAAAGAACACGCCAATCCAAGTTAACCAGTAACGAGGGCCTAAAAAAGACGCTTTAAAAGGAGATGAACTAACCACAAAAAAATCTCTAAAAATAAAAAAGCTAGTTTAACTGTATGTCCTTAAAAACACAAAAAAGCCAGCACGAGGCTGGCTTTACAATAAGGACTTTATAGAAGAAATGCTTAGATTTCTTTTAAACCTTGGTTAATTGCAACAAGGTCTTCGCTAGTTAGTGTACCAGCAGCTTGTTTCAAGCGAAGTGTTGAAACAACATAGCGGTAACGAACGTTTGCTAAATTACTTTTTGCATTATAAAGGTTTTGCGTGCTGATCAGTACGTCTACGATAGTACGTGTACCAACTTCAAAGCCTGCTTCAGTTGCTTTAAGCGCACTTTCAGCAGAAACAACAGCTTGTTGTAGCGCTTTATAAGTAGCAATGTCAGACACTACTTGGTTGTACGATGTGATAACCGAACGAGTTACTGCACGTAAGCTTGCTTCTAAATCTTCACTTGCCGCAACATAGAAAGCGCGTGCTTGATCTGTCGCTGCTGTTGTTGCACCACCTGAGTAGATAGGTAGGCTGAAGTTAACACCAATACTTGTACTATCTTCGCGTGGCTGGTGTGAGTTGCTGTTTAGATCAGTTAGGCTGTCACCGTATGAAGCACTTAATGTTAGCTTCGGATAGTGACCTGCTTTTGCTAAATCGATTTGATCTTTAGCAATATCAACCGTTACTTTTGAAACTTGCAGATTTAAGTTTTGGTCTTTTGCAATTTCAATGTAGTCAGTTGACTGCTTTTTAGGTGCAACAGTTGAAAACGTTTCAGTATTCAACATGTCTAATTTCGCGTGGTATTTACCAGTGATTTCGCGAAGTTGCTCACGCGCTGTTTCAACACTGTTCTTAGCAACGATTTCTTGTGCTACAGAGTTATCGTACTGAGCTTGCGCTTCGTGTACGTCAGTGATAGCTGTTAAACCTACTGCATAACGCTCTTTAGTTTGTTGTAATTGGCGCTCGATGGCACGTTTTTCTGCTTGAACAAACTCAAGGTTATCGATTGCGCTTAGTACGTTGAAGTAACCTTCAGCAACACGAACAATTAAGTCTTGGCGTGCAAAATCATACTGAGCGTTTGCTTGTAATGCTTGTTTATCTGCAATACCGAGTGAATTCCATGCACCTAAATCAAACAGCGTTTGGTTTAAGCTAATACCACGGCTAAATTCATCAGGATCATAGTCATAACCTGTATAACCCGTAGCATCATTACCCTCGTAAAGATCTGATTTGGTTGATTGGTAACCAAGGCTTAAACCAATTTGTGGTAATAGTGCACTTAACGCGCGATCGCTCTCATAGGCTTGTGCATCTGCTTGGGCTTTTGCTTTAAGTACGGTAGGATCGTTTGCTGTCGCAATTTCGTAAACTTGTAGTAAGTCTTCAGCGTAACTAGCTGTTGCAGTCAGTGCGCTTGAAAACCCGATCAGCGCAGCGAGTAGTGTTTTTTTCATTGTTCGTTCAGTCCTTAGACAATTTTGTACTGTGACCATGGTACTCTTTTTTAATGAATAACCAAAAAAAAATTACGTAAATCTGCATGTCCAAGTGTAACAGAATATAATTGGCCGTAACATTTACTTAAAACGCAAAGGAAATAGTGAATGAAAATATCAGCAATCTCACAATTTAATCATGATGACATAGAGTTAAAGCCGATTGAGCGTGTTTATGATGGTTTCTTTAAAATTAATACTTATCGCTTTCATCATGCATTGTTTGCAGGTGGCAAATCAGTAGAAGTTAAACGCGAAATTTTAGAGCGCGGCCATGCTGTTGCTGTACTTCCTTATGACCCTGCGACAGACCAAGTTTTGTTAATCGAACAAATCAGAATCGGAGCGCTCGCATCAAAGCAGTCACCTTGGTTACTTGAGTGTATTGCAGGCATGGCAGATGGCAGTACTGATTATGAAGATGTAGCGAAGCGCGAAGCGTTCGAAGAAGCGGGAATTGAGCTTAACGAGCTAGAATTTATGATGTCGTATCTATCAAGCCCCGGCGGCACCACGGAGCGTTTGTATTTATATTTAGCGCGCACTGACTTAGCAGGGTATCAAGGCGGTATTTTTGGCCTTGATAATGAAGATGAAGATATCAAAACCCATGTAATGTCATACGATGAAGCTATGCTGCGTCTAGAACAGGGTGAAATAGACAATGCAGCGACAGTTATCTCATTACAGTGGTTAGCACTGAATAAGCAACGTATACTGTCTGATTGGAAAAACTCATAGGGGATTATTTTGTCGTACGTCAGTGCCCAGCAGCGTTATATTCAAAGCTTACCTAAGTACTTAACTTTGTGTGAGCATAATTACGTGCGTGCGCTAAAGCTATTACCCAATGAGCGCCGTATAGGTCAGGAGCGAAAGGTACAACTAGGGCACAGCACTTTTGCGGTTAAAGTTGACGATACAGCAAAATACACTACAGATATTTCTATCAAACAAGAAGCCGGTAATTTGCCTTCGGTTAAGCCTTTGTATTTAACGGTACGTATGTATCATGATGCGAAAGTCGCTGAAATTGTGCATCATGATTTTCATCAGCGCATCAAGCCTTCCTATGCTTACCCGAATCCGAATATGCATCAAAAAGATGAAAAATATCAACTTAACGCCTTCTTATATGACTGGCTGGTGGCTTGTGTTGAAAACGGCCGAGCAGTTTTAAATTGGGATGTAAATAATGGCTTGGTTTAGTAACGCCTACCATTTTGATAAAACAGCACTGAAAGTTGCCCATATCACTGATTGCCACTTATCAAAAGACACAACGGGTGAATACTTTAACGTGAATACGGCAGCGTATTTTGGGCGCTGTTTACAGGTTATTGCTGAGCTCGATGTGGATTGTGTGGTATTTGGTGGTGATTTAACACAAGATCACAGCACTGAGTCTTACCAGCTTTTTGCTAAATTAATAGCAGACTCAGCGCTGAGTTGTCCGGTGTTTTGGTTGCCGGGTAATCATGATGAACTTGCCGAATATGAAAAGCTTACAAGCCCGCAAATTTTAAACAATAAGCGAATTACCTTTTTAGGTGGGCAGCTGCTGTTGGCAAACTCAAAAGGCCCAACGCCAGCAGGTTGGGTAACACAAACGCATTTAGATGAATTAAGCCAAGCGGTAGGGCAGGTACCTAGCGTGGTGTTTTGTCATCATAACCCGCTGCCTATTCAAGCCTACCTAGATAAACATATGCTAGAAAATGGCCCGCAGTTTTTAAATACCTGTGTTAATACTGAGCAGTGTGTGGGGGTATTTCATGGTCATGTGCATCATGGGTACACGCAAACCTACCGTAATCTTAGTGTGTATGCGACACCGGCCAGCTCAATACAGTTTACCAAACACACTATGGCGTGGCTGCAAGAGGATTTGGGCCCCGCATTTCGACTCATCGACTTAAACATTGATGAGCAACAAAACTTACTATTAAGCACGGATGTAGTATGGCTAAACGAGTAATTTATATTCATGGCTTTAATAGCTCTGAGCAATCTTACAAAGCCGTTCGTTTTGGTGAGCACATGGCGCAATTTGATGTCGATTATCAGGTGCCGCGATTAACTCATGAGCCATTACATGCAATTTTACAATTAGAACAACTGCTAAATGATGATACTGTATTACTAGGTAGTTCATTAGGCGGTTTTTATGCGACCTATTTGTCGCAACGTTATTCGATCCCTGCGGTGGTCATTAACCCTGCAGTTCGCCCATTTGAGTTACTTGATAACTATTTAGGGGAAAACTATAACCCGTACCAAGACAGTCATTATGAACTTGGTACCCGTCACATGGATGCATTGCGTAGCTTATATTTGCCGCAATTAGACACCCCTTCATTGATTTATTTGCTACAGCAAACGGGCGATGAAGTACTGCCGTTTCAGCAGGCGGTTAAATATTATTCTCAGTGTAAGCAACACGTTGAATTTGGAGGCGATCATAGTTTTATCGGCTTCGAACAAACCTTTGCAAGTATTGTAGATTTTCTTAAAATCACGTAAAACATAGCTAAGCGCATAAAAGATATAAAAACTATGAGTCAGCAAAATTATAACGCCGAAGCAATTGAAGTCTTAAACGGATTAGAGCCCGTAAAACGCCGCCCAGGTATGTATACCGACACGGTTCGACCTAATCATTTAGGTCAAGAAGTTATCGATAACAGTGTCGATGAAGCAATGGCAGGTCATGCCACTAAAATAGATGTCATCCTTCATGAAGATAACTCCCTTGAGGTTATCGATGATGGCCGTGGTATGCCGATTGATATTCACCCTGAGGAAGGTATTCCAGGGGTGGAGCTTATTTTTACCAAGCTGCACGCCGGTGGTAAGTTCTCTAATAAAAACTATCAGTTTTCGGGTGGTTTACACGGTGTAGGTATTTCGGTTGTAAATGCGCTATCGACTCGTGTTGAAGTCACTGTGCGCCGTGATGCGCAGCAATTTCGTATGGCCTTTGAAAACGGTGACAAGGTTGAAGATTTAAACGTCATTGGCACTGTGGGTAAGCGTAATACAGGTACAACCGTGCGTTTTTGGCCTGATGCTAGCTATTTTGACTCAGCTAACTTTTCTATCACTAAGCTTAATCACTTATTAAAAGCCAAAGCGGTATTGTGCCCAGGCCTGCGCATTAAGTTTACTAACAAGCAAACCAAAGAAAGCCAAGAATGGTATTACGAAACAGGTTTAAAAGATTACCTAGTTGAAGCAGTTAAAGGTTTTGAAGTATTACCAAAAGAGCCGTTTATTGGTGACTTTTCAAGTTCAACAGAAGGCGCTGACTGGGCTGTTGTATGGCTACCTGAAGGCGGTGAATCAATCGCTGAAAGTTATGTAAACTTAATTCCTACTGCACAAGGCGGTACGCATGTTAATGGTTTACGCCAAGGCTTGCTTGAAGCAATGCGTGAATTCTGTGAATTCAGAAACTTACTACCACGCGGTGTAAAGCTAACGCCAGATGATATTTGGGAGCGCTGTAGCTACGTATTATCGGTTAAAATGCAAGACCCACAATTTGCAGGCCAAACAAAAGAAAAGCTTTCATCTCGCTCATGTGCTGCGTTTGTATCTGGTGTAGTGAAAGACTCATTTAGTTTATGGTTAAACGAGCATACAGAAACGGCAGAATTATTAGCTGAGTTATGTATCTCAAATGCGCAGCGCCGTTTACGTGCTGCTAAAAAAGTCGTGCGTAAGCGTGTTACCTCAGGCCCTGCATTACCGGGTAAATTAACTGACTGTAGCGCCCAAGATAATGACCGTACTGAACTGTTTTTAGTAGAGGGTGACTCAGCGGGTGGTTCAGCAAAACAAGCGCGCGACCGTGAATTCCAAGCAATCATGCCGCTGCGCGGTAAAATCTTAAATACCTGGGAAGTTGAATCTGGGCAGATTTTAGCATCGCAAGAGGTGCATGATATTTCTGTCGCTTTGGGTATTGACCCTGATTCAAGTGATTTATCTGGTCTGCGTTATAACAAAATTTGTATCTTGGCCGATGCTGACTCGGATGGATTGCACATTGCTACCTTGCTTTGTGCGCTTTTTGTTCGTCACTTTCCATCGCTTATCAAACAAGGCCATGTGTATGTAGCTATGCCGCCGCTATTTCGTATCGACATTGGTAAAGAGGTTTACTACGCCCTTGATGAAGACGAAAAGAACGGTATTTTAGCGCGCATTGAAGCTGAGAAAAAACGCGGTAAGGTTAATGTTCAACGCTTCAAAGGGTTAGGTGAAATGAACCCGTTACAATTACGCGAAACCACCATGGATCCTAATACGCGTCGTTTAGTGCAACTAACTTTAGACGAAGAAGAACAAACCATGGAAATGATGGATATGTTACTTGCGAAGAAACGTTCGTCAGACCGTCGCCAATGGTTAGAAGATCACGGTAACCGCGCAGAAGTTTAATAAAGGGTGTAGCAACTTAGTTGCTAGCAAAGAATTAAAGGGCAAGACAAAAATGAAAAAACTACTGACCTCATTATTATCGCTGAGCTTGTTATCAGCGCCTGTAATGGCAAAAGATATTCTCGATAAATTAACAGTTGCTGATGGCTTTTCTATAAGCCTGTTTGCCGATGATGTTGAAAACGCGCGTCAAATTGCGGTATCAAAAAGAGGCATTGTTTACGCAGGTTCGCGTAAAGCAGGTAATGTTTATGCACTGATTGACCACAACAGTGATGGTGTTGCAGATAAAAAGATTGTCATTGCTACTGGCCTTGAAATGCCATCAGGTTTAGCGATTAAAGATGGTGATTTATATGTGGCTGAAGTGTCACGTATCATTCGTTTTAAAGACGTAGACAAAAACCTAAAAGATCCTAAATTTGACGTGGTATACGACAAGTTTCCAACTGATCGTCACCATGGTTGGAAGTTTATTAGTTTTGCGCCAACCGGTGAGCTAATTGTGCCAGTGGGTGTGCCATGTAACATTTGTGCGGAAGACGACAAATACGGCCGTATCTTCTCGTTAGATGTGGATACAAAAGAAATTAAAACCATCGCCAAAGGTGTTCGTAACTCAGTTGGTTTTGATTATCACCCTACAACGAATGCATTTTGGTTTAGTGATAACGGCCGTGACATGATGGGCGATGACATGCCACCATGCGAAATTAACCGTGTTGGTGAAGGTGAAGAGGGCGCGCATTATGGTTTCCCTTATGTTCACGCTGGTGCGATTTTAGATCCTGAGTTTGGCAAAGGTAAAAGTATTGCTGACTATAAATCGCCAGCCCTTGCACTTGGTGCTCATGTTGCTCCTCTAGGTATTCATTTTTATAACGGTAAGCAGTTTCCTGCTAAATACAAAGAGCAGCTTTTTGTTGCTGAGCATGGTTCGTGGAACCGTAGTAAAAAATCAGGCTATAAAGTGATGCTAGCGAATGTTGAACAAGGTCGTATTACTAAGTACACCCCGTTCATCACAGGCTTTATGCAAAACGAAGAAACATTTGGTCGCCCAGTTGCATTTGCAGAGCTTGCAGATGGCAGCTTATTGATCTCAGACGACTTTGCTAATGTGATCTATCGCGTTAGTGCTAAGAAAAAATAGGTAAGCGTTAATGAGTGATACAGATACCTTGCTGATGCAAGGCGTAGAACAACAAACAATGGGGCGCTTTACTGAAGACGCCTACTTAAACTACTCAATGTACGTCATCATGGACCGTGCTTTACCTCATGTAGGTGATGGTCTTAAGCCTGTACAGCGTCGTATCATCTATGCAATGAGCGAGCTGGGGCTATCGGCGCAAGCAAAATATAAAAAATCAGCCCGTACCGTGGGTGATGTACTGGGTAAATACCACCCCCATGGCGATAGTGCTTGTTACGAAGCGATGGTGTTAATGGCGCAGCCGTTTTCTTACCGCTACCCGCTGGTGGACGGTCAAGGTAACTGGGGGGCTGCCGATGATCCTAAATCATTTGCTGCAATGCGTTACACCGAAGCGCGTTTATCTAAGTTCTCAGAAGTTCTGCTAAAAGAGCTGGGTCAAGGCACTGTAGATTGGACCGCAAACTTTGACGGTACACTTGATGAGCCAATGGTGTTACCTGCGCGTTTACCACACATCTTACTTAATGGTGTAACGGGGATTGCGGTAGGTATGGCAACCGATATTCCACCACACAATGTGCGTGAAGTTGCCAGTGCCTGTTGTCTATTACTTGATAAGCCAAAGACAGAAATCGAAGAGTTGCTTGAGTTAGTGCATGCGCCTGACTACCCAACAGAAGCTGAAATCATCACACCAAAAGACGATATTCGTAAGATTTATCAAACCGGACGTGGTTCTATCAAGATGCGTGCAATTTACACTGAAGAGCAAGGTGACATAGTGATCACCGCGCTGCCTCATCAGTGTTCAGGTGCAAAAGTGCTTGAGCAAATTGCAGCCCAGATGAATGCTAAAAAGTTGCCAATGGTTGCTGATTTACGTGACGAATCTGATCACGAAAACCCAACTCGTATCGTGATTGTACCGCGTTCAAACCGCATTAAAGCTGAGCCACTAATGGCGCACCTATTTGCAACCACAGATTTAGAAAAGAACTACCGCGTAAACTTAAACATGCTTGGCCTTGATGGTCGTCCGCAAGTTAAAGATTTACGTAGTATTTTAACCGAGTGGTTAACGTTCCGCCGTGAAACAGTTCGCCGCCGCTTACAGCACCGTTTAGATAAAGTATTAGCTCGCTTACATATTTTAGAAGGTTTATTAACGGCCTTTTTAAATATTGATGAAGTTATCGAAATTATCCGTACTGAAGATAAACCAAAGCCTGTATTAATGGAGCGTTTTGGTTTAACTGATATTCAAGCGGAAGCGATTTTAGAGTTAAAACTACGTCATTTAGCAAAACTTGAAGAGTTCAAGATTAAAGGTGAGCAGGATGAACTTGCCCTTGAGCGTGACAAGCTAGAGCAAACGCTTGGTTCAGAACGTCGTATGTCGACCTTGATGAAAAAAGAAATCCAAGAAGCGGCTGAAATGTATGGCGATGATCGTCGCTCACCAGTTGTTGAACGTTTAGAAGCAAAAGCGTTAAGTGAAAAAGACCTTATCCCTTCAGAGTCAGTGACCGTTGTGTTATCTGAAAAAGGTTGGGCACGTGTTGGCAAAGGCCATGATTTAGATGTTGAAGGGCTAAGTTACAAGTCAGGCGACAGCTATAAAGCCTCAGCGCGCGGTAAGAGCAATCAACCTGCAGTGTTCTTAGACTCAAGTGGTCGTGCTTTTGCTACTGATGCACACAGTTTACCTTCAGCTCGAAGCCAAGGTGAGCCAATGACAGGGCGCTTTAACTTAAGCGCAGGAGCCAACTTTGAGCATGTGGTGATGGCAGAAGACAACCAAGTGTTGTTAATGGCCTCAGATGCAGGTTATGGCTTTATAAGCGACTTTAAAGATCTGGTGAGTAAAAATAAAAACGGTAAAGCGCTGGTCAGTGTTCCTAAAGGCGGTGAATTACTCGCGCCAATTAGAGTAACAGATGTAGCAACAGATTACTGTATGGCAATTTCTAATGAAGGCCGCATGTTGTTATTCCCACTGCGTGATTTACCTAAGCTTAGTAAGGGTAAAGGAAATAAGATTATTTCTATCCCAAGTGCGAAAGTACAAGCCCGAGAAGAGTTTGTAAAAGTACTGGCTGTGGTGCCTGCGGGCAGTAGCGTAACCCTGCATGCAGGGAAACGAAAACTGACACTTAAACCGGCTGATCTTGAGCATTATCATGGTGAACGTGGTAGACGAGGTAATAAATTACCGCGTGGCTTACAGCGTGTTGATGAAGCTGTAGTCGAAGTGACTCAAACAGATGATAGTGATGAGTCGCCAAGCGAAGTAACAGAGTAAAAAATAAAAGGTCTGCAATTGCAGGCCTTTTTTATTGTTAAAACGTTATGAAATTTTAAGCGTACACATGTGCGCTTAAAGCTATGGAAATGGTATTTTTCACGTTATAATGCGCGCTGATTAGTACGAGGAGAATTCGTTTGTTAGCTATTTTTCGCATAATTTTCATGGCGTTATTCATTGTTTTGACCTGTGTTTTTGGGCTGCTTTTATGCATCGTCAAGCCGTTTCATACTAATAACGTGCATATTATTTCGGGTTGGTTTTGCAAGGTAGCTAAAATTTTAGGTGTCAAACTAGAGCTTAAATATCACGAGACTCCAAAAAATATAGGCCCTGCTGTCTATGTAGCAAATCATCAAAATAACTATGACCTATTCACTTTACCTGCCATGGTGCCAGAAAACTGTGTAAGCCTTGGTAAAAAAAGCCTTAAATGGATCCCATTTTTTGGTCAACTATATTGGTTATCGGGAAACATCTTAATTGACCGCGCTAACCGTTCAAAAGCAGCAGGCACAATCTCTAAATCAGCTGAGAAAATAAAACAAAAAGGCTTATCGGTTTGGATGTTTCCTGAGGGTACGCGAAGCTATGGCCGTGGTTTATTACCTTTTAAAACAGGGGCATTTCACACGGCAATGAGTGCTGATGTGCCAGTAGTGCCAGTTTGTATGAGTACAACGCACAAAACTATTAAGCTAAATCGCTGGGATAATGGTACAATTTACCTCGAAATGTTAGCGCCAATTTATCTTGATAAAGACGTATCTGCTCGTGACCATGCTTCACATGTTCATCAGATTATGGCTGCTAAAATAACTGAATTAGATGCTCAAGTGAGAAACAAATAATGGAAAATTGGCGCGAAATTACTGAAGACATCGTTACTTCATTGCTTGAAGATGGCTCAGATCCTGAAGTACTTTATGAAGTGGAACACCACTTTGTTAGCGAAAATTTTGAAAAGCTAGAGCAAGCCGCTTTAGCCGCTTTTAAACTAGGTTACGATGTTGAAGAACCTGCAGAACTTGAGCTAGAAGACGGCGAGAAAGTGTGGAGCTTTGACGTGGTTGTTGAGTGTGAACTTGAAGTAGAAGCGATTATGGAAGACGTAGACAAGCTAGAAGCGCTTGCTCAGCAAACCGACGTTGAATACGACGGCTGGGGTACTTACTTTCAGGAGTAAAGTTAGCGAGTTGCTAGGGATGGGAAGTTAGCAAGTTTCAAGAGTAAAGTTAGCGAGTTTCTTGAGTCGTTAGCTAAGCGATTCTAGCTTTACTCTTTCTAACTTTCCCCTAGAAACTTTCCCCTTTCTAACTTTCCCCTTTCTAACTTTCCCCTTTCTAACTTCTTAACTCATACCTATTTCGTATTCGCTACCCAATCTATAGACATTTGTAATCAATTAGCGATAATAAAAAACTCGATGTTTTTATGCGCTAAGCTCACATATGCTTATTACCTTACCCATTGCCGAACTTGTACCAGGGATGTTTGTTGACAGTGTCAGTAAGCAACAAGAGCATGTAAATAGTATTAAGATCAAAACACGTGGTTTAGTGCGTGATAAAACGATTATTCAACGCCTTATCTCTGAGGGGGTTGAAGAGCTACTCATCGACTTTACACAAAGCGATGTTGCACTCCCTAAAAAATACCAACCAAAGCCTGAACCGGCTAAACCTAAGGTTGAACAAAAGCCTGCAGCTAACGAAGCACCACAAGGGATAACGGTTCAACAAGAGTTTCTAAAAGCCAGCGTGCATTACGAGCAGCACAGCCGAAAATTGCAAGGTTTCTACTCAGATATCACATCGGGTTTAAAGGTGAATGTAGCTGTGCTTGATGATATCGCCGTTGATATAGTCAGCTCGGTATTTCGTAATCACAATGCCTTAACTATTTTAACTCGCCTTAAAGATAAACATATTTATAACTGGCGGCACATGATCAACACCGCTATTTTGGTGAGTGTGTTTGCTAAGTACCTAGGTTACAAAGAAAAGACAATTAAAGAGCTGGCAATGGGTGCATTGATGCACGATATCGGTCAGGCGAAAATGCCACAAGGTGTATTGTCTAAACCAAGTGCCTTGAACGACAACGAAATGCAAGTTGTTAAAAAGCATGTGGCGCAGAGTTTAGGTTTAGTGAAAGGTGAAAAGGGCATTACGCCGTTAATGCTCGATATGATAGTGAATCACCATGAGCGTTTAGATGGTACAGGTTACCCTCGCGGTATTGCAGCTGAAAAGCTGAGCCGTGCAGCCCGTATGATGGCAATCGTCGATGTTTATGATGCTATGACAGCAGACAGGCCGCATCAAATGGGAGAAGAGCCAATCTCAGCGCTGCGTTATTTACTTGCCAATAAGCAATTGTTTGACTCTGAGTTGGTGCAACGCTTTATTAAATGCCTAGGGGTGCACCCTGTTGGAACGATTGTGAAGTTGAATAATGAGCGCTTGGCGTTAGTGATGGAAGGTAACCACGAAAACCCAATTAAGCCGAAAATAAAGATCTTCTATAATGCCAAGCATAAGCATCATATTACTGCCAAAGATGTCGATTTAAGCGTAGAAAAAGAACTAAAAATTATTGCGAGTATTAAGCCTCTAGATTATCAGCTTAATTTGGCTCGTTTGTTAAAAGAGCATCTGCTTGTTTAGACTTAACACAGCGTTTTTTGGCACTGCGTTTTGCTGATATAAATGCACCACTAAAACAACTCGTCATTAATACCAACCACAGCAATGTGCCTTTTTCTACATGTAAGGCCACACAACATAACAGTAGTGATAAAACAGCACTCAGCATGGCGCCTAGCCAATAGTGATTGACTGGGTTATCGCAATCACCCGCTTTAGTGCACGCGCAATAGTTTGCTTTACAAAAATAATGAACACTCACACCACATAACATCAGTGCCGCAATAATCAATGCGATTTCCATACTCAAACTCAACAGTAAAACCTTTATTTTTAGTCTAAAGGGACAAGAAATAGATGTCAATGCAAATGATAATTACTACTGTTTGTTGTTTTTGTAATCAGAGCTCTGATGAGTTTTAATAAGTTGTTATCTTGTTGTTAAAATGCGGGTTTTTTACCTATTTCTAACGAAAAATTACAGTTTTTTGATCTTAATTAAGGTAATGTTCGAAAGTTTGTAATCATTAGAATAAAACATCTAATACCAACATACAGCGCTAATCTTTTATGCTTAACTAATAGGTTGCCCTCATTGTTGGATTAGCTTTCGCACAAGTTTGCAAGAGGACACAGATTTATGAAGTTCACTAAAACACTAATTGCAGCATCACTTGCTGTTGTTTCTGCTGACAGCTTCGCTGCAGCTTTCCAATTAGCAGAGCAAAACGTTTCAGGTTTAGGTCGCGCATACGCTGGTGAAGCAGCTGTTGCAGATGACGCATCAGTTGTTGCTCGTAACCCTGCACTTATGTCTTTATTCAAAGACAAGCAAATCTCAGTAGCAGGTATTGCTGTAATTCCAGATGTAAGTTTAAAAGGCGAAAGTGCTGCATACGGCTTAGATGAAAGCTCTATCGATGACGATAGCATCGCACCATCTGCATTTATCCCTGCAGGTTACTTCACAATGCCTTTAAACGATAAAGTGTCTTTAGGCTTTGGTGCTTTTTCAAACTTCGGTCTTTCAACTGAGTTTAAAGATGACTACGCGGCAGGCTCTATTGCAGGTGAAACTGAAATCGTAACAGTTAACATGAATGCTAGCGCTTCATATAAAATCAACGAACAGTTCAGCTTAGGTCTTGGTTTAAACTATGTTTATGCTGATGCAAAAGTTGTTCGTAATGCAGGTACTAATCCATTTGGTTTACCAGCTAGCACGCAAATTGCTCACCTTGAAGGTGACGACTACGGCTTTGGTTGGAACATTGGTGCGATGTATCAGTTAGACGAAAACAACCGTTTTGGTTTTAACTACCGCAGTGAAACAGATATCGACTTTGAAGGCGAGTACTCAAACCAACTTCCAGCTGCAGTTGGCGGTTTAGCGGGTACTACAGTACCAGGTGAGTTAAAACTGACTTTACCAGCAATTGCTGAGTTCTCTGGTTCACATCAACTTGATAAGAAGCTAGGCGTACACTACAGCATCTTATGGACTGGTTGGGACAGCTTCCAAAAATTAGAAGCTTATACACCAAGCCTTGAAACGCCTGTATTCTCTAAAGAAGAGAACTTCTCAGATTCAATGCGTTACTCTATCGGTACTGACTACCAGTACAGCGATGCACTTTTACTTCGTGCAGGTATTGCATACGATGAGTCACCAGCAGACCAATCACACCTTTCAATCTCTATCCCTGATACAGATCGTTTCTGGTTCTCGTTTGGTGGTAACTACGCATTCAGCGAAAACTCAAATGTTGACTTAGGTGTAAGTATCCTTCGTGGTAAAACACAAAACTTCTCTGAAAAAGACAGCCTAGCTGCTTCTTTAGGCCAAGATGTTTCATGGGAATATGAATCAAAAGGTCACGCAGTTCTAATTGGTGCTCAGTACAACTACAAATTTTAATTTTGACGCGACGTAAAGTCGCTGCTACAGAGCATTAAAAAGCCGCGCTATAACAATGTTATAGCGCGGCTTTTTTGTAAGCGCGAATAAATCGCGCTTTATATATGCTGTTATAGACTTTCGATTTTCGCTTTTTGCGCTAATAGTTTGTCTTTCGCATCTGTAAACTCAGCCAGCTTAGCATGCTCTTTAGCAAGCACGGCTTCTGGCGCGTTATTTACGAACTTCTCGTTAGCTAATTTGTTATTAACTTGAGCTAAGCCTTTCTCTGCTTTTTCAAGCTGCTTCGCGATACGAGCTAGTTCAGCTTCAACATCGATTAGGCCAGCCATTGGGATCATGATCTCAAGGTTACCAACATACGATGTTGCACACGCAGGTGCTTCGTCTTTGCTATCAAGAAGCGTGAACTCTTCAAGCTTAGCAAGAGACGCTAAGAAAGCTTCGTTTTCCGTTAAGCGGCGTTTGTCTTCGTCAGACGCATTAGCAAGCAATACCGATAATGGTTTGCTTGGGCTGATATCCATTTCACCACGGATGTTACGAATAGCAAGAATGAATTGTTTAACCCACTCTAGGTCGTCCATCGCTTGGCTATCAACATTTGCTTCATTGTAAACAGGGAAACCTTGAACCATGATGCTAGTGCCCGCAGTTTCGATACCTGCAAGTGGTGCAACACGTTGCCAAATCGTTTCTGTGATGTATGGCATTAACGGGTGCATTAAGCGAAGTAGGCTTTCTAATACCGTGATTAAGGTATGACGAGTGCCACGTTGCTGTGCTTCGTTGCCTTTAAACAATACTGGTTTAGTAAGCTCTAGGTACCAGTCACAGAATTGGTTCCAAGTGAACTCATAAATAGTGTTTGCGGCTAGGTCAAAACGGTAGTTTTCTAGATGCTCAGTATAGGTTTTAACAGTTGCTTCAAACTGGCCTAAAATCCAACGATCAGCGAGTGAATACTGTTTCTCAGCATCTGTAGCGAAACCACAGTCTTGCTCTTCTGTATTCATTAATACGTAACGACTTGCGTTCCATAGTTTGTTACAGAAGTTACGGTAACCTTCAAGACGGTTCATATCCCAGTTGATATCACGACCCGTTGAAGCCATTGCTGCAAGGGTGAAACGCAGTGCGTCTGTACCGTGTGCTTCGATACCGTTTTCGAATGTTTTACGAGTGTTCTTCTCAATCTTCTTCGCTAGTTGTGGCTGCATCATGTTACCAGTGCGCTTTTCAACTAGGCTTTCAAGATCGATACCGTCAATCATGTCGATAGGATCAAGTACGTTACCTTTCGATTTAGACATCTTATCGCCGTTTTCATCGCGGATAAGGCCAGTTACGTAAACGGTTTTAAATGGTACTTGTGGCTTGCCGTCTTCATCTTTGATGAAGTGCATGGTCATCATGATCATACGAGCAACCCAGAAGAAGATGATATCGAAACCTGTTACCAATACGTCAGACGGGTGGAACGTTTTTAAATCATCAGTGTTTGCCGGCCAACCTTGCGTTGAGAAAGTCCAAAGCGCAGATGAGAACCAGGTATCTAAAACGTCTTCGTCTTGCTTAAGTGCAACATCATCAGCAAGGTTGTTATCGCGGCGTACTTCAGCTTCGTCACGACCAACGTAAACGTTGCCTTCGTTATCGTACCAAGCTGGGATGCGGTGACCCCACCAAAGCTGACGTGAAATACACCAGTCTTGTACGTCGTTCATCCACGAGAAGTACATGTTCTCGTATTGTTGAGGCACGAACTTAATGTCGCCATTTTTAACGGCTTCTTTTGCAGGCTCAGCAAGTGGTGCTACGCGCACGTACCACTGATCAGTAAGAAGTGGCTCAATCACTACGCCAGAACGGTCACCGTAAGGTACCGTTAGGCTATGATCTTCAATTTTTTCTAATAGACCAAGTTCTTCAAATTCGCTCACAATCGCTTTTCGTGCATCAAAGCGGTCAAGGCCATGTAGGCGCTCAGGAATTGGCGCATCTAATTCAAGCTCTTTACCGTCGAATGTGTAGCTTTCACCTTCGCTTAATACCGCAGCATCTTTATTGAAGATGTTGATCATTGGTAGTTGGTGACGTTTACCTACTTCGTTATCGTTAAAGTCGTGGGCAGGCGTGATTTTCACACAACCTGTGCCTTTTTCCATGTCTGCATGCTCATCGGCAACAATTGGAATACGGCGGTTTACGATAGGCAGTAAAATTTCTTTACCGATCAGATCTTGGTAACGCTCATCATCAGGGTTAACAGCAACACCTGAATCACCTAGCATTGTTTCAGGACGTGTTGTCGCAACAATGATGTAGTCTTTACCATCTTTGGTTTTTACGCCATCAGCAAGTGGGTAACGTAGGTTCCACATGTGACCTTGTTTGTCTTTGTTTTCAACTTCAAGATCAGAAATCGCAGTGTGTAGCTTAGGATCCCAGTTAACTAGGCGCTTACCACGGTAGATTAAATCTTCTTTGTGAAGACGTACGAATACTTCTTTAACCGCTTCAGAAAGGCCTTCGTCCATAGTGAAACGCTCACGGTCCCAATCTACAGAAGCGCCTAAACGACGTAATTGTTTAGTGATCGTGCCACCAGAGTGGTTTTTCCACTCCCAGATTTTATCGATAAATGCTTCACGGCCAAGGTCGTGACGTGTTTTACCTTCTTCAGCTGCAAGCTTACGCTCAACAAGCATTTGCGTTGCGATACCCGCGTGGTCAGTACCTACTTGCCATAAAGTGTTGTTGCCTTGCATACGCTTTAAACGCGTTAGCGTATCCATGATGGTATCTTGGAACGCGTGGCCCATGTGTAAGCTACCCGTGACGTTTGGTGGCGGGATCATAATTGAGTATGCGTCACCTTGGCCAGACGGTTTAAAGTAGCCATTTTCTTCCCAGCCTTGGTATAAAGACTGTTCAATATCTTGCGGATTATAGGTTTTATCCATTACACAGAACCTTAAATAAATGCTTAAATGTCAATTTCTTGCGTTGCAATATGGGCGCCCAGTTGGCGAAGCTTTTTAAACCGCTCACGGGCGGCTTGCTTAGCATTTGGCTCAACGGGTACGAAATCATAAACCTGCTGAAAACGGCGAATAAAATCCGGTAGGTGTTCAGCTAAGTTGATTAATATTTTTCTGTTGCCGACAGGTGGAGTCATACCAATTTCAACCGGAGCGCCACCTTTAGGGCCTTCACCTTGTAAGTTGTGAGGTACAAAACTATCTGGTTCAAATGACCAAATGATGTCGTCGATTGTGTGGGCCGTGTCGGTGTTATCAGCGTAAATAAATACGCGATGACCTAGACGATACTGATCCGCAGCAATTTTAGCTGCCAGATCGAAAACAGCGCCAGCCGTTTGGTGGGCACTATCATCTTGTTTTAGAACGTAAAATTGTGCGTTCATATTCATAGTGACTTTCGTCCCCACAGATACACAGATCAAAGCAGGGATTTTGACATAGAACGCGAATTGCTTCAATTAATAAGGCGCCATTTGGCGCCTTATTTAGGGATAGTTTTAAGCTTGCGATAAGGCTTAATCGTGACTTGCTTCACTCACGCCTGCGCGGTTTAGTAAATACTGAGTCAACATAGGTACCGGACGACCGGTTGCACCTTTGTTTTTACCGCCGCTGCGCCATGCCGTACCTGCGATATCCAAATGCGCCCAGTTATATTTTTTGGTGAATTTAGATAAGAAGCATGCAGCTGTAATGGTGCCTGCGGCACGGCCACCTAAGTTGGTGAAATCAGCGAATGGGCTTTCAAGTTGCTCTTGATAGTCATCCCATAAAGGTAACTGCCATGCGCGGTCGCCACTTTGCTCAGACGCTTTTAGTAGGTCATGGGCCAGTGGGTTGTGGTTTGATAGTAAACCTGTGGCATGTGAACCCAGCGCGATAATACACGCACCTGTCAGTGTTGCTACGTCGACAACGGTATCAGGTTCAAAGCGCTCAACATAAGTGAGTGCATCACACAGTACTAAACGGCCTTCAGCGTCTGTATTTAACACTTCAACTGTTTGCCCCGACATAGTGGTTAAGATATCACCCGGGCGATAAGCGTTTGAGCCTGGCATGTTTTCACAACCCGCTAAAACACCGACAACGTTAATTGGTAATTGCATTTGCACTAAAGCGCGCATAGTACCAATAACACCTGCTGCACCACCCATGTCGTATTTCATTTCATCCATGGCTTCGCCTGGTTTGATCGAAATACCACCTGAGTCAAAGGTTAAGCCTTTACCCACTAACACGATTGGCGCTTGGTCTTTGTCGCCACCTTGATAGTTGATCACTGACATAACCGATTCATTAGCACTACCACGGCCAACTGCTAGGTATGAATTCATGCCCAGTTCTGCCATTTTTTCTTCGCCAATAATATCAACGCTTACATTATCGAAGTTATCAGCAATTTCTTGTGCTTGCTCACCTAAATAAGCAGGGTTACAGATATTTGGCGGCATGTTGGCAACATCTTTACATAACTTGCTACCTGCAGCGATGGCTAAGCCATGCTCAATTGCACTTTCGCCAATGGTTAACTCGCGACGCGTTGGTACGTTGAAAACAATTTTACGTAGTGGGCGACGTGGGTCGCTCTTTTTGCTTTTCAGTTGATTGAAGGTATACAAGCAGTCTTGAGTTGTTTCAACTGCTTGGCGTACTTTCCAATAAGTGTCACGGCTTTTAACGTGTTGCTCAGTTAAAAAGCATACCGCTTCCATCGAACCGGTTTCGTTTAGCGTGTTAATCGTTTTTGAGATGATTTGTTTATATTGTTTGTCATCAAGCTCACGCTCTTTACCACAACCTACTAGTAGTACACGCTCGCTCAGTACATTAGGTACATGATGCAATAGCAATACTTGGCCTGGTTTACCTTCAAGGTCACCGCGACGCAGTAAGTTTGAGATATAACCGTCACTGATTTTATCTAATTGTTCACCAATGGGGGATAAACGACGTGGCTCATAAACGCCTACTACAATACATGCGCTACGTTGCTTTTCTGGACTACCACTTTTTACGCTAAATTCCATTGTTACTCCTGATATTGAGTCGTATAACCTTAGTTTATAAGGGTAAGAAATTCTTTTTCGAGTCCTTTCTTACATTTTTTAGTTTAATAGCACTAATCTTAGTACATAAACTATGACTCTATTTATGTGTTTTTGAACTTTATCTTAATGTGAATATCAATATCACATAATAGACGCCATCTGCACCATTTATGCAAGATTATATGTTCTTGCTAGGTATGATATTTAACTTTGATGGCATATAATAAAGTGAGTAAAATAACTAGTTTACTCAAAATTCCTTACTATTCCAGTGAAACTCGATGTTTAACAGGGGCGAGCATTGCTAATTTTTCGTTATTTGACCACTGAAGTCTTCAAGTCGCAGGTCGCCGTATTTTTAACTTTGATGACTATTTTTGTGTCTCAAAAGTTTGTTGTTATTTTAGGAGACGCCTCTGAAGGGGGTCTTCCAGCTAAACTTGTGCTCTCGATGATTGCACTAAAACTTCCTCAACTTGCTTCACTTATCTTACCTTTGAGTATCTTCTTAGGGATTATTTTGGCATACAGTCGCATTTATGCAGACAGCGAAATGACTGTTTTCAAAGCCTGTGGTGTCAGTGAGTGGTATGTGGTTCGTGTCACGCTTATCTCAAGTACTGCGATGGCTATTTTAGCCGGTGCGCTTACTCTTTATGTTGCGCCATGGGCCAGTGAGCAAGAATATCAATTAAAAGAACAAGCGAAAGCCGATGCTGGCTTATCGGCACTTCGTGCTGGGCGTTTTCAGCAAACTGGAAACGAAAAAGCGGTGGTTTTTATTCACAACATCGAAAATAGCGGTAAAGAGCTTCACAAGGTATTTGTTGCACAGCTTCCTGACCGTGAAAAAGGTGACTTAGCCCGTTTAGTATATGCAGAGCGTGGTGTGGTGATTGAGCAAGATAACGGTGAGCAGCAACTTGTTCTTAATGACGGTAAGCGCTACGAAACAGATGGCGAGTCTGCTGCGTTAAACCTAACAGAGTTCGATGGTTACAGTGTACAAATTCAAGATCAAGAAATTGAGCACCAGCGTCGTAAGTTAGAAGCTATTCCAACACTTGATTTATTCAAAATGAAAACCTCTGAAGCAATTGCGCAGTGGCAGTGGCGTTTAGCTATTCCGCTTTCAATTCCATTATTAACTTTACTCGCAGTGCCTTTGAGTGTGGTGAATCCGCGCCAAGGTAAATTCGCTAAATTAGTGCCTGCAATCAGCTTGTATTTAGGGTACTTCATTTTATTGAATGCAGCTAAGTTTGCTGTTGAAGATGGTAAAATTCCGCCTTCAATTGGTTTGTGGTGGATCCATTTATCAGCCTTGTTTATTGGTGGTTTCTTGATTATTAAAGGTCGTCCGCTCGGCGCATGGTTAAAGGCAGTTGTGACTAAGCGGGAGTTAAGCGCATGATGAAAACACTCGACTGGTATTTAGGTCGCAGCATAATTCAAACCACCGGTTTTGCATTAATGGTGCTGGTAGGTATTAGTACCCTCATTAAGTTTATTGAGCAGTTAAAATCAGTTGGCCGTGGTAGCTATGATATTGCAACTGCGCTGATTTACACCCTGTATAGCATGCCGGGTGATTTAGTTATCTTTTTCCCAATGGCTGCCTTGATTGGTGGCTTAACAGGTTTAGGTGCATTGGCCTCAAACAGTGAGCTAGTCGTTATGCAAGCGGCGGGTATGTCACGCCTGCAAATTATTGCATCAGTCATGAAAACCGCGATGTTTATGGCGATTTGTATGATGGCGCTAGGTGAATGGGGTGCCCCAGAAGCACAGCTCAAAGCAAAAGAAATACGTAACCAAGCGATTTATGGTGGTGATGTATTTAATGCTAAGCAAGGTGTGTGGGCGAAAGATGGTAGCAACTTCATTAATATTGAAGATGTCGATCAGCAAGGCACTTTACGTGGCGTGCATATGTATCACTTTGATAAATCGTTACAACTTACTCAAATTACCAAGGCAGAAGAGGCAATAAACCGTAAAGATGGTTGGTTACTTCGTGATGTAAATAAAGTAATGATCACGCCAGAGCAGATCAATACTGAGCAGCATAAAGAAGAGTTTTACGACTCGCAACTGACCGCCGAAAAATTAGGAGTGGTGTCGGTTAAGCCCGAAGCGCTGTCATTTACTGGGCTTTGGTCATATTTAGGTTATTTGCAGCAAAATGAGCAAGACACCAGCACTTATGAGCTAGCGCTATGGCGTAAGATCATGCAGCCTGTATCTATCGCCGTTATGTTGTTAGTTGCTTTATCGTTTATATTCGGCCCGCTTCGCACAGTAACCATGGGCGCACGTATCATCATGGGTGTTATAACCGGTATTACTTTCCACTTAACCAATGAGATATTTGGTCCTGTGGTGATGGTTTACCAAATTCCAGCTGTGGTTGGTGCCGTATTACCAAGCCTACTGTTTATTGGTTTTGCGACTTATCTATTGAATAAACGAGTGTAATGCTCGTTTAAAAAGCATAAAAAAAGCGTGGGTTGAGCCACGCTTTTTTGTGCTTGATGTGTTGCTTAATCACTTAATCAAGTGAGCGATAAATACGTTTATTTTCTTCTTTGGTGAGGGTGATCACTTCAGTTTTTGCGATGTAATCTTGCAAGGCACGCTTATTTTTAAAATCGACCAACACCACTAAGTTACCTAAACCTAATAGTGCAGTAATGGCTCTAAGAGCGCCTTGATGCCAGCTAATTAAATGACCATCGAGAGTTTGCACCTTTAAACGCCATGCACGCATACCAATAGTTTGGCCGCTCTTAGCCCAAAAATAGCTAAAGAAACTAACACTCACTATCACCAATAACACACTACGAATGCCATACAATAATGGTGAATTTTGAATGAAAGCAGATACATCTTCAGCGTCACCAATACTTAGTAAGTCTAAAGAAATTAGCCCTTGAACAGCTAACAAATACAGTACGGTTGTCAGCATCGCAAAGGCAATGATAACCAAGGTATCGTAGATTAAAGAGGCAAAGCGGCGCCAGAAACCGGCACGTGGAAACTCAGCTGACATAAACAATCTCGTCCAATTAAATTGCGCAGTAGTTTAGCAAAGTCCTTCGCAAACAAGAAATACTTAACGGCTGTTTAGCAAGTCGACAAACAGGTCTGACCTGCTATAGTTGAGAAAATAATAAAAAATGAGCACACAGTTATGGCCGTTTCTCAAAGCGAAACTCATCAGGTATTTAATCAACCCAAACCACTTGAAAACTACAATGCCTATGAGGCCGACACGGTACTTCAATATTGGCAAAATCGTTTTGCAGGGCAATGGGGAACTACGCATTTAACGGCGTTTGGGGAGCAAGTGGGAGGAGTATTACTGCAAGCTGGGTTCTTAGCAAACAAACACTTACCCGAATTAACCACTCACAGCCGATTTGGCGAACGCATAGACCAAGTTGATTATCACCCAAGTTACCATCAGCTAATGCAGCACGCTATAGAGCAAGGGCACTGCGCATTGCCTTGGCAGCAACAAAAAGCCGGTAGCCATGTTGTAAGAGCCGTTATGGCGGTGCTGCACAATCATGCTGATCCGGGCTCCGGCTGCCCATTAACCATGACCTTTGCCAGTGTGCCTGCCATTGCGAGTCAAGAAAATGTAGCGGCTATGTGGCTACCTAAAATACTGGCAAATCATTACGATTCAGATAATAAGCCTTGGACCGAGAAAAAAGGTGTCACCATAGGTATGGCGATGACCGAAAAACAAGGCGGCTCTGATGTTCGGGCGAACACCACCAAAGCAGACGCCATCAATGAAAGTGGTGCAGGGCAATTATATGCTTTAACCGGCCACAAATGGTTTTGCTCAGCGCCTATGAGCGACGCCTTTTTGGTACTCGCTAATACCGATGACAAGCAGTTATCTTGCTTTTTAGTGCCGCGCTGGCTCGAATCTGGCGAGAAAAATGCCATGTATATTCAGCGCTTAAAAAGTAAATTGGGGAATCAATCAAATGCGAGTTCTGAAATTGAATTTAGAGGTGCACATGGTTGGTTACTCGGTGAGCCGGGGCGAGGCATTGCCACTATTATTCAAATGGTTGCTTTAACCCGTTATGACTGCATGTTGGGTTCAAGCTCGCTGATGTTACAAGCAATAAAAGAAGCAATTTGGCATACATCTGGGCGCAGTGTATTTGGTAAAAACTTGCATCAACAGCCGCTCATGCTCAATGTATTGGCTGATTTAGCTATCGAGGCCGAAGCTGCACTCGCCATTTCAATGCGTATTGCCCATGCCCTTGATAAACAAGATAATAGTAATGAGGTGGCATTAATACGCAGTGCCACAGCAATCGGTAAGTATTGGATCTGTAAGCGGGCAGTGCAGCACACTTATGAGGCTATGGAATGTATTGGTGGTGTGGGTTATGTTCAAGACAACATTACCAGCCGACTTTATAAAGAAGCACCGGTAAACTCTATCTGGGAAGGCTCTGGTAATGTGCAATGCCTTGATCTTTTACGCGTGTTTAGCCGTGAACCAGAATCACTTGAGGTGCTTATTAATGAGCTTGAAAAAGCGCGCAGTTTGCACCCTGATTTTGCGATAAAACTCGATGAACTAAAAGAGGTGCTCACAGATACTGCAAACCTCGAAATGCATGCTCGGCGCATAATTGAGAAGCTCGCGCTACTTTGGCAAGCAGCAACACTATTACAATTTGGCGAGTCACTTATTGCCGATGCGTTTGTAAAAAGTCGTTTAAGTGGTGCAGGGTTTAGTCAGTACGGCTGCCTGAGTCATGATATCGATTGTCAGGCGATTGTTTCGCGAATGATGCCAAAACTCTAAAGTTAACAACTTGTTTAATTATTGTGCGGTTGAGCACTGGCGCCGCACAAAACGCTTGCCGCCTTACCCATTCTTTGTATAATGCTTGGCATAGAGACAAAAGCAATTAAAAAAGCTCTTGCTCTAAAGTGGTTTTTCTTTATCTTCTCGTGTTTAGAAGGTTAAAGAAAAATGAAGCCAGTATGATGGAATTGGTAGACATGACGGATTCAAAATCCGTTGCCTTCGGGCGTGGCGGTTCAAGTCCGCCTACTGGTACCACTTTTGAACCCTAGCCAATTGGTTAGGGTTTTTTTATGCCTGAAAAAAGTAGTTAGCGGACTTGAGCGCCACGCAGGGCGTGGCACTGGAATAAGTAAAAGTCCGCCTACTGGTACCACTTTTATGACCCCAGCAGATTTGCTGGGTTTTTTTTATGCCTGAAAAACCCCAGCCATCAGCCATCAGCTGTCAGTTTTTTAGCTAGAGCGGTGCGGTTGTTGGGTTTTGAAGCCACCCTTAGCAATTTAATTCGTAAAAGCATTGTACGAGGTAGTTTACTGCCGAACCAGCAATGCTGAAAAATATAATTCATGGCTAAAGCCATTCCTACGGGTGCATTTAGCCTAGCGCCTAAAGCCTACAACTCAATTCTATATTTAGAGTTAATTAAAAGTTCAGCCATCAGCTGTCAGTTTTTAGCCGAACGGTGCGGTTATTGTTTTTTGAAACCATCCTCAGCAATTCAATTCGTAAAAGCATTGTAGGAGGTAGTTTACTGCCGAACCAAGAAAACCGAACCAGCAATGCTGAAAAACATAATTCATGGCTAAAGCCATTCCTACGGGTACATTTTGCCTAGCACCTAGCACCTAGCACCTAGCACCTAGCACCTAGCACCCAGAGCCTAACACCTATAACTCAAATCTAAGTACCAATTCAGGCTCTATTAAAGCAACTTTTGTTCTATTTCTAAGCGGTCAAGTTCAAACTATGCTTAATCTACAAATAACCACGAAAAATGTGTGCTTATTTGTTTGAAAATTAACCGTTTAAGACTGGAGTACGATGGTGTTTGAATACATCTTATAATACAATTTGTGGCCTTAAGAATAAGTGAAGTCAATCACTTAGTGCACATTATCGGGTAAGGTAGCTTAGCGTGGGTACATACGACTTAAAGCGTATTGTTGAAAGTATTTCAAATCTTAAAAGTGAGAACTTTTATAATGCAATATGCCTGTCTTTATCAGAAGTGCTTGGTGCTTCTCATGTTTTTTTAGCTCAAGTTGATGAGTTAACTCAACATGCGACGACCATCGCTTTGGCTGCGCATGACGAAATCATTGAAAATATCAGCTACGATATTCGTAGTACGCCATGTAATGATGTTAGTTGTGGCTGTATTTCAAGTTACAGCTCGGGTGTTCAGCAGCTATTCCCACATGATCAGCTACTTGTCGATATGGGCATCGAAGCCTATGTGGGTGTTCCACTACAAAGTATTTCGGGCAAAACCGATACTATCCTTGTCGCGCTATTTCAGCATGAAATAGGCGATGCACTACAGATTGAATCGTTCTTTTCGCTCTTTACTGGCCTTATCCAGCGTGAAATCGAAAAAGACCGTTTTATTGCTAAATTAGATTTCTCAAACCAACTGATTGAGCAAAGTCACGAAGCGATTTTTATTTGCGACCACAATGTACATATTACCTACGCGAATACCGCATTTACTAAAATGACGGGTTATTCGTTGGATGAAGTCTTAGGGCAAAATCCAAAAATTTTAAGCTCAAACAAGTATGACCCGCATTTTTATAAAGCAATGTGGCACCAAATTAATACTGAGGGAAAGTGGTCTGGTGAAATCACCAATAAAACCAAACAAGGTAAGTTGTACACGCAGTTTTTATCGATAACCAAAATGCAAAATAATGGTGAAGATTGCTATGTGGCGTTTATTTTGGATATCACCGAGAAAAAAGAAGCCGAGGAGAAAATTTATTTTCACGCAAACCACGACCAACTTACCGGCTTAACTAACCGTTTTTACTTTAAAGAGTATTTGTGCAAGCTAATATCGTCTTTGTCGTACCAAGACGATGCAAATACTAACCTAGCCGTGATCTACTTTGATGTTGATAAGTTTCAAGATATCAATACCGTTTATGGCTTAACCTTTGGTGATAAGGTTTTATGTGAGCTTGCAGAACGCCTCGACGGTAGCTTCAAAGAATCTGCTTTTTCGCGTATCGATGGTGATAGTTTTGCTATCTTACAAACTTATCAGCATGTCAGTGAACTTGAGCATGTTTGCAAGCAAATTACCGCGTTACTTGTTGAGCCTGTATCTATTGGCGGCATTAGTCAGCAGGTTTCAGTTACGCTGGGCATTAGTCAATTTGAGCAAGCTGGAACGGCGACTTCACAAGAAAAAATCGAAAAAATAGCCCGTCGCTTAGTTCGCCAAGCTGAGCTTGCCACCTTAAATGCAAAACAAACAGGCGATGAATATCTGTTTTTCTGCAAAGAGATGGATAACAAGGTTAAAAAGCACAACTTACTGGTTGAGCAGCTTACACAAGCCGTGAAGAACAACGATATTGAAGTGTATTTTCAACCTATTATTGATATTGAAAATAACACGGTCGCTAAATTCGAAAGTTTAGTGCGTTGGAACAACCAAGGACAATGGGTATCACCTGCCGAGTTTATTCCGCTTGCAGAAGAGTCGCGGGTGATTATTCCTCTCGGTGAGCTTGTGTTGATTAAAACCTGTCAGCAAATAAAAGCGTTAGAAGCACAAGGATATGAAAACTTTGTTTTTAACGTAAACCGTTCTTTATTTGAGTTTACTGAGTTTAATCCAGAGCGTAATGCATGGCTTGAAACCATTAAAAGCCAAGGGGTTAAGCCATCGCAAATTTCATTTGAATTAACCGAGAGTGTTTTAGCGCCAGAAAATACCAACCACCTAGACGTGCTTACGCAGTTGAAGCAAGCTGGGTGTTTAATTTCGCTAGATGATTTTGGTACGGGTTATTCGTCTCTTAGCTACTTGCGTCGTTTTCCGGTTGATGTACTTAAACTTGATAAGTCATTTATTGATGAAGTACATGTTGATTTAGGCGACGAAGCGCTGGTTAAATCGATTATCCAAATGAGTCGTGTTTTGGGTATTAAAGTCGTTGCTGAAGGGGTTGAAGAGCGCGAGCAATTGGCTGTGCTAACCGAAGCCGGTTGTGACTATATACAAGGCTATTACTTTTCTAAACCATTGCCAGCAAATGATGTAATTCCATTTTTAACGCAATTTTCTCGAGAGCAGTAGGTAATTACTGTATGATTTTGACATCAAACAGTTAGCAAAGCTTGTGATGTCAGAATTAACCGCAAAGCAAAACATAAAGGCGATTGTTACAGCCATTAAGGCCGAAGAGCAGTCGCTTAGAGCGCGTTTCCCTATACTCAACCAGCAAAATACACTTGCGATGTTTATTCTGCTGGTGTCGTTGTGCTCACTAATCGGTGTTGCAACACTTTATTACTTAGCGGTTATTCCCTCGTGGCTGTGTATCATTCTGGTTGCCTTTATTACCTCGGTATCGCATGAGCTTGAGCATGACCTTATCCACAAGCAGTACTTTAGTAATCGTCCTTTTATACATAACTTTATGATGTTAACCGTGTGGCTTATGCGGCCAAATACGGTTAATCCTTGGTATCGCAGAAAGATTCATTTACATCACCATAAAGTATCTGGCACGTCGCAAGACTTAGAAGAGCGTTTGGTGGGCAATGGCATTAAATCGCCATTTTTGAGAGCCTTGGTCATCACTGATGGCTTGCTAGGTTTGCTAGTTAATACCAAGCGATTTAGTAAAGAAATTAGCGGTTTTAAGTTTTTACGGGTATTTAGTGCGGGCTTTCCGATTGCAACCGCATATTTTGCGATTCTTTATGGGGTAATTGCTTATTACGCTGTGCAGTTTTTGCAGCCATTTACATTGCCAGATTGGGGAGCTGAGTTATTGGCGATGGCAGAGTTTTTAATGGTGGTACTTATCGTGCCTAATATTATTCGTTCTAGTTCTCTTAACTTAGTGACATCTTCAATGCATTATTATGGCGGTGTAAATAACTTGCTTGAGCAAACGCATGTGATCACCAGCCGCTGGTTTTTACCGTTTCAGCTATTTTGTTTTGATTTTGGCCGAACCCATACAATCCATCATTTTGTGCCGAATCAGCCCTTTTACATTAGACAATTGATCAGCAAAAAAATACGTCCTATTATGGCCCAGCACGGGGTACGTTTTAATGACTTACAAAGCTTAAAACAGGCTAATCATTACCCTGTAAAAGGGCAATCATCTCAACAAGGAGTTTAATATGAAGGTCACTGGTCGTTGTCATTGTGGTGAGGTAACTTATCACGCAGAAGTGGATGAAAATAAAGTGATTAACTGTCACTGCACTGACTGTCAAATTATCTCGGGTGCGCCATTTCGTACTGTTGTTGTGTCTGTGCCTGATGGGGTTACTTTTACAGGTGCTGAGCCAAAAGAATATATAAAAATTGCCGAGAGTGGTAATCAGCGTGCGCAAGGGTTTTGTGGTAACTGTGGTACAGCCTTGTACGCGACTTCTGTAGGAGCTGGCGAGCGTATTTATGGCTTACGTATTGGCGCCGTAGAGCAAGCTGATGAGCTTATTCCAAAAGCGCATATTTGGTATCGCTCATATAAACCTTGGCTAGATAACCTAAGTAATATGAGTGCCTTTGAAACCGCACCTAAGTAGCTGCGGTTTTATTTCTCTTGTTGGTCGATAGTGATATTTCGGCCGCTTAAGTAACCAAATAAAGCACACAACAGGCTAGATGCAATACACAGCCAAAGTGCTCCTGCCCAGTTATTAAAATAACTATGTAAGGCGCCCGCAATAATAGGGCCTGTTGCAGCCAATAAATACCCGATACATTGTGCCATACCCGATAACGCTGCAGCTTGCATTGAGTCATGAGTGCGCAGGCTTACAAATGATAAGCCCAATATAAAACAGGCACCTGAGCAAAAACCTAAGGTGACTGACCAAAGCATCGCAAAGCTAGGCGCAACTAATAATCCAACAGAACAAAGCGCGCCAAGTAATGCCAAGCTTAGGGTTAAGATGCGTTGATCTTTTAATTTGGCAAGTAGTGGAATAAGCACAATACCTGGTAGCGCTGAGGCTACTTGAAAGGCGCCTTGCAAAGCACCCGCGTGCTGCGCACTGTGGCCGCCTTCTATTAAAATGCTGGGTAGCCAACCTAGCATGATATAAGTGAAAAACGAGTTAAAGCCGAGCAATAAGGTGATTTGCCAAGCAAGTGCAGAGTGCCAAATTTTGCTTTGTGTATTGTTCGACACATGTGCCTGTTTTGGCATGGTATGTTGCTTAAGTTGTGGTAACCACACCACAATAGCCAGCACAACCAATAAGGCATAACTGGCAAGCGCCAATTGCCAACCAAGGTCTTTATACTCAGCCAGCGGAATGATGAGTGCTGAATAGCTGCCACCAAATATGCCCATTGCCAAAACATAACTAGACGTCATTACTGCCACTTTGTGTGGAAAGTCTCGTTTTATCAGGCTTGGCAATAACACATTACCAATCGCGATACCGACACCAATCACTGCAGTGCCAATAAATAATACGGTGGCAGAATCAATAACACGAGAGACAACCCCTATGCCTATTAATACAAGGGCAATGAAAAGTGATACTTCAAGGCCACATTTTTTAGCAAGGCTTGCTGCCATAGGTGAAGCAATAGCAAATGCAATTAAAGGTAAAGTCGTCAACATGCCTGCTTGTGATGCATTTAACTTAAATTGATCAATGATCTGTTCAAGTACTGGAGCAATACCAGTGATAGGGGCTCGCAAACTGGCTGCAATAAGAAAAATGCCCAGCACTAAAAGAAGGTTACGAATTAGATTTTGAGAAGATGACACGCTGTTTAGGAACTATAGTAATAGGTACATTTATCATACCAAAACACTAAACAGCGTGGGTGAACTATGAGATAGCTCACCAAATAATGCGGTTATTTAAAACTGATAACTTGCTGATAACATGGCGTTGCGCGGTCTACCCGGAAAGTAGCGATCGCCACTAAATGTTGTGTAGTCAGCGCGCTCTGCATAACGTTCGTCGGTTAAATTGTTTATACGTGCAGTCACAGTAAAGTTAGCTGATAGCTGCCACGCCGCTCTTAAGTTTACTAATGAGTGACCTTCGTAGCTATGCTGGTTTTCAGGATCAGTAAAGTAGCTGCTGGTGGTATGTAGCTCAAGCCCAACACGCGTGATGTCGTTTGCTTGCCAAAGTAGTTGTAAGTTAGCGATGTTACGCGGTGCAGTATCAATGAGATTACCATTGATATTAACCCCGCTGAGTAATTGGTCATAACTGTATGTATGCTTGGCGTGGCTCGCGGCTAACTGCATCGATAAGCTTGGCGTAATGGCATAGGCTAACTCAAGCTCAATACCACGATGCTGGGTTTGGCCATCATTGACGTAATAAAAATCACTGTCGCGGAAAATCGTGTTCTTTTTATTCATTGCATAAATGCTAACTACATAATGCAGTTGTGCTTGTTGACCTTTTAAACCTAGCTCGAGGTTTTTAGCTGTTTCAGATTTCAGATCTGCGACATTTTGTTCGCGTTGTAACTGATAAAGCTCTGCCGCTTGCGGTGCTCGATAACCTTCTGAAGCATTGGCGTAGATAAACTGGTTATCAGCATATTGATAGCTTAAACCAAGCTTAGGTGAAAAGTTAGTAAAGCGATTTTCGCCGCTTTCTGGTCGAGAATAGCGGCATCCGCCCATTGCGCATGCTGTACCATCTTCTTTTGTGCGACCAGCCAACATATGGTTGTCGTAGTCATAACGCATACGCTCGTATCGACCACCAAGGCTGATGAGTAACTCATCAAGTTGCCAATCAAGATTCACAAATGGTGCTAATAGGGTGCTAGTTACTTGATAGTCGTAATGTTTTCCTTGAGGCACGGTGGCAACTAAAAACGCTGAGCCTTGAGTTGGGCTATACTGATATTGTAAAAAATCAGCATCCGTAAGCTCACCATCAAAGCCAACTGTTAAGAGGCTAGAGCCTGTTAACTTATGCTGCCAGCTTGATTGAAGGCCAACACCTTGCTGAGCATTTTCTTCAAGGGGAGTACCCGGTAAAAAATGCTTAAAGAAGGTCATGTTTTGATCGCGGATATAAGGCGTTAGGGTAAAGCTGTTAGCCTCATCTTGTGTCCAATTTAGCTTGGACCAAACACGCAAAGAGCGAGCTTTACGAAATGCATCAGGATCAAAATTAGACTGAGCTATTTGCTCATCCTTATAGCTTTCAAAGCCTTCGATGTAACCAGCCGTTTGTTGATCTAAATGGGTGTAAGTCAGGCCTGTATTTACACTTAGTTTTTCGCCATCAAAACGGTGACGCAGTGATAGCTTTTCTTGATCAACACTTTCGTCATCACGATAACCCGTATCTCGGGTGATCGTGGCATTAATGCCTAAACCTTGCTGGCCAAAGTCACGGCCCGTACCAAGTTTGTAGCGAGTGTAGCCAAACGAGCCGTAATCAAAACCAAGTTGGTTGTGGTCATAGGTTGTATCTGGCGTGATCACGTTGACTACACCATGGACTGCGTTTGAACCGTAAAGAGCAGAGCCCGGGCCTTTCAGTACTTCGATACGTTCAGCCATTTCAGTGTGGGCTTCGAATAACTCATTGATGTTGCAAAAACCAGCTGCGCGAAGTGGAATACCATCTTCAGCAGTAAGTAAGCCTCCGCATGCACCTGCGCCAGAAAGTACAGGTGAACGTAAAGCGGGTAAATACTCCTGGCCATTACCGTGTTGAAGATTAGCACCGGCCACTTGCTTAAGGGCTTGTTCAATATGAGTAGGAGCGATAAGCGCCAGTTGCTTTTGTGAAATACTGCTGACCACAACAGGCAAAGGATCTGCCAACACTTCGCTGCGCGAGGCGGTCGTTGTAATATGTTCTAGCTCATTATTAGCGAAAGCTTGATGGTTAAACAATGAGGTGCTCACAAGCACTGAGAGTATCGACAACTTCATGAAAACCCTTTGGTTAGGTACAACAAAAACCAAAGGGTAACTGCTTTTTAGGATGGGTAAAAGCTTTCGCGATTAATAACTTTGTCTGTTATGCGCTACGGCGATGTACGGCAAAACCAGCCAGTGCTGCAACTAACCAGAACAAGCTACTGCCGCTACTGCCGTTTCTGTGCGTGACATTAGCTACTTTTTCTTCTTTAACGCGGGTTTTAAATTGCGCCAATTCAGTATCTAGATTTGTGATCATGTCATCAACAGCGCCATTAAAGCTTGCCAGCGATTGCTCTTTAGCGACTTCATCGATGCCAATCGCTGTGCTGCGTTGCTCTGCTTTATGTATACCTGGAGCGCGAAACAGCATTTTTCGGCTTTTTACATCAAATACGGCGGTATCTACAAAGGTTTGTACTGAGTTTTCATTGCCCGGAATCACATATAAACCAACAATCGTTAGATATAAAAAAGCGGCGTTATTTTCTAAGCTTTGCGACACTTGGTCGTACGAAACAAGGGCCATAATATCCACATCATATAATCGTGATACTTGCTCTAATGCGGTAAATCCTTCGCCGCCTTTTAAATAAGTACTTGGGATCACTTCAATGCGGTCAATATAGTCATATTGCATAAACTGCTTTTTAACTTTGTTCAGCAGTGCCACTTCGTCACCGTGGTGTAAGCCATCATTGTACTTGTTAGGAATAAAGGCAATCCCAACAGTAGCAGGTAAGTTTAAAGTTGGGATCGTTGCTTGGTGTGCCGCTCTGTCTTGCTGGTCTGGGTAAAGGTACTCAACCAATGAACTTGATTGCGTTTTTTGATTGCCATATTGGCTCATCATGGCACTACAACCCGTTAGTGCAGTAATGCTAATGACCAAACACCATTTTAGTACATTCATAAATTATCCTTATTATGTAGTGAGGAAGCGTTTGTTTATGTTGCAAATATAACGACAGACGCCCCAAACGGAACTGTAACTCAGACTCGGTTTTTCGTAAATAGTGCCAAAGTAGTTTAAAGAAATGTAAAGATTAGCTTTCTAATGTATTGATATGTAAATAGTTACGTTTTTAAATTGTAACCCTTCATCTATGATTCAGGCTAAAACGTTAGGCTTTTTACCAAGAGCAAACGTTGAGGGTCTCTATTATGAATAAATTACTTACTATCTCAGTTGCCGTTTTAGGTTTGAGTTTGATACCTATGGAAGCAAACGCGAAACATGATCGTGACCATGATAGATACGAACATAAGCACGAACGTAAAAAGCATAAAAAGCATAAAAAACACCATAAACATCACCATCATGACAGATATGATCGTTACGATAGATACGACCGTTACAGCTACCGTGATTTACCACCTGGTTTATACAAAAAAGTAGGACATGGTGGTGGCTTACCACCAGGTTGGTATAAGCGTTATCATCATGGTGATATTCTTGATCGTGATATATATCGTCATGGGCGAGTGATTAAACGTCGCGACCGAAACGGTATTATTGCCATCGAAATCGACGACCGCCTTATTCATCTAGTACACGATACGCGAGAGATTTTATCAATCGTTACTCGCCATCGTTAATCCTGTCAAAAGCCGCTTAGCGGCTTTTTTTAGCTGTTTCATACCCAGTTCAGAAAAACTTGCTACGCTTAACTAGGACTAACAAAAGGAGCACTCGTATGAAAGCATTGTTAACAGTTGCAGTGATTGGTTTAAGCCTAGTGACGGCTGGCGCACTTGCAAAAGACAAGGATAAGGACAAAGGTAAAAGTCTGCCACCTGGCCTTGAAAAGAAACTTGATAATGGTGGTGATTTACCACCCGGTTGGCAGAAGAAATTACGCAAAGGCGATATTCTTGACCGTGATATTTACCGCCGCGGTAAAGTGATTAAATCACGAGACAGAGATGGTCTAATTTCAATTCAAGTAGACGATACTGTCGTGCGTTTAGTGGAAGATACCCGAGAAATTATTTCTATTTTGAGTCGCTAATTTTGCTTGAATCGATCATGACTTATGGATTGAGTTCACTATTGGCCATGCTGCTAGTGGTCTCAATCTTGCCATTTTCATATTCCCAACATTATTTAATTCGCAGTTGTGACTTTGTACGCTTGCAAGTGGTTTACCTTGCTTGTGCGAGTTTAATTGCTGCAAGCTATTTAATCAGTCGTACGGGATCAATGCTTTATATTGGTTGTGCTCTGGCGAGTATCATCGTGCTGCTTTTACAAGTTGGCTGGATTTATCCTTACACAAGACTAGCTAATAAGGAAGTTGCCTCAAGCAATAAAAGCGATAAGCACAGTATTCGTATTATGTCGGCAAATGTACTGATGTCGAACACCGAATATGCCAAACTAATTGGCTTAGTCAAAACGCACCAACCTGATTTCCTCATTACGTTAGAGTCTGATCAAACTTGGCAAAATAAACTGAGCAGTTTAGAACAAGAGTACCCATATCGTGTCTACTGCCCAAAAGATAATCGTTATGGCATGCACTTGTACAGCAAGTTTAAAATTAAACAACAGCAAGTTTGTGAGCTTATAGAAAGCGACATCCCCTCAATTCATATTTTGTTTGAAGATGCAGATGGCGTAGAAGTACAAGGGCACTTTATTCATCCTGCTCCCCCGAGCCCCACAGAAGAAGACAGCTCACGACCGCGTGATACTGAGCTGATAATTTTAGCTAAAGCACTTAAAAACAGACAGCGACCTTGTATTGTTGCCGGTGATCTAAATGATGTTGCTTGGTCGCGGAGTACCCGCTTGTTTATGCGTATTAGTGGTTTGTTAGACCCACGCAAAGGTCGCGGCTTTTTTAATACGTTTCATGCCAGTTATTTCTTTATGCGCTGGCCGCTTGATCACCTTTTTCATAGTAATGAGTTTAGCGTTAAGCGTATTGAGCGTTTGGCAAAATATGGCTCAGATCATTTTGCACTACTTACTGAACTTGTTTATAACCCCGATTCTGACAATCAAAAACAACAAGAGCAGATTGATAAAGAAAAAGCAGTGGATGAGTTAAAAATGCCAGCAGCGTCTAAGCAGCAAGTGCCAATGTTTAACAAGTGATAACCTTATTCAGGGCGGACAATTAGATATAAGAAAGGGCTCTAATGAGCCCTTTTTTTGTGGTTAGTCGTTGACCATAATGGTTTTGATATTAACAAATTCACGTAGCCCAAAGCCGCCGTGTTCACGGCCATAGCCACTGTCTTTTACACCACCAAATGGTAAGTTCGGTTGCGCAAGGCCATAACCATTAATATTCACCATACCGGTATCAAAATGATGCTTTGCAAGCTCTATAGCTGCTTGTTCGTCTTTTGAGAAAATACCGCCACCAAGACCATAGCGAGAGTCATTAGCAATTTGCATTGCCTCATCATTATCTTTTGCCCTGATAAGCGATGCTACAGGGCCAAATAATTCATCATCATAGGCGGGCATGCCCGGTTTAATGTTTTCAAGCAGAGTCGGGGTGTAATAAAAGCCTGTGTGCTCAGCAACTTTACCGCCAGTAACAATGCTCGCACCTGCATTGACTGAATCAGTCACTTGCTGATGAAGTTTATCGCGCAAATCTTTACGGGCCATTGGACCGAGCGTGGTTTTTTCATCATTCGGGTCACCAAGAACAACTTGTTCAAATTGATCTTTAATTAAGGCTTTAAAATCATCGTATAAAGCATCAACCACAATAAAGCGTTTTGCGGCAACACAGGTTTGCCCGTTATTGATCAAACGCCCTTGTGTACATGCGGTAATCGCCGTATTTAAGTCAGCATCATCAAGTACAACATAGGCATCGTTACTGCCAAGCTCAAGTACCGTTTTCTTAACCTGTTTACCTGCAAGCTCAGCAACTTTTTTGCCTGTTTCGTCGCTACCAGTAAATGTCACACCTCGAATAGCTGAGTGCTCAATCAGTTTGCTTGCGGTTTTTCCGTCAATCAGTAAGTTTTTAAAGCAATAGTCATCAAAGCCTGCTTGAGTAAATAACTGCTCAATTTTTTCAGCCATGCCAAATACATTACCAGCATGTTTTAGCACTGTAGTATTGCCCGCCATGATATTCGCGCAAGCGTAGCGAATGACTTGATAAAGCGGGAAGTTCCAAGGTTGGATACCTAAAACGACACCGATTGGTTGGTAGCTAATAATTGCACGGCCGTCTTGCATATCACGGCTTTCATCAGCAAGCACTTTTGGCCCTTGTTCTGCGGTATAGCGACAAATTGCAGCGCATAATTCAACTTCTTGTAGACCTTGTTGATATAACTTGCCCATTTCATCGGTCATCAATTGCGCTAATTCTTGTTGATTAGACTCAATCACTTGTGCAAGTTGACTGAGTAATTTAGCGCGCTGTTCATGGGATGTTGTGCGCCACTTTAAAAAAGCTTGATGACATTGGTCAACTTCACTCTGTGCTTGTTGCAATGATAATAAATTATACGTATTTAAGGTTTGCTCATTGGCTGGATTGATTGTAGTAACAGTATCAGTCATCATTATCTCCTTACAAAATTGTAGGAAAAGGTTTGCAAGGCTAATACCTATTTTTCGCTGCTCTAGCTATCTGATTTAATTCTATTTTATTTAATTTGAACTTGGCTAGACACTTTTTTTCTGTAAAAACTGCAACAGGCTGCAAAACTTACAAGGAATACGTAATGACAAATTCTGTGTTAAATACCGAGCTTGCGATTATTCAAGCGCCAATGGCGGGTGTGCAAAACGCCAAACTGACAGTGGCTGTGTGTGAAGCTGGGGGGCTTGGTTCGTTGCCTTGCGCTATGCTCTCGGCTGAGCAGCTTGCCTCAGAGCTTGATTACATTAGTCAGCATACTGATAAGCCGTACAACCTTAATTTCTTTTGCCATCAAACACCTGACTATACACTGGCTCAGCAAACTGCTTGGCATAATGTGCTTGAGCCTTATTTTGATGAGTTTGCTGTCGATGCCTCACAATTTACCCGTAACGCTTCACGCCAGCCAGTTAATCAACAAGTGATCGATATTATCGCGCCTTATAAGCCCGCTGTTGTGAGTTTTCACTTCGGTCTGCCCAGTAAAGAGATTGTTTCTCAGATTAAAGCGTGGGGCGGGGGTGTTCTTTCATCAGCCACAACGCTTGACGAAGCGCGCTGGTTACAAGCAAATGGTGCCGATGCGGTTATTGCACAAGGGATTGAAGCTGGTGGTCACCGAGGTCATTTTTTATCGATGGATTTATCGCTGCAACCAACCACAGCGCAATTAGTGCGAGAATGTGTAGAGCTTGAAATACCGGTTATTGCAGCAGGTGGAATTTGCTCAGCTGAAGATGTAGCTCAGTACCAAGCATTAGGTGTATCTGCTGTGCAGGTGGGGAGCGCTTATTTACTTTGCGAAGAAGCGACAACAAGTGCTTTACATCGTGAAGTATTAAAAACGGCTAAGCCAGACTCAACAGAATTGACAACCTTATTCTCTGGTCGCCCAGCACGAGGAATACGCAACAGAGTGATGCAAGAGTTAGGGGCGATGCCAGAGCAAGCGCCGCCCTTTCCATATGCATCGATTGCGATGACGGCATTACGTGCAAAAGCAGAGACTAAAGGCGACAGTGGTTTTTCTCCGCTTTGGTGTGGTGAGCGCTTTGTGGTTCGAGAAGGGGTTAACGCCCAGCAAATTACTGAATTACTAATGCAAGGTTGGCAGTCTTGACTGATACCCAGTTACTTCCACTAGGTGATAGTTATCATCAGCTAGCCGGTGAATTTCGTAACAAACTTGCAGGGCAATGCGCTATAAAGCGGTACGCTAAAGGTGATGTTTTATTGCAGCAAGGCGACGAACAAGATGCAGGTTACTTAATTATATCTGGGGTGCTTGGGGCATTTCATGCATCCTCGCAGGGTACGCAAAAGTGTAAAGAGTTTTACTTTCAAGATGAATTTGCACTGCTTTATGGTAACTGGTTAATTAAAACCCCAGCGCTTTATCAGCTAAAAGTAATACGTGATGCTGAGCTTATTAAGGTGCCTTTGGCTTTACTTGATAGTGCCGACTGGCAAGCAATAAAACATCAGTTAATTAGTCAGCAATTATTGTTTAAAGAAGCAAAAGAAGCGTTTTTATTACTCAATACCCCTGAGCAGCGTTACCAATATTTACTAGAACAAAAGCCGCATTGGCTTGAACAACTGAGTTTAAACGAGGTTGCTATGTATTTAGGGATCTCTGCGATTTCTTTATCGCGAATTAGACGGCGTCTTAACTTAAGTTAAGGCGCAGCAAAATAGTGAACATTACACTGCTGGTTTTTCAGGAGTCGTTATGTTTATTTTATCTCAGTGCTTAGTTGCCATTGCCACATTACTCGATTTGGCTTCATTTCAGTTTAAACAAAGGCAGGCAATTTTAGCTTGTTTGTTTAGCTCGGTTCTACTGACATCTGTGCACTTTATGCTGATCGATAACTTCAGTGCAGCGAGCTTAATGCTGATTGCAGCACTACGTTATGGCTATTGTATTTTTGCCCGCAAAACCTGGGTGATGATAGCTTTTATGCTTTTGAGTATTAGCGCAGTACTATTTACTTGGCAAAGCTGGGTTAGCTTTATCGCGCTGTCGGCAACGTTACTGCAAACTTATGCTTCATTCCAAGGCAAAGATTTTACCTTACGCATACTGATGATTGTTGGCACGATTGGTTGGATAGCCCATAACACTTTGGTTTTTTCACCACTAGCAGTGGTAATGGAAACGGTATTTTTAATAAGTAATTTAGTGGGCTTATGGCGTTTTTATGCTCACCCTAAGCCCGCTTAAATTTGATTTAAGACTTACCTAGCATGCGACTAAGCATGCCATCTTTGTCAACAAACTGGTGTTTAAGTGCTGCGGCAATGTGTAAGGCTAAAATCACCACGATAATAAGCACTGAACTGTGATGCACAAAGCTGCCTGCATCAGCAAGCCAAGGTGTTTTCTCTGGTGCGCTCAATAGCTCAAACTCAAAGAAGCTAATTGCACGACCACCCGCATAGCTCATGATAAAACCAGATAACGGCATAGCTAGAGTTGCAAGTAATAATAAGCCATGAGTGAGGTGAGCAATCGCTGTTTGCCATTTAGGCATTGCAGATGTCGCGGGTAATGCACCTTCTTTAATACGCCAAATAAGCCTTGCAATGGCAAAAACTAATACCACTAAGCCCATTGATTTATGCCAACCCATATAAGTAAATTTAGCGGGTGGCTCGGCAAAATCAGCAACATAAATGCCCATCGCGAATACGCCGATAAACAAAATGGCAACGGTCCAATGTAAAAGGATGGTTGGCTTTGAAAGGGGGGCTACTTTACTCATGGTTTACTCTCATAATTGGTTTTAACTATAAATATAGACTGCCACAATATCTGATGGTTGCGTAAAGTAATGTAAAATAACTTAAAGAATGTCAGCAATGAGCTTTAATAAAAAGGTCTCGCGCTGAATCGATAGCCCCTGTTTTTCACTCATTGCCATGGTGGTTTCGTTGTGTGCGATGGCATCAAAAATATTCACCCACTTAGGGTGCATGCCATTTTGCACTTCGTAATGCTCCATTTTAGGATCTGCAAATTCATCGCTAATTTCACAGAAGTAGCAATAGGATTTGATATGAACACAATCAAAGTCGTCTTTATACCAAGGCCTAACTTCTTCGTATAATCCTAATGGTTGCTTTATTTTAATTTGTAGTGCACCTGTTTCTTCATGTAACTCTCGTAGAAGCCCTTGCTCAATGCTTTCGCCTTCATCAACGCCACCACCAGGTAGGCTGTAGTCATCATAACGGGCGGTGTATAAAAGTAGTATTTGTTCACCTTTTAAAACAATGGCGCGGGCAGTGTGACGAATGAACACCGTTCCATAGTCATTACTTAAACTTGGGTGAATTACTTTTCTTAATAACTTCATAGGATTACAACTTTAAATTAATGCAAGTACAGCTTAGCTTAATATTGAACGTGCCATAATAACCTTTTTTTCGCATTTAATTCATTATGCTTACCCCAAATTGAAACTAATAAGGTAATATAACTGGAATTAAGAACTATTTAGGTATCTAACGTTTAGTTTTATTTTCGAAAAAACTTTGCGTAGAATGGTAGAAAAAGCTTAGGAAATTAATATGTTGAACGTACTTTTAGTTGATGATGACAGTGAATTTAGCGATGTAGTTTGTCATATAGTTGAGTTCCTAGGACACAATATAAATACCGCAGCGAACCTTGCTGAAGCTGAGCAATGGTTTGAAAACAACACGTTTGATCATGTCTTTTTAGATTTTATGTTGCCAGATGGCAGCGGCCTTCATTTACTAGAGCACTTAAAAGCTATCGGTCAATCGCCTCGTGTTACGTTAATTTCAGGTCACCCTTCAGTAAAAGGTAAGTTGGCTGAAATGTGTGAGCCAAATGTCGGCCACCTAGTTAAGCCACTGCAACGTGAAGATATTGAGCGTGTACTTAACCCTAAAAAAGCAGCCCCTAAGAAAAAAGCAACGCCAGCGATTAAACGCCACTTCGGCACTCTAATAGGTGAATCTGAGGTGATGCAAAAGCTTTACACTATGATTGAACGAGTCGCGGCCACTTCTGCCAATGTAATGTTGATGGGTGAAAGTGGTGCTGGTAAAGAAGTGGTTGCTCAGGCAATTCACAACGCCACTGAGTGTGATGGCCCTTTAGTGGCAACTAACTGTGGTGCATTTTCAAAAGAGCTGATTGGTAGCGAGCTTTTTGGCCATGAAAAGGGTGCATTTACAGGCGCGATTGCGCGTAAAGAGGGGGTGTTTGAGCAAGCTGCTGGTGGTACTTTATTTTTAGATGAAGTAACTGAAATGCCAATTGATATGCAGCCAAATTTACTGCGCGTGCTTGAAAGCAAAAAAGTAACTCGAGTGGGGGGTACCAAAGAGCAAGCAGTTAATTGCCGTGTTATTTCTGCAACAAACCGCACCTTGACCGACCTTGCGCAAAACAATGTTATCCGTGAAGACATTTACTTTCGTTTAGCGGTATTCCCCATTGATATTCCACCGCTTCGTGAGCGCAAAGAAGATATTCCACTGCTTGCCAATGCCTTTTTAGAGCAGCTTAATGAAGAAAACGGCACCGACTTTAAATGGCAAGCGGTGCAAATCAAAGAGCTTGAAGCCCATGATTGGCCAGGTAACGTGCGTGAGCTTCGCCACGCTATTCACCGCGCCTTTATTATGAGTGACCCTAAAGGCACAGCTATTACTTTACCTGAATCGCTAGAGTCGCCATTTTCTAAAGTGAATAAAGAGAGCCAAGCAAACCAAGTTGTTGCAGGGCAAACCATTGAAGAAGTTGAAAAAGAATTGATCCACGCTACTTTAGATAAAGTACAAGGTAACAAGACGATTGCAGCACAAATGCTGGGGATCAGTACGAAAACACTTTATAACCGTTTAAATGCTTATGGAGGCATTGGCGAATACAAATAAAAGGATAGCTATGAATAATAACGAGTCTTTACGAAAAATGGTGCACGATGCCCGTGCGCCGCTGAACCGTATCTCAATGAATGCAGAGTTAGTTAAGCTCGTATTAGAAAATGATATGCCAAAACAAAAAGCATTAGAGGCATTAAATAAAATAATAGCTAATTGTCAGCAGTGTAGTGAGCACTTACAAGAAATAAGTGACACTCACGCTGCAGATTAAGCACTCATAGATTAGGAAGCAAATGCAAAAACAAAAAGGAAAGATAGCGGTCAATTGGGCAGGCTTTATAGCTGTGGTGCTCTGTATCGTGGTGGCTAATGCGTTTTTAGCTCTTAATAGCATTCGCTCACTCACCGAAACACAAAGTAGTCTTGATAACACCAATTCGCTCAATACCGCGATTGAGCGTTTGCACTTATCTGTGGTGCAAGCTGAGTCAGGTCAGCGTGGTTATTTACTTAGTGACAGAGAAGATTATTTACTCCCTTACAATGATGCAATCGCTTCAATGCAGGCGCAGATCATGCTTGTGAAAAGTTTGCACTCAGAAATTGAAGGGCAAGCAGACCGCATTGCTCGTTTAATACATTTGGTAAACGACAAAGTGGCGGTAATGACTAAAACAACTGATCTGGCCCTTGCAAATAAAGACGTTAAGGCTCGCCGCTTGTTACTAACAGACCAAGGTCGCGATCTATATAAAGATATTCGTACAGCAGTTGATGAAATACAAATGCGAGAGCTTAACTTTAAGATAGAGCAGTTTGCAAAGCTCTCGCAAATCAAAAACGAAGCGAAGATTACATTTGCTATTACGGCTGTGACCAGTACCTTATTGATTATAGGTATGTTTGTATTAACACGTATCAACTTACGCAACCAAGCTAAATACAGAGCTGAGCTTGAAAATCAAAACGAGAATCTAGCGGCAAAAGTTGCAGAACGTACGCAAGAGCTAACTATCTATTCTGATGAGCTAAGCCGCTCAAACAGAGAGCTTGAAGACTTTGCTTTTGTAGCAAGTCATGATTTACAAGAGCCACTGCGTAAGATCCAAGCCTTCAGTGACCGCCTTGAAAAGATGTTCAAAGATGAACTAGGTGAAAAAGGCATCGACTATATTAGCCGGATGAAAAATGCGGCTCAGCGTATGTCTAATTTAATCAATGACCTGCTTGAGTTCTCACGCGTAACCACCCGTGGTAAAGATTTTACTGATACTGATTTAAATGAAGTTGTTGCAGAAGTTCTTGATGATCTTGAAATTGCGATAAAAGAATCTGAAACTACGGTTAATCTTGATACTTTACCGCATATTCAAGCCGATCCAAGCCAAATGCTGCAATTGTTCTTAAATATTCTTTCAAATGCGGTGAAGTTTAGACGTGAGAATGTTGCGCCTGTGATTGATATTATATACCAGCGAACGTCAGAATTTAGCGAAGCTCACAATAGTGATGTGGAGTGGGAAGTTATTACCATTTCAGATAACGGCATCGGCTTTTCTGAAGAGTATCTTGAAAAAATATTTGTTCCGTTTCAGCGACTGCATGGTCGTTCTCAATATAAAGGCACAGGCATAGGTTTATCGGTTTGTCGTCGTATTGTTGAGCGTCATGGCGGAGAAATAACCGCAAGCAGTCGCGTTGGTGAGGGTGCAAGCTTCACCCTTAAACTACCCGTGGAAGCATCGCTTTTCACATTACAAGGAGAGGCGTAATGCCACTTAATAAAGTTAAACCAATTACCATTTTAATGGCTGATGACGACGAAGATGATCGTTTATTAACCCAAGATGCATTGGCCGAAAGCCGTGTATTGAACGAGCTGTTTTTTGTTGAAGACGGTGTAGAGTTGCTTGAATACCTTGAGCGTAAAGGCAAATTTAGTGAAAAAGAAAACTCGCCTCGTCCGGGCTTGATTTTACTCGATTTAAATATGCCGCGTATGGATGGCCGAGAAGCATTACAAGCCATCAAAGCCAACCCTAACTTAAAGGGTATTCCAGTAGTGATTTTAACCACATCAAAACAAGAAGAAGATATGGTTAAAGGCTACGACTTGGGCGCTGCATCATACATCACTAAACCGGTTACTTTTGAAGGATTAGTTGAGTTAATGCAAACACTAGGGAAATACTGGGTAGAGTTTGTAGAGCTACCACCCTCGCAGAACGACTAAGTCCAATTCGCATAAATACTTAATTAAGCTAATTGGAATAAGGAATAAGAATGTTAGACAAGGTAACCCGATTACTCTTAGTAGAAGATGACGAAGACGATTATATTCTTACTTGCGACTACCTAGACCAATTAGGTTCCCATACATTCGATGTTGAGTGGTTAAGTTGCCCTGAAGAGGCCATTAGTGAGCTTAGCGAAAACAAACATGATATTTGTTTGTTAGATTATCGCTTAGGCGCATCCGATGGCCTCGAAGTACTAAAACGGGCTGTGGCAAATGGCTTTCGCGGCCCGATTATCATGCTTACCGGGCAATCAGATGAAGCTCTCGATTCTGCAGCGCTCGATGCCGGTGCGGTTGATTATCTGGTTAAAAGCGAGATGAACTCTAGCCGCTTTGCCCGTGCTATACGCTACGCTTTAGCTCGCCGAGATGTTGAAGATGAGCGTGTTGAACGCTTAAAAGCAGAAGCCGAAAACCGATCTAAAGACCGCTTTTTGGCCCATTTGAGTCATGAGTTACGTACACCTCTGTCTTCTATCTTGGGTTACACTGAGTTACTCATGCAAAGTGATAAAAATCAGCATGCTCAAAATGAGTTGGGTGTGATTTACCGAAATGGTAAACACTTACTGAGTTTGCTAAATGATGTGCTCGACCTATCAAAGATTGCTGCCGATAAACTGGAGCTCAATTGCAGTGATGTTAACTTAGATAGCCTAATGGCTGACGTCTATACCTTAATGCGCGTTTCTGCGCTTGATAAAGGCTTAACTCTTAAGTTTGAGTCGCAGCAAGCTCTGCCTTTAGTTATAAACACAGACGCTACACGGTTACGCCAAATCCTCATTAACATCATCAACAACGCAATCAAGTTTACCAACCAAGGCGAGATCACAGTGCGAGCTTGGACTGCTTGGGTTAATGAACGAGAAATGCTGTTTTTTAGTATTAAAGACACAGGCCTTGGTATTCCAGCTGAAAAACAAGCACTGATTTTTAAACCATTTGAACAAATTGCCGATGTAGAATCACGAGATGTCGGTGGAGCAGGATTGGGCCTTGCTATTTGTTCAGAGTTACTTAGTCGTATGCAAGGTTCTATTGAACTTGAATCAACGCAAGGGGTGGGCTCTGAATTTACTCTTTCGATTTACCCTGGCAATATTCGAGATATTGAACGCCAAGTGCTGCGCTTTGATTCAAACCCCGATTGCCAGCAAAAACTAGCAACGTTAAAAACCACAGGGCGAGTATTAGTGGTTGACGACCTAAAAGATTTACGTAATCTCGTTGGCCATATGATCACCAGCACTGGCGCAGAAGTGGAGTATGCAGAACACGGTAAACAAGCGATTGAAAAAGTAGCTAATGCAGAGCAAGCGGGTAAGCCTTTTGATATTGTATTTATTGATTTGCATATGCCGGTTATGGGCGGAAAAGAGGCCACTATAGAGCTACGTAAAATGGGCTATCAAGGGCCGATTATTGCACTTACAGCCGCCACCATGAAAGGGGTGAAAACTGAGTTAAGCGCGCTTGGTTTTAACGATATGATTGCAAAACCGGTTGATTCTGGGCTGCTTTACCAAGTGCTCAATCATTACATTTGCGAAGGCAATACTGCACCTGTGGTTGAGCAAGACGACAGTCCTGAAGTGACATTACAGAGTACACGCTATTTATTGGTTGAGGACGACAGTGATGCGGCGCAAATCACTCAGTTATTGCTTGAAAGCTTAGGTGTTGAAACTGTTATAGCGCCAAGTTGTGCTGCATGTCTTGCGACCCTGAGTGACGATCAAAACTTTGCTAAAGTGTTACTCGATATGCATTTGCCGGATGGTGAAGGGCTTGATTTAGCCCATGAGATAAAGCAGCGCCACCCTGACTTAAATCTAGTCATTGTTAGTGGCGCAGAGCCAGAGCCAGAAAAAATTGAACAACTTGAGATTGAACAAGTGTTATTAAAGCCGATTAACCTTGGCTTGTTATCTGAGCTGATTGGCGGCTAATTGAATGTCTAACTATCAGCTCTGGTTCAAATAGCGTTTGTAGTGGTGGGGTTTGTTTTTGATAAACATGATTTAACACCCAATCTGCTGCCATGCGACCCATCTCATCTATTGGGTAATTAACGGTGCTCAATTGTGGGTAAACGTGACGGGTGAAAAATACGTTATCGTAACCCATAATCGACAATTGCTTAGGTAAAGTTAACCCTAAATCCCGCGCGCTAGCCATGGCGCCTACAGCCATTTCATCATTGGCACAGATGAGCGCTGTGAATGGATGCGTTTGTTGATGAAGTGCTTTTAAACCTTCGTAACCACTCGCTTCCATGAAGTCACCTTGGAATAATAGGTTTTCATCAAACTCAAGATTAAACTCAGCAAGGGCCTGTTTATGTCCTTCTAGACGGTCTTTGGCATCTTGTTTCCAAAGCGGCCCGCTGATGTAGGCAATATTTTTATGACCTTGCTCTAACACATGCTTCGCCGCTAAATAGCCACCTTTAATGTTGTTAAGCAAAATACAGCGGTCACTGAGTTCGCTGATATAGCGGTTGATCAAAACAAACGGCGTCCGACCTTTACTGAGTTTTATAAGGTAGTCGTCGCTGACCGCTTCAACATGCAAAATAAGGCCATCGCAGTTACGGCTAATTAAAAATTCAATCCCTTGTTTTTCGCGTTCTTCATCACTGTGACCCGCAGCAATAATCAGGTGTTTGCCTTGGTTACGAAAGGTATTTTCAATGCCGCTCATCATAGGCCCGTAAAACGGACCCTGTAATTCAGAGACCAGTAGGCCAACACTGTTCGAGCAATTTGATGCCAATGACTGAGCAATTGAGTTAGGTCGATAGCCAAGTTCATCCATTGCGGCAGTGACTTTTTTACGTGTTGCATCACTGACATTTGCATTGTTGTTCATTACTCGTGAAACGGTTGCAAGAGAAACACCTGCAAGTTTCGACACCTCGTAAATGGTGGCCATGTTATTCCTTTTTAAACAAAATTATGGATGCTGCTTTGACGATAAATCGGCACTGATCTGCTCAACCGTTTGGTTATCCAGAATATACCTTTTCATTATGAAAGCGACAAGCATACTACCTATTGCTGGGTAAAGGGTAAACGAAATTAAGATACCTGAAAGCGTGTGTTCACTGAGTTCGGTATTAGCTTCATAGCCATAAAATGCCAGTAACCAACCTGCAATGGCACCGCCAAGGGCAAGACCAAGCTTAATAAAAAAGACCACGCTTGCGTAGACTAGGCCTGTTAGCCTTTCACCGGTTTTCCATTGCCCGTAATCTATGGTGTCGGCCATTTTTGCCCACAGTAGCGGGGTTGCCATTTGCGTGAAGAAACACCATAAAAAGTACACCGCAAAGGCAAGTATCAGCTGTTCGCCCGGCAACCAAAATGCCACGCAACTAATAGCAGCAGAGATATATTGTAAACGAATATAGGCGGTTTTCTTATCAACACGTTTGCTGAGTGGGTTTGCACAGGCACAGCCCAAAATATTACCTATCATGCCGATGGTAACAAAGTAGGTGACCAGCTCGGCTTCACCAAGTACATATTTTACATAGTAAATGGCAAGGGTAGTGCGCAGTACCATACTGGTTAACAGCATAAATGCAGCAAAGCACAACACTTTAAATGGGCCATTTTGCCATAGCGTGTTCATGCGGGTTTTCCAGCTCAACGATGAGCTGTTATGCGCCGCTACGCGCTCTTTGGTAAAGCGAAAACAAATTAAGAATAAGATCACACCTAAGCCGCTCATCAGGGCCATCGTGAGTTGGTAGCCCGTAGCGTTATCACCTTTTCCTAGCCAGTTTACCAAAGGTAAAGTACAGGCACTGACCATTAAGCCGCCCAGCATACCAAACACAAATCGATAAGATTGAATTGATACTCGCTCTTTCGGGTCGCCACTTAATACCCCACCTAACGCTGAGTAAGGAATATTAATCGCGGTGTAAACTAGCATCAGCAAAGTGTAAGTGACAAACGCGTAAATGACTTTGCCTGACTCTGGTAGGTCTGGTGTGGTGAAGGTGATCATGCTGATCACCCCAAATGGTATAGCAAGCCAAAGCAAATAGGGGCGATAGCTTCCCCACTTAGTGCGGGTTGAATCAGTTAAAGCTCCCATTAATGGGTCGGTAATTGCGTCAACGATTCTCACCACCAAAAACAAGGTGCCAACAATCGCGGGTGAAATACCAAAAATATCAGTATAGAAAAAAGTTAAAAATAACATCACCGTTTGAAAGATGATATTACTTGCTGTATCGCCTAATCCGTAGGCTATTTTTTCTCTTTTTGTCAGCATGTGTGTTCTCGATTGTTGTTATTTTTATCGCTGTTTGAGCAGCGCGCGATATTGTTTTGCGCTTTCTTTTAAAATGCGTTGTTGGCTTTGATAGTCAATATAAACTAACCCAAAGCGCTTTTCGTAGCCATACGCCCATTCAAAGTTGTCCATTAAGCTCCACGCAAAGTAGCCTTGAATATCGACGCCTTGGCGAATTGCATCACATACCGCATTTAAGTGAGTGTGATAATAATCTACTCGTTCTATATCGTTCACTTCACCATTTTCTAACGTATCGGCCATGGCTGCGCCATTTTCGGTAATATACATTTTTGGTAAATCATATTGCTGATGAAGTGACACCAAAAGCTCAGTTAAACCTTGTGGGTAAACTTCCCAGCCCATATCGGTGACGCGAACATCCGTAAGGTTTGCTTCTTCAAACCAGCCATCAGCGGTATTTTTGTAGTGTATGCGGGTATAATAGTTAACGCCAATAAAGTCGACAGCTTGACTAATAATCGCCATATCGCCAGCAATTATAATTGGTTTAACTTCATCTGCTAAATCATCCAGTAACGATGGGTAAGCACCTTCTAAAACCGCTTTGATATACCATTGATTATGGTATTGATCAGCAAGCTCAGCGGCTTTTTTATCATCGGCGGTTAAAGGATAAGTTGGACTGAAGTTTAATACGATACCCGCTTCTGTGTCAGGGCAGTTTTTACGTAATACTTGCATAGCAAGGCCGTGGGCAAGTAATAAGTGGTGCGCTGCTTGTCGGCCAGCTTGTTGTGATTTTATGCCAGGTGCATGTACACCCACCTCATAACCTAAATAAGCACTACAAAATGGTTCGTTCAAGGTGGCGAATGAATCAACCAAATGGCCTAAATGTTGAGTAACAAGCTCGGTATATTCTTTGAATTTATAGGCCGTATCGCGGTTTAACCAACCGCCATTATCTTCAAGGTATTGAGGTAAATCCCAGTGATATAAGGTGACGTAGGTCTTAATATTACGTGCTTTTAACGCCGATAATAGCTGAGCGTAAAATGCCATACCTTGCTCGTTAACCGAGCCATCTTGCTGCATGACTCTCGGCCACGAAATAGATAAGCGGTAAGCATCGACAGCCAAATCTGCAATCATCTCGATATCTTGTTGCCAGCGTGCAACATGATCACAAGCTACATCGCCATGGCTGTTATCTGCAATGGTGCCAGGCTTTTCGCAAAATGTATCCCAGATGCAATCGAGGCGCTTATCGCGTGCCCCTTCAATCTGGAATGAGGCTGTTGCCACACCGAACGTGAACTCGGGCTTGAGTAAAGATGAATCTGGTAACAGTGAAATTGATTTATACACAGTTGATACTCGTCCTTCGGGTTAGGTGTAAGGCTTGGCTAATTAGAGCTTAGACTCAACTGTAAGCGCTTACAATTTTTCTGCAAATAAATTGCTAAATATGATTTATATGTTATAAATGTAAGCGCTTACATTTAATGTTGCAACATATTTCGCTATTTGTTGTTAGTGATTAAGTACCAAACGTTGCTGTAACAAACTGATAAATATAATTAACTAGAGAAGAAAAATTATGGCTCATGTTTCAACCCCTGTGTCGGCTGCTGCAAGCCAAGCAGATATGCCTAAGCAGCACTTTGCGCTGGCATCATTGACCACATTATTTTTTATGTGGGGATTCATCACTTGTCTGAATGACATTTTAATCCCTTATTTAAAAGGTATGTTTTCACTTAACTATACGCAGGCTATGCTCATTCAATTTTGCTTCTTTGGTGCGTATTTTGTGATGTCGATCCCCGCTGGTAAGTTGGTCAGTCGTATTGGCTACCAATTTGGTATTGTGGTTGGCTTAGTGGTTGCAGCCATTGGTTGCGCGCTGTTTTACCCAGCTGCTGTTGCTCATGTGTATGAGTTATTTTTACTGGCTTTGTTTGTACTTGCCTCGGGTATCACGATTTTGCAAGTATCTGCTAACCCTTATGTAAGTGTTCTTGGTCCACAAAAAACAGCGTCTTCGCGTTTGACTATGACGCAGGCTTTTAATTCTTTAGGAACAACAGTCGCGCCAATTTTTGGTGGTTGGTTAATTCTATCTGAAATTAGCCAAGCTACAGCAGAGGAAGTGAAACTCCCTTATTTAATGTTGTCGTTAACCTTACTTGTGCTTGCCGTTATCTTTGCGTTTTTAAAATTGCCAAAATTAGGTAAAGAAAGTGATAGCGAAGCCGCACACCAAGATTTAGAAGACTTTGTTGATTTAGGCAGTGTTTGGCGCTATCGCCACCTAATTCTAGGTGCTGTTGGTATTTTTGTGTATGTAGGCGCAGAGGTGGCAATTGGTAGCTTTTTAGTCGGCTTTTTGACCCTAGATAACATTGCGGGTTTACCAGAAAACGAAGCCGCTCATTATATTAGCTACTATTTTGCAGGAGCCATGGTTGGTCGTTTTATTGGCGCAGTGGTAATGCAAAAATTTAATGCAGGTAAGGTGTTAGCATGTCATGGCTTATTGGCTGTTTTACTGGTTGTGATTGCTATGACTGGAGAGGGCAGCCTGGCTATGTGGGCAATTCTGCTTGTGGGTTTATGTAACTCGATTATGTTCCCAACCATTTTCAGCCTTGCTTTACACGGCCTTGGTAAATACACATCAAAAGGTTCTGGTATTTTATGTTTAGCGATTGTAGGTGGTGCAATTATTCCATTACTACAAGGTGTGTTAGCCGATTCTATTGGCGTACAAATGGCGTTATTCTTACCTATCGCCTGTTATTTATATATTACTTACTTTGCGCTGGTTGGCTCAAAAGTATCGACTCAGACTCAGCAATCTTCATAGGTGTAAAAATGAAATTGAAAAAAACATTCACACTCTTCTCGTTAATGATGGCAGGCGCCAGCATGACAGCTTGCACTGGGCAAGATAAGGTGACCAACGTGAACGCTGAGCAAGAAATTTGGCCAAACATTGAAACGGGTATTGCTGCAAATCCAGAGATGGAAGCAAAAATTGCAAACATGTTGGCAAATATGACCCTTGAGCAAAAGATTGCGCAAATGATCCAGCCAGAAATCCGCGATATTACTGTTGAAGATATGCGTAAATACGGCTTTGGTTCTTACCTCAATGGCGGTGGCGCATTCCCTAATAATGATAAACATGCTAGTGCTGCAGATTGGATTGATCTTGCTGAAAAAATGTATCAAGCCTCAATTGATGACTCGCTCGATGGTAGCTCAATTCCGACTATGTGGGGCACCGATGCCGTGCATGGTCACAATAATGTTATTGGTGCGACACTATTCCCTCATAACATTGGTTTAGGTGCAACAAACAACCCTGAGTTAATCGAAAAAATTGCCGCCGCTACTGCGCAAGAAGTGATGGTAACAGGCATCGATTGGGTATTCGCGCCTACGGTTGCGGTTGTTCGTGACGACCGTTGGGGCCGTACTTATGAAGGTTATTCTGAAGATCCTGAAATTGTGAAAGCATATTCGGCAGCCATTGTTAAAGGATTGCAAGGTGCAGTTGATGACGACTTTTTATCTGATAAGCGCGTGATAAGTACCGTGAAACACTTTTTAGGTGATGGCGGCACAGAAGGCGGTGATGACCAAGGTAATAACACAGCATCTGAGCAAGAGTTATTTGATATTCATGCGCAAGGTTATGTAGGCGGCTTAGGTGCTGGAGCACAAACTGTAATGGCGTCATTTAACAGCTGGAACGGTGAAAAAATTCATGGCAGTAAATATCTTCTTACCGATGTACTAAAAGGCAAAATGGGCTTTGATGGTTTTGTTGTTGGTGACTGGAACGGCCATGGTCAAATTCCGGGTTGTACTAATGGCAACTGCGCGCAAGCAGCAAATGCCGGTCTTGATGTGTACATGGTGCCAACAGATGCATGGAAACCTCTTTATGAAAATCTTATCAAACAAGTTAAAAGTGGCGAAATTGCTCAAAGCCGCATCGATGATGCAGTAACACGTATCTTACGTGTAAAAATGCGCGCAGGTTTGTTTGATAAGCCAAGCCCCGCTAAGCGTCCGCTGTCAGGTAAAACGGAGATCATTGGTAGTGCAGAACATCGCGTAGTTGCAAAACAGGCAGTCCGTGAATCACTGGTTCTTCTGAAAAATAAACAACAGTTGTTACCGCTATCAGCAAATTCAAACGTATTAGTTGCCGGTCAAGGTGCTGATAACATTGGTATGCAGTCAGGTGGTTGGACAATCACTTGGCAGGGTACAGGCAACGAAAATAGCGACTTCCCTGGTGGCTCTTCAATTTTTGATGGTATCAAAAATACCGTTGAGCAAGCCGGTGGCCAGGTTCAATACAATGTGAATGGCGAATTTGAAACTAAGCCAGATGTAGCGATTGTAGTGTTCGGTGAGCAGCCTTATGCAGAAGGTAATGGTGATTTAGATAACCTTGAATACCAACGCGGTAATAAAACTGATTTAGCCCTGCTTAAAAAGCTAAAAGATGCTGATATTCCTGTGGTGTCACTATTTATTAGTGGTCGCCCAATGTGGGTGAATGCAGAGCTGAATGCCAGTGATGCGTTTGTCGCAACTTGGTTACCAGGCAGTGAAGGTGATGCAATCAGCGATGTTATTTTTAAAAAGCAAGATGGTTCTATCAATCATGACTTTAAAGGTAAGTTATCGTTCTCATGGCCAAATAACCCTGTAGGTAACCAAAACCGTGGTGATAAAGATTACGCGCCACTATTGCCTTATGGCTTTGGTTTAACTTACCAAGATAAAAACACATTAGCGGATAACCTTAGCGAAAAATCACAAGTCGCGGCTAAATTAGAAGACTTAGTATTATTTGAACGTGCCGTAAAAGCACCGTGGTCACTGCAACTACAAAGTGGTTCTGAGCAACAAGCCATGACTAGTAGCCGTGCAGCACTTAACGCTGTTAGCGTAAAAACCTTTGATAAAGACGTACAAGAAGATGCGCGAGCAATCAGCTTTAATGGTAAAGAAGCGGCTGCGGTTCGTTTAATGGCGGCGTTCCCATCGGATTTACGTTCATACGTTGAAAAAGCGGGTCAACTGCAAATGCAAATTAAGGTAGACCAAGCTGCTGATGCGCCGCTAATGCTGGGTATGCAATGTGGTGAAAACTGTGACGGCCAATTTGATATTAGCAAACAGCTTAAAGCAGCAAATGATTGGCAAACGCTAACCGTGGATTTGAGCTGCTTTGCAGAGCAAGGTGTGCAGCTTGGGCAAGTATTCTCGCCTTGGCAATTAGCCACTGAAGGTGCATGGCAAGTATCAATTTCTAAACTATCAGTAACGAGCGAGCACACAGAGGATGCAACAGTCTCATGTCAGTAAAATCGTCTGCTGTTATTTTGCTAACAGGTGCGCTTAGTGCCTGTCAGCAAACCCCAGCGCCTGTCAAAGCCAGCCAAGGAGAAGGCTGGCAGTTAGTTTGGCAAGACGAATTTTCGCAAAATGATCTCGACCTAACTAAGTGGCAACACGAAGTAAATTGTCGAGGTGGCGGTAATGATGAGCTGCAATGCTATACCGCGCGTAGCGAAAACAGTTTTGTTAAAGATGGCATATTGCATATTGTTGCTCGTCAAGAGCAATACACTGGGCCATTGCATAATAGCGATGAAGTGAGTAGCGATGCTGAGCGAGAAAAACAAGCGACTCAGCCGTTCACTTCTGCACGTTTACGCACTAAAAACTTAGCTGATTGGCGATACGGGCGTTTTGAAATTCGCGCTAAATTACCAGCAGGGCAAGGTGCGTGGCCAGCAATTTGGATGTTACCGACTGATTGGCGTTATGGTCGCTGGGCATCATCAGGCGAAATAGACATCATGGAAGCAGTTAATTTAAAGACTCTCACTGATGACAAAACAGCGCCAGTTGGCAGCCTTGAAACGCGCGTACACGGCACCTTGCATTACGGTGGTCCTGCACCCAAAAATGTTTACAGCGGTACGCCGTACCGTTTCAGCGAAGCTCATAACCCGGCTGATAACTTTCATGTTTATGCCCTTGAATGGCAGCAAGATGAAATTCGTTGGTATGTTGATGATGTTCACTATGCGACATTTCGCCACGACCAGTGGTATTCAACATCACAACAACAAGACGGCTCGTTTATAGAAAATACCGGCTTTGCTCCGTTTGATCAGCGTTTTCATTTACTGCTTAACTTTGCAGTAGGCGGAAACTGGCCAGCAAATGTGAATGATAAAGGCGTTGATTTTGCCGGTTATCCTAAGCAAATGCTGGTGGATTACGTACGTGTTTTTCAATGTAGTAAAAATAGTGAAACAGGTATCGGCTGTGCAACAAAGCAGCCATCAGCAGTACAAATAAAGGGTAAGACCTATCCGCAATAGTACTTAATTAAGCGGATTGCTATAAGTGAATTATGAACCAAGAGCCTGCAGATGCTTCGCCGAACTCGTTGCATCCGCTGGCTTTTGGTTCATTCTATCGGTTGAGCTTTTGTAGTAATAGCTGCCTTACTCTTCTGGCCGTTAGTTCGTCGATATCCGCTAATATCCCTTGCGCAGGCTCAGCAACGTGGCTTGCTAAATCCACATCATCAGCAAACACATAATGATTAAAGAGTTGCTGCCATTTCTGTTTATGCTCGTTTGGCAAGTCTTTAATTGCCAGCATACTGTGCAGCATGGCATCAAATGGGTTTGCTAAATACTCTGGGGCCTGTCGCCACCAATAGTTCACCAACACATTAAACGGACTGGTTGCGCTAACCTGATGCCACCAAAGCGCTGGAATATAAATAGCATCGCCAGGGCCAAGAGTTGCCGATTGCGTCTTTGCTATAGCCTCTTTAAAGCGTGGAAAGCGGGTGAAATCGGGGTTATTAAAATCAACCAAGCTAACCGCTTGCCCAGCGGGTGTAAATTCGAGTGGACCAACGTAAAGATTATTGACCTGATCAGTTGGCAATAGAGTAAACGTACGCTCACCTGCAGCAACACAAGCTAGGTTATCGGCGTTGTCATAGTGAGCCGCAATCTGACTATGATTTCCCACCCAGAGGCTGGTTAGGCAGTTATAGTCGGTCACTGTTAATGGGTTTTCAACACTAAAGCTCGGAGCGCAATACTCCACAGCAGTAGAGCCCATATACAGTGAATCACTGTCGGTTTGTGTGAGTGTTAGTGCTAATTTTTGCAGCACAGAAAGTAGGTTATCGGCGTGCTGTGAAAAATTAAGCCCCGAGAAATCAGCGTTATAAAAATAGCGTCCCTGATGAATTGCTTGGCTGCTAAAACTGCGTACTGGGGCGGTATTAGCAAGCCCTAAAAGATAGTCTAAGGCGTTTTTAGAACCTTGTTTAGCGGCAATGACTTGGGGCCAATTAGCGCAGAGATCTCTGATGACCAGTGGCTCAGTTAGCTCAGCTAAAAACGCTTTTAGATCAGTAATGCTTGAAGCCTGGCATTCTTTTATTGGTGCAGCCGCAAACATTACTGTTGAGCCCATTTTTTATTAAGCAAATGAGGAATGTGCTCCATTGATGCCAGCACCATATAAACAGCTTGTAGGTCACCTTGCTGTTGTAACTGCTTAAGTTGTTCAGCGGTTAAGCCATTGAGTACCTGTTGGTTAATGGTATAAAAGCCGCTCACTGTGACTTTTTCGCCATTTTTATCTGCATATTCAAGACTAAAAGCTTCGAGTAGATTAACGCTAAGCAAACGCTCAAAAAACTGATTAATTGTTTGGTGTTCTTGATGTAATGCGTTAAGTACTTGAGCAATATGATTTAAGTATTCGCTATTTCCACCATGTTCAAGGAAAATGGCTTCGCCATCACGTGTACTTATGCGTGGGCTGTCTAAATCAATATGTACCACCAGAGATTGCTCAGGAATACCATTGTTATACTGGGTTTGTTGGCCAATTAAAAATGGCTGGCGCTGCATACTTAGTGGTAAGTAACTCAGTTGTAATTCGCCTTGCTCGTTTAGCAGCAAGTTCTCGCCATTTTCAAAACCAAATAAAGCGAGGGCTTCGAATTGACCTGTTTGCGGGTGCTTACGAAATACGATAGGTTGATTTGCTTGAACTTTAGCAAACTCACTTGGAAATACGGTAGCGCAGCTAATATTGTCGCCCCAGTTAGCACCGCGTGTGGTGATCACTTTTAGGTCTTTATGGCTGATGTTATCAAGTAAGACATGATTGGCCATTGGGCCTCCTAATACTGAGATTAAATAGGTTGTATACCAAATTGCTGAATATGATTTAACAGCTCGCGGTTAGTGGGTAGTTGTTGTAATCCGCGTTTGGCTTGTTGTTGGTTAGCACTAAAATGCTCAATAATTGCCGCTGGCATTGCAAGTACAGGAAATTGTGGCAATTGCTTCATTCCATAAAGTACATACTGGTAACTGGCTGCAGAGAAGACCTCTTGAGCGCGGTCAAAGTCGTTTAACCACGGACTTTGATATTGCCAAAGTGCTAAGTTTTCTTGAAGTTGCAGAGGGATTGAGTTTGCCTCTTTATGGGCTTGCCAATAGGGGCTAGTGCGCTTTGACAACACATAATGCAGCTTTAAAAATTCAATGATACGTTGCCAGCGATAATGGCACTGCTCATCAAACCGCTTTGCCAGTGTCGGCATTGCAGCACGATGTGTTGGGAAATTAGCAAGTAAGTTATTCAGGCCAAGCTCCACCATGACTAACGCTGAGGCTTCAAGTGGTTCAATAAAGCCTGCAGACATACCAATAGCTAAACAGTTTTTATACCAAAAACGGCGTCTATAGCCGGGCGTAAAACTGATTTCACGAAATGTCAGTTCATTTTGCGCGGTGCCGGGCTGGGTTTTTGCAATGTAGTGGCTAAGCGCTTGTTTCGCATCTTCGCTGCTGGCAAAACGACTTGAGTACACCATACCTAGACCACGGCGGCTTTGTAAGCCGATATCCCAAATCCAACCGGCATCTTGCGCAGTGGCTTTGGTATAAGAAAGGAGCTCTTGCTGCGGGTTTAAATAGGGCACCTGTACGGCAACGGCTCGATCGTTAAATAACACATCGTGTTGCTCAATTAGCTCTATCCCGTAATGTTGATGTAACAGCTTTGCGTGGGTGCCAGAGCAATCAATAAATAAATCACCCGCAATAGTGCCATGATCGCGGGTTTGCAATGAACTAATATAGCCATCTTCATCACTATTGATACTTTCAACATGACTGACTATATGCTCAACGTTTAGATTGGTCGTGCAGTGCTGTTGTAGCAGCATGGCAAACTTACCGGCATCTAAATGATAGCCATAGTTTGCTTCACCTTGATAGGCGCTATGCAAGTGGTTTTTCGGTGCTTTATGGTGATCGCATAAGTAGGTTTGGCTTGCCACTGCGTGGCTGAAACTCACGGCATCTTTGTTGGCAAACCAGTAAGGTGCAATATTTAATTGCTGATATGCCACCGGTAAGCTGAACGGGTGGTAATAATGTGCGTCGCCTTCATCGTCGCACCAGCCATCAAAGCGTGAGCCTTGTTTAAAAGATGCATCACAGCGTTGAATAAATTCACTTTCGCTAATGCCGATGGTTTTTAAGGTTTGTCGCATGGTTGGCCAAGTACCTTCACCGACACCAATGGTGGCAATATCGGGCGACTCAATCAGGGTGATCTGTGCGTTGTGAGTTAAATGGGGCTGGGCAGCAATTAAACCTGCAGACAACCAACCTGCAGTTCCACCACCTAAAATGACGACTTTTTTTACTTCATTCTTTTGCATGTTTAAGGCCATCTCAAATGCTATGTAGACAAACTAGCATAAATACGAAAAAAAAAGCCGCTGTTGAGCGGCTTTTTTTGACAACAAAATGCTAGAACGAGTAGCGGAAGCCGATGTTGTAGCGCGCACCGTATTGGTTTGCACGTAACAGCTGCTCAGAGTAACGAACGTAAGTACGTTGCGTTTCATCAGTCAGGTTTAGACCTTCAACAAACACCGTTAGGTTCTCATTAACAGAATAGTTCACGTTGATATCCCACTGGCCATAAGACTCAGTAAAGATAGGTGAAGCATGTTGGTCAAAGCCAGTTAAGAACTCATCACGCCAGTTATAAGAAATACGAGCCGATAAACCATTTAAATCATAAATCGCAGAGAAGTTAGCTGAATCACTTAAACCCGGTAGGGCAAATTGATAGCCGATAGCATCTCGGTCTGCTTCAACATCACCAAATACGAATGTCGCGTTAGCGGCAATACCAAAGCCTGTTTCACCAAACATATGTTGCGCTGCTAGTTCCCAGCCCCATAGGTTTGCTGTTTCAACGTTGTTATCACGCGATACGAAGAAGCTTGCCAGTGGATCTGTATCGTTACCAACGATAGGCGTGCCTTCTTCTGTGCCTTGGTTTTCGTTGATCTTATCGTGAATAGCTTGGTCAGATGGTTGCTCACCCGCTGCTGCTAAATCTTCACGCGCTTGCTCTGCACGATCACCAATAAATGGGTCTGTAATACCGTCAATCGTTTCTTCGGTTGTGATATTTACAAGGAAGTTATCAACTTGCTTACGGTAGTAACCAGCAGACACATAGCTGCCTTCACCGTAGTAGTATTCAAGTGACAGGTCGATATTATCTGAAGTATAAGGTTTTAAGTTCGGGTTACCCACAGCCACTTTACGTTGACCCACTTTCGGGTTACCTAAGAATGACGTTGTTGAGCGAAGCGCGCCAACAGGAGGACGAGCAAGGCTGCGGCTGTAAGAGAAACGTGCAATAACGTCTTCAACTACTTCGATGTTCATATCAATGCTAGGTAAAAACTCTTTGCTGCTACCTTCACCGTTTGAGAATGAACGTTCATCAGCGTAAATGTAAGACCATTCGTTACCGTTAACCCACTCCATTGCAACAGCAGGACGCTCTAAGCTGTTTGCTGTAACATCTGTTGATTCGTAACGTAAACCCGCAGTGATGTTCACTGGCATACCGTTAAATTCTGTTTCGAAGTTAGCTTGTGCGTATACCGCAGTTGTTTCTTCGCTTACACGGTGATCGTCATCGATTGGACCCGCTTGCACTATGCCGTTTACATCAGCAGGCCAGCTACATGCGCCAATACCGCCATCTGGGTGATCACAGTCAATACTTTCGGCAATCGCGACAATGTCATCAAAATCAGCATCGTAGTAGTAATTCAATAGCTTATCACTACCACCACCAGAGAAGCCATCAAGTAAACCTGAGCTATCGACACGAGTGAACATGCTGTCATCGTACCAATCCGCAGAGTTTAACCACCAACCAGCAGCAAGCTGACCTGAGTAGGCTGTTGTTGTACGGAAATCAATTTTTGTGTGTGATACGCCAAAGTTAATGCTTGATAGGGCGCCGCTGTCTTCGTTATACCACGTACCTTTTAGCTGATATTGGTCAAGATCGTTGGTGTTAGTGTCTTTGTTTACACCGGCGAAAAGGGTCCCCATGTCGCTCGGTAAAATTTCTGCTTGGCCATTGGTTAATGTCATATCGATAAGCGGAATTTCGCCTTTGCTGAAGTCAGCCATTTTTTCGTCGATATTAACTGTTGGGTTCTCACACCATGAACATGATGTGTTACCAATAATCATAAACGCATCATGGCCGATACCCACACCGGCACTTTCAGCTGATGAGTTGTGAGCATCAAACTCGATGTTTAAATTGTCTGTTACCTGCCAATCAATGTTTAAACCAAGTGATTTATTTTCGTTAGTTGTTGCACCGCGATTTAAGTTTGTTGAGTAGTCACCACCAATTTCAGTTACTTGCGTGTAAGTACCGTTTTCATTGATAGTTGCTGCGCTAACGTTACCACCATTGTTGAACCACACACCAAAGCTACGGCCATCTTTTTCAAACTCTAGCTTTGAGTAAGTGTAATCAACGGTTGCAGTAATGCGGTCATTCGGTGCGTATTGCAGCACAAGTTGACCATTGGTACGTTTACGTGAATTGTCTGAAAACGCATAACCAGCATTTTGCGGATACCAGGTTGCGCCATCAGCGCGTTGGTTGTTATCTGTCAGTGCTAAATCAGGAGACGATGAAATATCAACATTTGGGATCCAGTTATCAACCGCCATTGATTGTTCGCGGTTGTCACGCTCTTGAACTGAGCCTGAAATTAAAATACCGAATTTGTCATCGTTGAATGTGTTGCTGTAGATACCTGATAACTCAGGCGTTACATCATCACCTGTCTCGTTTGATGTGTCGTGAACTGCTTTTGCACCAATCGAAGCGTGTAAACCAGGATTAGAAAGTGGTTTAGCTGTGGTGATATTTACTGTTGCACCAATACCACCGCTAGGGATATCAGAACGCGCTGTTTTATAAACTTCAACACCGCTCACACTTTCTGTTGCGATGTCGCCAAAATCAAATGAACGACCGCCAGTTGTTGGCATTTGGCGATTGTTAAGGGTTACTAAGTTAAATTCAGGGCCAAAACCACGAACCGTAATTTTGCTACCTTCACCATTACTACGGTCAATAGACACACCGGTAATACGCTGCAAAGATTCAGCTAGGTTGGTATCAGGGAATTTACCAATGTCTTCAGAGGTAATTGCATCAACAACACCCGCAGATTGACGTTTGATATCCATTGATTTTACAAGGCTTCCGCGAATACCCGATACTTGTATTACTTCAATATCACTTGCTTTGTCGGGCTGTTCTTCGGCGACAGCTGAGTGAGGAACTAGCGCGCTTAGACCCATTGCCATAGACAGGCTAATAGCAAGCTGCTTTTTCTTGAAAAGTGTGTGGTTCATGCAAATCTCCAGATTTGGTTTTATTTTATGTTGTTGTCTATTTTTGTAAGCGCTTACATTTTCTTTCAAAAAAAATCGCCGAACCCGATTTTATAAATGTAACCGCTTACATTAAGTTATTAGAAAGTAAAACAATCGTCAACATAAATAACGTTTCAAGGTCAGAGGTAATATCTATGTTTATGTTATTATGGGAAATCTTTCATCAAAAACTTTCTGTTTTTTAGGTACAAAAGCAACGTCTTTCAGCTAAAATTAGAAAATGAGAGTTTTTTACATTTGTTAAAGCAAGAGGTATTTTCGTGCAATCAGTGAAATGGAATGAAGGTCTGTTTACCCCAAGCAAAATCATTTGTGTTGGCCGTAATTATGCAGCGCATATTGCAGAGCTTAACAACGAAACGCCTACAAGTATGGTGCTGTTTGCAAAACCAAATAGTGCTATCACCGATTCCCTCAATAGTGAACACTTAGGTGAGGCACTCCACTTCGAAACTGAGCTTTGTTTTTTAGTTAAAAATAAGCAACTGGCTGCGGTCGGGCTTGGGCTTGATTTAACCAAGCGAGGCCTACAAAGCACGCTTAAAGAAAAAGGCCTACCTTGGGAGCGCGCAAAAGCATTTAATGGTTCTGCGCTTTTTACTGAGTTTGTTGTCGTTAATTCCAACTTACACTATCAATTTAGTCTAAAGATTGATGGTAAAGACACTCAACTAGGCGATACAAAGTTAATGCTGCATAACGCAGAGCAAATCTTAGCTGAAATCAGTGAATTTATGGACCTAGAAGATGGCGACATCATTATGACTGGCACGCCTGAAGGAGTAGGGAAGGTTGTCGCTAATTCAACCTTTGCTGTAACACTTATGGATGGTCAGCAGCAGTTGATATCTCATCAATGGCAGGCTCTTTAAGCGGGTCTAAAATGTAGCGCTGATAATACGATGAAAACTCAGGAAAGCTTTGTTTGAGCCAAACTCGTTGGCTTTGCTGGTATCTCTCACTTGGTAATACCTTGTTTTTCAGTGCTTCATTAATTTCTGCTAGCACTTTTTCGGCATAATTATTAGGTGCGCTTGTCGAGCAGCCTATGGCACCAAAAACCACATTCTGGGCTGGGTTAACAATAGTAAGCTTTTGAATATTCTTTTGGTGTTGTTGGTTGTAATAATCAGCTACAAATGGGTAATCAATGGTGTAATCAATGTAGCCATGCTCTAGCTGTGATAGCAAAGCAAAATTTGGACTACTGCCATTACCACTTAGTGCTGCACTTTCGTAAAGCTTGGTATTTTTCGCTATCTTATCCAATTTACTGCCAAATTTACGTGCATCGTTTTGACCATAAATAAAGTTGGCATCTGTGAATAAAGAAATCAGTGATACAGGATTACCGTGTTTTTGCTTAATTTTTAGTGTTTTTTCTTCGGTACTTAATACGCTAAACGGGGGGTACACTGTGGTTGGGATTGAGTAAGTAGCACGGTTGGTTTTTTTATCACGATGGATCATACATGCATAGCATGCCATATGTCCGTCATCGAGATATTTACTGCCACGTTTTTGCGGCAACATCACTTTGCTGTGGTTAATGTCAGGTAATGCTTCAATCAACATATCGGTAATTTCATTGCATAGCCCACCATGAGAGGTGGTGCTACTTTTCTCGATAAAGAATGGCTTACCATCATTTTCAAGCCAGGTAATAGAGAGCTGGTCGGAGGCATGAGTAATTGGGGCTAGCAACATCCCTGCAACCACACATAATACTTGTTTTATGTATTTACTCATTAACAACCTACATAGTGAAATGTTATGAATAACTATACACCAAAGTATGGGTAAACTTGTAGGTGGAACGGAAAAATGATGAATTAGTGTTAGTGAGCCTACTGAGGGTAGACTCACTTATACTTTCGAAGATTAACTAGAAAGGCATAGGATAGCGGGTAAATACGTCAGCGATTTTATCGTTGGCTTCATCGCTTAATTGCACTGAGAAAGCATCGATATTTTCTTTTAACTGCGCCATTGATGTTGCCCCAATAATTGTTGAGCTTACTCCATCCACTTGATCACACCAAGCCAATGCAAGTTGTGAAGGTGTTAAATTAAAGGCGTTAGCAATTTCAACATATTCAGCAATCGCAGCCCGTGATTGTGCTGTGTCTCTAAATAGGCCATTACGTTGCACTAGCGTCCAACGGCTACCTTCAGGGCGAGCACCATTTAAGTACTTACCGCTTAACATGCCGCCACCTAGCGGTGACCAAGGTAGGTAAGCAATATCTTCATGAATACATTGTTCAATCAAATACGGCCAATCTTTGGCGTGCAGTAGACTAAATTCGTTTTGAATCGATACCATACGCGGAAGGTTATGCTGTTCACTTAAACGCAAGTACTGGCTGATGCCCCAAGGAGTATCGTCTGATAAACCACAGTGCTTAATTTTACCTGCCTTGATACAGTCATTCAGACCTTCAAGAATATCTAACATGCCAGCAATATTTTGCTCAGTGTCAGCCTCAGAGAAGCACACTTTACCTGGCCACTGTTTACCAAAGTGCGGTGATGTACGGTTAGGCCAATGTAATTGGTATAAATCGATAACCTCAGTTTGTAAGCGCTTAAGAGATGCATCAACGGCTTCAACCACTGCTTGGCGAGTAATATCGCCTGCATCGCGTACCCAAGGTAAGCCGTTACCCGCAATTTTAGTGGCAATGACAAGATCATCGCGTTTGTCTTTATTACGCGCTAACCAATTACCGATGATCTCTTCTGTCTTACCGTAGGTGTCTGGAGAAGGGGGAACGGCATACATTTCGGCAGTATCAATAAAGTTAACGCCTTTATCTAATGCATAGGCGATTTGTTCATCGGCATCGGCTTGGTTGTTTTGCATACCCCATGTCATGCTACCTAAGCAGACACGAGATACTTCAATACCACTTCGACCAAGTGGGCTATAAAGCATAATAGATCCTTGTTAATCGCTAGAATGGGCTCTAAGTGCAGTTAATAACTCATCATTTAACTGAGCTTTTTTACCCGTTTTAAAATTAAACATAACCACTTGTGATGAGCCAATGGTTGTTACTGCGTCCTGGCTTTCACTAAATACAGTGTAATGCATCATAAAACGATCTTGTTCAATGTCACTAATCTTTACACCAACATGCACAGTATCAGGAAATGTTACAGGGCGTTTATAGCGGGCATTGTTTTCGCTGATCACCGGACCAACACCTGTTACTTGTAAATCTTTAAGGAAACCCAGTTGAGTAAAGAAATCGATACGGGCTGTTTCAAAGTAGCGAAAATACACCACATTATTGACGTGCTGCAGGGCATCCATTTCACCCCATGCAACATTAATTTTTGTTCTGATAGGGTGTTGTTCTATAAACGATTGCATAGTAAATCTTCGTTGATTGTGAGAAAACTTAGGTTAGCAATATGCTGCTTTTAGCTCAAGGAAATTAGAAAACTCAGTAGATTGTGCTAGATTTATAAGTTCACGCTTACGTAAAGTGTGAGCAAAATGAACACACATTAAAGGACCTTAATTATGCAGCAACTAACCTTGAGGGTGATAAAGTGGATTGCACTTTTCATCTTGCTAGCTCTAGCTTTGCTCTGTTATAGCATGGGCACAATGTCAGGATTTATCGCTTTAATTGTCGTGGGCTTGTTATTCGAAGCCGCGTTTTGGTTATTTGGTTCACGGCTTATTAGCCGTAAAAAACCAAACCAACAAACAAGCCAAACCTCTTAGCTTGCACTCTCAGGAAGTTTAAATATAATAACTGTATATATAAACAGTTGTTGTATTCCTGATGAAAAAATTCATTCACATCGATATGGACTGCTTTTATGCAGCCGTTGAGATGCGTGATAACCCCGCGCTTGCCAATGTGCCACTGGCTATAGGTGGTAATAGTCGTCGCGGGGTGCTTTCAACTGCTAATTATATTGCCCGTAAATATGGTGTGCGCTCGGCGATGTCGAACTATCACGCCAAACAACTGTGCCCCGATCTGGTTATCGTTCCCGGACGAATGCAGGTTTATAAAGAAATCTCCACGCAAATTCGCGCCATTTTTGCAAAGTACACCGACCTTATTGAGCCGTTATCGTTAGATGAAGCCTACCTTGATGTAACCGACAGTACTGCGTGCAAAGGCAGTGCAACACTGATGGCGGAGCAAATCCGCCAAGAAATCTATGACACCACCGGACTAACAGCCTCAGCAGGCGTCGCGCCAATTAAGTTTATTGCCAAAATTGCCAGCGATGAAAACAAGCCTAATGGTCAGTTTGTGGTATTGCCCGATCAAGTTGATGACTTTTTGGCGAGTTTACCGCTTGGCAAAATCCCTGGCGTTGGCAAGGTGACATTAGAAAAGCTGCAACTTAAAGGGCTTTACACAGGGGCTGATGTGCGCGCGAAAGGGGTAAATTGGATGCAGCAGCATATTGGTAATTTTGGCGTGTCTTTATATCAAAAGTGTGCAGGCGAGTACGTTGGCAAAGTGTCAACTGAGCGAGTACGAAAGTCGCTCAGTGTTGAGCACACCTATGAATACAACAAAAATAATTTAGATGAGTGTTTAAGCCAGTTACCCCGCTTGATGGATGAATTAACTCGCCGTCTTGATAAACAGCAATTAAACAACCGCATCAATAAGTTATCTGTGAAGGTCAAGTTTGCCAATTTTGTCGTGACCAGTGCCGATCAAAGCCACCATCAATTAGACGAACGCATTTTTGCTGAGTTAATGAGTAAAGCTTATGAGCGAGGTAACAACCAGCCAGTGCGCCTGTTAGGAATAGGTGTCGGAATAAAGAGTCAGGCTCACGAGCATTTTCAGCTGAGTATATTAGACTAAAGGTTAACACCTTGGTGCTTGAAAGTTTGTTAGTGTCTAGTTGGGGTGCTAGGCCTGCCTAGTTCAACACCTTAGACAACATTATAACTTAATAAGAGAGATGACTATGCAATCGGTCGTAATCGTGCTGCTCGGAATAGTCGGTATGTTGTTCGGATGGTTCTTTTATTCGAAATTCATCGCCGAAAAAATATTTAAAATGGATGATAATTTTGTCACACCCGCTCATGAACTTGAGGATGGTGTGGATTATGTGCCAACTAACAAAGTTGTGTTATGGGGCCACCATTTCACCTCTGTTGCAGGTGCTGCGCCAATTGTTGGCCCTGCCATTGCCGTTTACTGGGGCTGGGTGCCTGCGGTACTTTGGGTGGTATTTGGTACTATCTTTTTTGCTGGTGTTCACGACATGGGCGCTCTATGGGCCAGTGCGCGTAACAAAGGCAAATCAATGGGCGCTTTGTCTGAAAGCGTAATTGGTAAACGCACCCGTGCATTATTTATGATTGTGGTGTTCTTAGTACTATTGATGGTGAATGCGGTATTTGGTGTGGTGATTGCCAAATCATTTGTATCGCAACCTAACGCGGTATTCCCTGCTTGGTCAGCGATTGTTGTGGCCTTAGTTATTGGCCAGTTACTACGCCGTAAAGTGTCGTTAATTCCGCTTTGTTTAGTTGGTGTGGGAATTCTTTATTACACCATTTACCTTGGTAGTGGTATGCCAATTTCATTACCTGATGAAATGTTTGGTCTAAGTGCGAATGCGAACTGGATCATTATCTTATTTATCTATGCAGCCATTGCTTCATTATTGCCAGTATGGATGCTGTTACAGCCACGCGACTTCATCAACGGTATGCAGTTATTAGTGGGATTAGTACTGCTTTATGGTGCGGTGTTTGTGTCAATGCCGGATATCACAGCCCCTGCGTTTAATACTCAAACTGCGGTAGATACACCAAGTATTATTCCATTGCTATTTGTGACCATAGCCTGTGGTGCGGTATCGGGTTTCCACGGTATTGTGTCTTCAGGTACCAGCTCTAAGCAGTTGAACAAAGAAACTGATGGTCGCTTTGTGGGTTACTTAGGTGCGGTAGGTGAAGGTATGCTTGCGCTTATTACACTAGTTGCAGTAAGTGGTGTTGCACTTGCAGTATCACCTGAAGAATGGCACGAAATTTACAGTCACTTAGGTGCAGGTAGTGTCAGCGCCTTTATTAATGGTGGCGCTAACTTAATTGAAAGTGGTTGGGGTATCTCACAAGAGGTGGCATCAACCTTACTTGCCGTGATGGTGGTATTGTTTGCGGGGACTACGATGGACTCTGGCGTACGCCTGCAGCGTTATATCATCCAAGAGTGGGGTGATATTTATAATATCAGCATCATTCGTAATGGTATTGTAGCTACACTCATTGCAGTACTTAGCTGTTTACTGCTTGCCTTTGGTGCTGGTGGCGCTGATGGTAGCGGCGGTATGATCATTTGGCCATTATTCGGTTCGACTAACCAAATCTTAGCAAGCTTAACCCTACTGGTTATCTCGGTAATGCTTATTAAAGCGAATCGCCCGGCTAAATACACCTTGATCCCAATGAGTTTTGTATTAGTTATGGCGTTCTTTGCTGGGGTTATTAAACTGGGCGAGTACTATCAACAAGGTAACTGGTTACTGGTGACACTTGATTTGTTAGTACTGGTTGTGAGCGTACTGGTTATGCTTGAAGCTTGGTCTGTGATTGTTAAGCATCGTAAAGACTCAGCACACATTACAGAGCAGTAAACTTAGCTTGCCAGCCATATCGTAAGCTGTCTTACTTGGCTGGCAATAGCGCTCTAAATCAATGATAATAAGGTCCTATGTTTCTAACAGCAGGACCTTTTTTATGGCATACCCTCATGCAGTTGCAGCCCCGCAATTAGCGGATGCAAATCACGATGCATTGATTATTATCGGTGATGATTTTTCTTCTTTAGCAGATGCAAGCTTAAGCCAAGCTATTAGCGCTCAACAAGCTGTAGACGCACGTATTGGCAAACAAGTGACATTACTTGTTATTGATTCTAAACGCGTTATTTTAGCGCCTACAGGCCCTCTAAATCGTGATTATGATGATGTACGTCGTTACTTTGATGCAGCGAAGCAAGGTGTACTAGAGGCGAAAGCATCGGGTAGCACTCAGCCTGCAATTTTACTTGCTAACGTAAATCAAGATAGCCGTTACAAGCATGCCCTTGAAGTGGCTTATTTAGGTGCTTGCCAAGCGCTTTGGCAACCACTTGAGGCACGTGAGTTCCACGGCCAAGCGATTGAACCAATTAGCCAAATTAGCCTAGTGGGTGCAGATGAGGCAATGAGCAAAGCGCTTAATGCTATTGCTGCGGGTCAATACGCTGCACGTGATTTATGTGGTACAGAACCTGAGCGTATGGCACCACCACGTTTTGCTGATTACTGCGTTGAGTTATTTGCGGGTAGCAAGGTGTCTGTTGAAGTGATTTCAGATATCAACACTATCGATAAAGATTACCCAATGATGAGCACCGTAGCGCGCGCATCTTACGCTGTTGAGCGTCATCACCCACGTGTTGTGAAACTAGAATACGTGCCTGAAGGCGACGTTGAGCGTACCTTAATGTTTGTTGGCAAAGGTTTAGTTTACGATACCGGTGGTGCAGACCTTAAAGTGGGTGGCTTTATGGCAGGTATGAGCCGCGATAAAGGCGGTGCAGCTTCTGTTGCTGGCTTTATGAAATCAGTGGCTGACTTTGCACCAAAAGGCGTTAAAGTGATTGCTTACTTGGCCGTAGTTCGTAACTCAATTGGTTCTGATTGTTTTGTTCCTGATGAAATCATTACCAGCCGTGAAGGTGTACGTGTACGTATCGGTAATACCGATGCTGAAGGCCGTTTAGCAATGGGTGACCTATTAAGCGAAATGAAAGATCGTGCTTTAAACGAAGTAAATCCAGAGCTATTTACTGTTGCAACACTAACAGGCCACGCAGCACGTGCGATGGGCCCTTACAGTGCGTATGTTGAAAATGGTCCAGCTCGCGCAGCGAAAATTTCGCGCCAAATTGCTGACTTAGGCGATTTATGGGCAGATGGCGCCGAAGTATCTCGTAGCCGTCGTGAAGATTATGACTTCATTCGTCCTCGCACGTTAGCTGACGATGTTTTATCAAGTAACAATGCTGCTTCTGCAGTGACAGCTCGTGGTCACCAGTTCCCAATGGCATTCTTAGCGATTGTTGGTGGTTTAGATAAACATGGTACTGAATCAGCGCAACCATTACCGTATGTTCATATGGACATCGCAGGTAGCGGCGTAGAAGGCGGTGATTGGCAACATGGTAAGCCTACCGCAGCAACAGTAAGCAGCTTATTCGCTCGTTATTGTTTATAAGCTAAAAGCTATAAGTTTTTAGTTTGAAAAGCCCCGCACAGTAGTGCGGGGCTTTTTTGTGGCGTTAATCGAGCTTGAAGCGGTTAACGACATCACTTAACGCTTGTGAGCTTTGCTTTAAGTTTTCACTGGCGGTCGAAAGCCCTTCGGTATTCGACAGTGATTGCTCAGTTGATTGTGAAAGCTCATTAATCCGTAAATTAACCTCATCTGCTGCGCTAGTTTGTTGCTCGGTAGCGCGGGCGATTTGGCTGTTCATATCTTTAATAATAGAGACAAGTCGCTCAATCTCACTCAGCGAGCTATTTGCTTCACCTGCTTGTGAAACCGTTTCAGTTGATAACTGTTGGCTTGCCGATACAGCATCAACAGCAGCTTGTGCGCCGGTTTGTAGTTTACTGATCATGGCTTGAATTTCGTCGGTACTTTTACCTGTACGGCTTGCTAATGTACGCACTTCGTCAGCCACTACGGCAAAGCCTCGCCCTTGTTCACCAGCACGAGCCGCTTCAATGGCAGCATTGAGTGCCAGTAAGTTGGTCTGCTCAGCAATGCTACGGATAACATCAAGTACTGAGCCTATGTTGTTACTCTCTGCAGCAAGATCCGCCGTTACCTTACTCACTTGTTCAATATTATGCGACAGGGTCTCAATGGCGGTGATGGTCTTGTTGAGAACCTGCTTGCCCGCTTCGGCATTTTGCGCCGCTTCATTGGCGGCATGCTCTGCTTGGTCGGCATTTTGACTAACATCGTGAATTTGATGAGTCATCTGTTCCATTGCGGTTGCAACTTGAGTCGAGCTGTCGTTCTGTAGCTCAATAAAAGAGTGATTTGTTTTACTCGCATCATCAACGCTATGGGCAAACTGATTTACTTGCTCTGCATTGTGGGCAACATGTTTGAGTGACTCACGCATTTTTGCGGTGTACAAGTTAAAGTAGCGCGATAGACGAGATACTTCATCATTACCATTTTCATCAAGCTTTTGGGTTAAATCGCCTTCCCCTTGCGAGATGTCTTTCATCATGTTTGCGGCAAGTTGGGTCGGGCGAAGAATGCTATTGGCAATTAGGTAGCTTAGCGCAACCAGTAGGGCAATGATCACTACCGCGGTAATAATCACATGGTTACGTAGCGAAGAGAATGCCTCTTCAATAGTATCAATATAGACACCAGAACCTACAATCCATTGCCATTTATCAAAGCCTTTTACGTAGGCAATTTTATCAACAGGCTTATCTTTACCTGGCTTTGGCCACTTGTAGGGAATAAAACCTTTACCTTGTTTTTTGACGATATTAACCATATCGACAAATAACAACACGCCATCTGGATCTTTACTGCCCGCTAGTGATTTACCATTTAATTCGGGCTTAAATGGGTGCATGACCATCACGGGTTGATAATCGTTGATCCAAAAGTAATTGCTGTTGTCGTAACGAAGTGCAGAAATTGTTTCGAGGGCTGCTTGTTTGGCTTGTTGCTCACTCAGCTTACCTTGCTCAAACAACTCATAATTATGCTCAATAATAGAGTAAGCAGACTCAACAAGGTTTTGGGTCTTAATGTATTGCTCTTGCTTTAGCGAGCTGTATTGCTGCGTTAAGCTCGAGACGCTCAAAAATATCAGCCCTATCACGACCACACTCACTAACATGGCGAGGCGCTGAAAAATTGTAAAACGGCGTAAATTCATGTGTATTCCTTCGTCATGCCCATAGGAGCAATGTATTAAGCGTAGCTAAAATAGGTCGAAAATCTAGTTAAATAGTAGAATACATTGAGACAAAAAAAAGGCTGATTTAACAATCAGCCTTTAGTCTAAGTCACCGAAATTAAACGTGATTACTCAACGTTAAAGTGTCGGTTGAAGAAACTTGTGATGGTTTGGTGTAAGTGCGTTTGTACGCTCTTGCCACGTAAACTGTGTTTTGAACCCGGGTAAGTCATCATTTCGAACTGCTTTTCTTGATCTTGCAGTTGTTTGAATAACTTTGTGGCGTGAGTGAATAACACGTTATCATCTGCCATACCGTGGTAAATCATCAGTGGGCCTTTTAAGCCTTCGGCATATGGGAAAACTGCACTTGCTTCGTAACCTTTCGCGTTAGTTGCAGGGTGACCTACATAACGCTCAGTGTAGTGAGTATCGTAAAGTGCCCAATCAGTTACTGGCGCACCAGAAACACCGGCTTTGAAGTAGTCGCCCGCTTTAAACATAGTCATAAGCGCCATGTAACCACCGTAGCTGTGGCCATAAATACCAATACGTTCAGGGTCAACGTAATCAAGGGTGCGTAAGAACTCGACACCTTTAATTTGGTCTGCCACTTCAGCAACACCTAAGTGCTTATAAATCACGTCTTCAAACTTTTTACCACGGTTGTATGAACCACGATTATCAAGTTGGAAAATAACATAGCCTTGTTGTGCCATGTACTGGAAGTATAAGTTTTTACTACGCCAGCTGTTCGTTACGCGCTGAGCATGAGGACCGCCATACACGTTAACAATAACTGGGTGCTTTTTACCATCTTGGTAATTAGTTGGCTTGAATAAACGGTAATGCATGATTTGCCCGTCTTCAGCCGTTAACGTGCCGTATTCTGGGGTGATCAAATCAGCTAGGTAAGGCGTTAATGGGTGTGACTTATCTAACTTGTTTTCTTCAAGCCAAGTGATAAATTCGCCATTAATTTTACGTAATGCCGCAGAACCAGGCTTATTCACTGATGAGCTGTTATCGATAAAGGTTTTGTTGTCTTTAGCAATTACCACATTATGGTAAGCACCTAGCTCAGTTACGCGCTTAATTTCGCCTTTTTTGAATAGCGGTACGCTGTAAAGGTGGCTCTCAAGTGCTGTATCTTTGCGACCTGCAAAATAAACGATGCCTTTTTTCTCGTCGATACCTTTTAAGCTATCAACAACCCATTCACCTTGGGTGATTTGACGGATCATTTCACCATTTGTGCGGTATAAATAAAGGTGTTTAAAACCGTCGCGCTCAGATGCCCAAACGAAATGTTTTTTATCGTTTAAGAACTGCAAATCAAAGTGCAGGTTAATCCAAGTATCACTAGTTTCTGTTAGAGCAACCGTTTGTTTTTTAGTGTCGCTATTATAAAAACGTAACTCTAAGTTATGTTGCGAGCGGTCTTGCCACTGATAAGAAAGTGTTTTGTTATCTTTTAACCATTTTGCGCGAGCGATATAAATATCTTGCTCGTCGCCTAAATCAACCCAGTCAGTTTTTTGATTGTTGATGCTCACAACACCTAACTGAATTTTAACATTGTCGGTACCCGTAAACGGGTAGCGTTGGTTAAAAAGCTTTACTTCATCCGCGTAAATCTCATTACGGATCGCTTCTTTTACTGGGCTTTCATCAACACGGGTATAAGCGATTTTAGACTCATCACCAGACCACCAGTAGCCAGTCATACGGCCCATTTCTTCTTGCGCAACAAATTCGGCCATACCGTTTTTAATAACGCCGCCACCATCTTTACTTAATTGGATTTCTTGACCCGTTTTTAAGTTAAGTGCATACAAGTTTTGCTCACGAATAAACGACACAAAGTGCCCTTTAGGTGAGAAACGTGCATCGGTTTCAAATGCTTCTGTGTCGGTTAATTTGCGGCTTTTAGCTGAAGCAAGCTCATAATAGTAAAGGTCGCCATTAAGTGGGAATAAAAGCGCTTTACCATCTTTAGACCATTTATATTCTAAGATCCCTTTACCAAAAATACGCTGGCGCTCACGGCGTGCTTTTTCTTCGTCAGATAAGTTTTCTGGACCAGAAAATAGCGCAGCAGAGTCAACTAATAAGCGGTTTTTGTTATCTTTTAAGTTGTATTCCCATAAGTCGTAACGGTTGTAATCATCGGTTTTACCTTGCAGGTAAGTAACACGACTTCCGTCTGGAGAGAATTTAAGTTGTACAGGCGCTTTGCCTGCTAAGCTTGGATTGTCAAAAATACGCTCAAGAGTAAGAGGTTCAGCGGTCACACTGAATGCTGTTGCCACCACTGGCAAAGCAAGTGAGAGAGATTTAATTTTTTTTAGCACAGGAGTACCTTCGCTCGAATAAAAACTGCCACGATGGTAATGGTAAGCTTAGGCAACTGCAACAAAATGCTATAAAGTAGGGATTGTTTACCCAATATCAAAGGATTTATTGATGAAAAATACTGATACGCCGTTTTCTTTGGCCCCAGAACTACAACGCGACTGCATTGAGCTTGCTGATTGGCCATTGTGTAAAGTATTGCTGATGAATGATAGCCAATACCCTTGGTTTATTTTAGTGCCAAGAGTCGCTGGCGTTAAAGAGATAATCGACCTTTCTGAAGAGCTACAAATTACCTTATTACAAGAGTCGGGCAAACTGAGTAAATTATTACAACAGGTATTCAACCCAGACAAACTCAATGTAGCAGCACTAGGGAATATGGTACCGCAATTACATGTTCATCATATTGCGCGTTTTACAACTGATGCAGCTTGGCCAACACCAATCTGGGGTAAATTACCAGCAGTACCTTATAGCGACGAACAAATTGCCGCATTAAAAGCGCACTTTTAAACTGTTTGTTCTAGCAAGATTGGACTAAGCTAAATGGATGATGCACGAAGGGGTACAGAATAAATGAAACACACAGTGTTTGCAGTGTTGCTTATTCTGAGCTCTTTTTCATGTGTGGCTAAAAGTTACTATTTTGTCGGTAGCCACTTTCCAGCGATTTTAGAGCAGGACCAACAAGGCACAGTGGTTGGCTTAGGTGCCGATATTGCCCACGAAATTTGCAGACGTTTAGGGCATGAGTTGGTAATTGATATCATGCCACTAAAACGCGCTCTAAAAATGGTAGAGCAAGGTCAGGCTGATGCCATTATTGGCCCTTACAAATCCATTATACGTCAGCAGTATATGCAATTCAGTGACTTGCCCTTTTACGAAGACCCGATTGTTTTATATACCAAAAAGAACAATGATGTGACTTGGGTTGGTAATTTTGCTAGTTTACGAAAAGATATTATTGGTACCATTCGAGGCTGGAACTATGGCCCTGAATTTAAACGTAATGAAACAAGTCTATCGCTATCTGAAGTGGGCAATGTGCGGGCTAGTTTTTTACAGCTGATGTATAACCGAGTTGACTTAATTCTCACCCACCCTCGGGCAGCAAAGCCTGTCATCGACAGTTTAGATATAGCAGATAAAGTGATTATGTTATCGCCGCCGGTGACGGTTAATCAGGGCTACTATGGCTTTAGTAAACAACGCGAACTCGATGAATTTATTGATGCTTTTAATGCCGAGTTTCAAAAAATGCTGATCAACGGGGATATTGTAGAACTAAACTCCAAATATGGTTTGAACTTCGTTGCACACTAGTCGTGATTTACTCGACTTCAGGCAATAAAAACGCTGCAATTGCAGCGTTTTTTTATTAAAGGAGAATAAGGCTTAAAGACCTAATACTTCTTTACCTTGTTTGAAAGTAACATCAACAGGGATATTAGCTTGGCTTAGTTTTTCTAAGTCTTTAGCTAGTTCAGCTTTGATTTCGCCATGAGTTGCGATTAGCTGATCAACTTTTTGGTAATCACCGTCACCTTGAATAGTAAGGATTAGGTTAGATAGTTTCTCCATTGCTTGGCTCATTTTCTCCATGTTAACGCTGTATAAGCCGTCAGCATTTTTAGAGAATGCACCTTCTTCAGCGAAGAAGTTAAAGCGGATCATGTTCGCTTTACCGTGTGCGCTTGATGCACCAAAACGCACTGAGCGGAAGATACCAGCCATAAAAGTGATGTAGTAATCTTCTAATGTGCCCTCTGTGATCTCGCCTTTCTTAAGCAATTGTTCAACCATGTAAAGACCTAAGATATCCGCTTTACCTTCTTCAAGGGCACTTGCATGCTCTTGCAATGATTGGCGAACAGTTCCTTTACCAGTAATGGTGTTTTTAATACCTAAACCGTGCGCTACTTCGTGGAACATAGTGTTTGCGAAGAAAGCATCAAAGGTAATGTGTTTACGCTGCTCAGGAACAATTAGCTGCTCTGAAATTGGCACTAAGATTTTATCGAATTTAGCGCGCATTGCGTTTTTAAGCTGTAATCGACGTGTGCCTTTTTCCAGTTGTACTTGCTCATCATTTGGTAGGTTGATAGCAATTGTTTTACTACCTGCATTTGAGTGGCCTGCGTAATAAACAACATCGTAAGCATTTAGGTCAGCATCAGAGCCAGGGACTTCTTGCTTGTACTTTTCGTCTACAGGTAAACCTTTTTGTAGCTCAGGTAAGAAAGCGGCAAATTTAGCTAAACGCTCGCTCCATGCTAAATCTTTAATTAGTACATAAGATTCATACGCTGCACGATAACCAAATAATTGATCTTCATAGGTTTCGATAGGGCCAATAACCACGTCAATTGGGTTATTTTTCATATCCATCCATGCAAAATCAGATGGTTGGAAGTCATCACTTACTAGTGCGTCTGCGCGCATGCTTAGGTAGTTAGCAAATTCTTTATCATCAGCCAGTTTACTTGCTTCGCGTAATAAATTAGCTGCTTTTTCTAATTCTTGTGCATACTCAACTGAGTAAGCCACGCTATAAAGAAGACCTTTTTCATCGCGCTTGATCACCGAGTAAAGACCGGTTTTGTCATCAACGATTGCGTTGTTTAATTCTTCTTTAGTGATATCGCTTGGGTAAAATTCAGCGCCTAGTGGCTTTTCTTCATAACCAGATAAGAATACTTGGTCACCGTTTAAGCGATCCCAAGGGCCGTAGTTGATATCTGCAAACTTCTGAACTTTTTCATCATTAATTTTTGCTAAGAAAGCGTCTTTGCTCTCACCAAATGCTTGGCGCCAAAATAGCTCATCCATGATTTTTGAGGCATCGATTAACTTGCCAATCATTTGCTTCTGGTTATCGCTTAAGTGGCTAAGATCAGAAGTAAGCGTAAAGTCAGTGTAAATGTCTAAGCGGCTTTTCTCAGCATTGATAAGTTGTGGGTTGTTTTGTTCAGTAGTTTGCTTTGTTTGCTCTGCAGCAGGCTTAGTTTGAGAAGTGGTAGCTTGCTGGTCAGAACATGCACCAAGGAAAACAGCACCTGATAAGATAAGTGCTTGGCTAATTTTATTTAATGTCATTTTTTTGCCCGTTAAAAAAGTGAGAGTCATTGCTTAGAAAACAAAAAGTCTATGCATTAAAGCAAACCTGACATATATATGGCAAGTTTACAGCACTAGAAGCAATATTTATTTATGAGTTAAGCAGTTAAAAAATATAAAAAATAGATAATTTCTGTGAATTTCTTAACTTTAGCGCTAAGTTAGACAATACTAAAACTATAACTAATCTAATAATGTCAGTCATTAGTCTGTCTTTGTTTGGGCGGGCTAACCCAAGAGGATGGCACACATATGTCAACAGAAAATGCATTACTGACCATATTGGTCGACAGAATAAATAATGACACTTTAGTGTTACCTACCTTACCAGAAGTTGCTGTGAAGGTAAGGCAAGCTGCGGATAACCCCGAGGTAAACTTGATGGATATGGCAGATGTCATCTCTCATGATCCGGCATTATCAGCACGAATGATCAAAGTCGCCAACAGTGCATTTATGGGGCGCTCAGTTAAAGTTACAAATTTACACCAAGCTGTAACACGAATTGGCCTACGTCAAATTAAGAACATTGCAACTGCAATGGCAATGGAGCAGCTGTTTGTATCGCATAATGAGCTTATCAAAGGCTATATGGACAAGGCATGGCAAAAAACCCTTAAAGTAGCGTGCCACTCAATTACCTTAATGGATTTCTTCTTACGCAGAAATAAGCAAACCTCGCTTAATCGCGACACAATTACCTTAGCGGCATTAGTTTATAACATTGGCGTACTGCCCATTTTAACAGAAGCTGAAAAGCACCCTGAGGTGTTCGCAAACCCAAGCTTCCTTGCTCATGCCATTCAAAAGCTGGGTGGTAAAGTAGGTGGCGCAATTATGCGAGCTTGGGGCTTCACTGATGAGTTTGTAGAAGTAGCTGAAAGCTGGGCAAATCCAAACTATCGTCCAGAACATATTTGCTATGTTGACTTCATTCGTATTGGCGCGATTTTAGAAGGGATCTTACAGGTTTCTGATAAGTCTGCGGCATTGCAAACTTACATTGACAAAGGCGTGATTGAATCACTTGATATGTTCAGTGACGATGAATATAACGATATGCTTAACGAAGTAAAAGCGATTTTTACTGAATAACAGCAACAAAAAGCGCGACTAAGTCGCGCTTTTAATGTTAACCATTATCTGGGTTAAATTTATAAATCTTCTGCGTCGCCTAAGCCTTGAGTTAGCTCTTCTAGCAGCTGTTTAATTTCTTCTGACGCTAAGATAAAGTCAGCATCAAGTTTTACTGCCATATCTTCTTTTGGAATGTCGGCGTTTTCTTCTTTTAATGTTTCTGAGTAGCTTAAACGCTTAATTGAACCATCGTTTTGAAGCATGAACTTAACGCGTTCTTGCCAATCAAGAGCCAGCTTAGTTACGCGCTTACCATTTTCTAAGTGTGACTTTACTTCGTCGCATGATAAGTCATGGCCTTTTAATTTAACCTGTGCGCCACTGTCATCGGCTTCTTCAAGCTCTGCATCGTTACCGATAGAAAAGCCTTCAGGGGTACTGAAATTAGTTAACCAGTCAGTTAAAAATACATCTAAATCGTAATTCGCAAATGCAGGTACGACAGGTAACGTGCCAAGTGATTTACGTAATAGGGCTAAAAGCTCTTCTGCTTTATTAAAGCTTGCGCTGTTAACCACAACCCAGCCATTCTTTTGATCAATAAACGCAAACTGTAGGCTCGATTTTTTGAATGCTTGAGGCAGTAAAGTGTGCAGAATATTTTCTTTTAGTTCGTCTTTTTCTTTTTTCTTTACTGGACGGTTTTCTTCCGCTTCGATTTGCTCAACTTTCTCTGCAACTAATTCGTTGATAACGGCAGCTGGCAGTACTTTTTCTTCACGTTTAGCACATACTAAAATGCTGTCTTGAGAGAAATGAGATAGGGTTTGACCATGCTTACCAAAGGCTTTTGTCCAACCGAATGTTGAAAGCTCTTGGCCTGTACATGAGCGGAACAAGTCTTGTTCTAGGGCTTTGTCGAAGTCTTCTTGAGAGTATGAAACGTCTTGTTTAAAACGGTAACAGATAAGGTTACTAAACCACATAATTAGGCTAATCCTTTCAATAAATTTGCCCAATCATAGCAATAAAAAACTGATGCCGAAATGAATCATTTCGGCATCAACGCTAATTGCTTATGAGTTAAACATTGAAAGTGGTTTTGGCATGTTTTTCGGAAAACTAATATGGTAGTGCAAGCCTTTACCGACTTCGCTAGATACCTCAATATCGCCACTTAGGGTTTGTTTAACGAGGTTAAAAGTAATATGTGTGCCTAAGCCACTGCCGCCTTGGTCGCGCTTGGTTGTAAAGAATGGGTCAAATAGCTTTTCTAACTGCTCTTTTGATACGCCATTACCATTGTCTTTAAAGTCGATAACGACTTCGTCATCTTCTTCTTTGATAACAATATCAATGATGCCACTTTCAATCCCTTCGAAACCATGAATGAGTGAGTTCATAATCAAGTTTGTGAAAATTTGACTAATCGCACCCGCAGGCAGGTTAAGTGTTAAATCATCAGGGCAATCTAAATTAATATGATGCGATGTTTTCTTTAGCTTTGGATGGAGTGAGCGGATCACTTCACCTAAATACTCTTTAAAGTTAATGGTACGCACCGCCTCACTGGCTTGGTCCACTGCAATTTGCTTAAAGCTTGCAACCAGCTCAGAAGCTCGGTCTAGGTTACTAGTCAGTAGGCTAGTACTTTGCTTGGCGTCATTAATAAACTCTTCAAGCGCTTTTGGCGATAGAGTTTTTTCTTTATATGCCGCTTCAATTTGGTCCAAGCGTTCTTGTAAAAATGACGTTGCGGTAACACCAATCCCAATAGGTGTATTAACATCATGAGTAATACCCGCCACTAAGCCACCTAATGCTGCCATTTTTTCTGAGCCAACTAAGCGCTCTTGCGCCATATTTAGTTCATCAAGGTAGCGTTGTAATTCAGTTTGCTTGGTAATGAGCTCTTGTTCAGTTTGTTTACGTAAATCAATTTCTTCAGTTAGTGTCAGCTTTTGTTTTTCAAGCTCGTATTTTTGTTGCTGCAAGTCCATCATCGCTTGGCTTAGGTTTGATGTTTTGCGCGCTACTTCTTGCTCTAACTGTAAGTTATGTTGGTCGAGCTTTTCGTTGCTTATTAAAAGCTCTTTTTGCGTATGTTCGAGCTCTTCACGGTAAAGTACTACCTTATCTATTAAGCGGTTGAAAGACTCTTCCATTACTTTTAATTCGTTGTGCTCAACAGTTTTGATCTCGATATGGCGGCCTTCTAGGTCGTTTAGTTCAAGATCTTCAATTTGTTCTGTGAATTGTGCCAATGGCTCGGTTAAGCGCTTTCTAAATGCAAGTAAGAAAAGAATGATCAAAAAGGTGGTTTTGATCATTGCATTACCAATTAAAAAGTAGATAGAAATCATGATGCGGCTAAATACCACTTCACGACTTGAGAACAGGGTTACATCACCTACTTGGGTTGTTTTACCCGAAAATTCAAAAATGAGTGGGAATGTGTAACCGAATAAGCCTGATGGCGTATCTTCGATAATCGCTTCTTCTTGCACTAACTGTTGACTGTATAGCTCGTGAATATCTAACGAGCGACCTAACTGAGAGAGTACCTCGCCGCTATCATCACGCACAATAATACCCTCGATCATAGGGATTGCCAGTAAGCCCTCAGCCGTGGTGATGGTTTGTTTATCGTTCAGTTCCCAAATAGCGCGGGTTAAACTACGGCTAAATGTTTTTTGTAAAGTCGTTAACTCGTCGCGAATATAATCTTTGGTATTAACGTACTCAGCAATAACTTGTCCACAGGTCACTACAAAAGTAAGTAAAAAGTAGACTGAGAGTACATTTGTTAATAATTCTTTGGACAGGCTTTTTTGTAGCATGGAATATCCATAGCTCCTTGGTGACAATTGTAATACATTCAGCTAGTTCTAAAGTTAGCTAATAAATGGTTAAAAAGAAATAAATATATCCTTTTTTACTGGAACATTTATAAATTGTTAGTAAATTTTGAAAAAACTTGCCCTTACTGCGCTTGAAAAAGTGTGTTATAAATTTATTCCATCTTTAATTTAGCCTTTTTTGATGTTGTATTTGCTACAGCGAAGATTTTTATTTCATGAATAATCCTAATTTTTCAGTACTGGTCTGTGATGATTCAAATATTGCCCGAAAGCAGGTAGTACGCTGTTTAGGGGATTGCTTGGATGCAGATGTTCAACAAGCCACAAATGGCCGTGAAGCTCTAGCCTTATTACGCGAGCAAAACTTTGATCTATTGTGCTTAGATTTAACCATGCCAGAATTGGATGGTGTTGCAGTGCTCGAAACGATCAAAGCAGAGAAAATTGAGTGCTTTGTTATAGTAATTTCGGCTGATATTCAGGCTGAAATGAAACAAAGAGTAGTAAAATTGGGTGCTATTGACTTCATTGATAAACCGATAGATCTTGTGCGACTAAAAGCAACTTTGCATAAATTTGGTATTCACTAATCTTTTATATAACACAAACGCATAATTTATCTTTTCTTTAAGGGTTGACAGGCTGGCTATATTTAAGGCAGTCTACAGGCTATGAAAACATTTAATCACGCAACGACCATTATTATTACAACCATCATCCTTACGGGATAGTGGCATAGGTCGGTGCAACAAAATTATAGGCCTGTGTTCACTAGAACACAGGCCTTTTTCGTTTATGGAATGAGGAAACATAAATAATGCGAGTATTAAAATTTGGTGGGTCGTCCTTGGCTGACTACGCATGTTTGCAACAGGTAGCTCAGTTAGTCAAAGAAGAATTACGCGATGAAATGCTGTTAGTACTGTCAGCACCGGGTGGTATGACAGATTCATTAGTAGCATTAGCAAGCGCTGCAGAGCAGGGACAAGATTTTAGTGAGTTATGGCAAGCATTGGTTGCGCGCTGTGAACAACTAAAAGCTGCTGTTGCAGCTGACTTTGGTCAGGTAGCAAGTTGGCCTGATTTGAGCGAACTTAAGAATAAACTAGATGGTGTTGCACTTTTAAAGTGCTGCCCAGACCAAGTACGTGCTTATGCAATCAGTTTTGGTGAGCGCGTAAGTGTAGCCTTAATGGAATGTATGCTTAAAGAAAGTAATGCTCGTTATTTAGAAGCGACAGATTGCATAGCTTCAGTGGGTGGCTATATTGATGCTGAAGCTGACTTGGCTGCAAGTAAGTTACGTTTTCAAGCTGCATTAAAAGCAGCACCGAGCACTATTTATATCATGCCGGGTTTTACTGCTGCCAATGAGCAAGGTGAGCTAACAACACTTGGTCGCAATGGTTCCGATTACTCAGCAGCTATTGCGGCTGCATGCCTAGAAGCTGAAGTATGCCAAATCTGGACTGATGTTGACGGTGTTTACAATGCAGACCCGCGTTATATCAAAAAAGCATCTAAGGTTGATTCGTTATCTTATAAAGAAGCAATGGAGCTGTCTTACTTTGGCGCGAAAGTATTGCACCCGAAAACGATTTTACCTTGTGCCAAAGCGGGTGTGCCGTGCGAGATCAAAAATACTCATAACCCACGTGCAGAAGGTTCTGTGATCAGTAACGACAGTGTGTCGAACGATCCAGTTAAAGCATTATCAAGTTTACAAAACCTCGCTATGTTAACGGTGTCTGGCCCAGGTATGAAAGGCAAAGTGGGCATGGCGTCAAAAGTATTTAATGCACTGGCGCACGACAATGTTTCAATTGTACTAATCACTCAATCTTCGTGTGAATTTAGCATCAGTTTCTGTGTGCATGAGAGTGACTTATCTCTTGCTTTAGAAGCATTACAAACTGCTTTCGAATTAGAATCACAAGCCGGCTTAATCGAACCAGTCCAAGTGCAGCGTAACCTTGCGATTGTTACTCTAGTTGGCGATAACATGCGTGCGCACAAAGGTTTAGCGGCTAAGTTCTTTGCTTCATTAGCTCAAGCGCAGGTTAACATTGTTGCTATTGCACAAGATTCGACTGAAAGCGCCATTTCAGCGGTTATCGACGGTGAATTATGCAACGACGCAGTAAAAGTGTGCCATGAGAACTTCTTTACTCACATTCCTTCAATCGATGTGTTTTTACTTGGCTGTGGCTTAGTTGGCCAAGAGCTTATTCAGCAGTTAGAGCGTCAACAAGCATGGCTTGAAAAACGTAACATCAAGCTGAACTTGTATGGTGTTGCTAACTCAAGACAGCTTTATCTAGATAGCGAAGGCATCGCTTTTGATGGCTGGCAAGACAAACTAGCCGAGTCAGAACAAGCATTTGATTTAAATCTGGTTGAGCAATTTGTTAAACAAAACCATTTAATTAACCCTGTGATCGTAGATTGTAGCTCAGCCGATAAGCTTGCTGCGCAATATGTTGATTTCTTGAATGCCGGTTTCCATGTGGTTGCGGCAAACAAAAAAGCCAATACTAGCTCGTATGCTTACTACCAAGATTTAGTAGCAGCAACACAAAAGAATAACCGTAAGTTTTTATACGAAACAAACGTAGGTGCAGGCTTACCAGTACTTGATAACTTGAAATCACTATTTGGTGCCGGTGATGAGCTTATTAAGTTCAGCGGTATCTTGTCGGGTTCATTATCGTATATGTTTGGTGCGCTACAAGATGGTTTATCTCTTAGCGAAGCAACGTTAAAAGCAAAAGAAAGTGGTTTTACAGAGCCAGATCCACGTGATGATTTATCAGGCACTGATGTTGCTCGAAAACTACTGATCATTGCTCGTGAATCGGGTCTTGAGTTAGAACTAAGCGATATTGAAGTTGAATCAGTTTTACCAAAAGGATTTGCAGAAGATGATTCTGTAGCAGATTTCATGGCAAAACTACCATCACTTGATGCACAGTTTAACGACCGCATTCAAAGTGCTGCAAGTGAAGGTAAAGTACTTCGTTATGTGGGTACTATTGAAAACGGTCAATGTAAAGTAGGCATTGAAGCCGTAGATAGTAGCCATGCTCTTTACGATATCCGTGACGGTGAAAATGCATTGGCAATCTTAAGTCAATATTATCAACCACGTCCGTTTGTGATTCGTGGTTATGGCGCAGGTGCTGAAGTAACGGCTGCAGGCGTATTTGCTGATATCTTAAAAACATTAACACGTTAGGAGCTGGTCATGATCCGTGTATATGCACCCGCTTCAATCGGGAATTTTGCTGTCGGCTTTGATGCACTAGGTGCTGCGCTGGCACCTATCGATGGCACTTTATTAGGCGATGTTGTAGAGGTGAGTGCCGCTGAGCAAGATACTTTTGTCTGCTCTGGCGACTATGCCCATAAACTACCTGCAAATGCTGAAGAAAACTTGGCTTATCAATGTTTAATTCACTTTAAAGAGCACGTTGCACCGGCTATGCCAGCGGTAAAACTTGAGCTTAAAAAGAACCTACCAATTGGCTCAGGTTTAGGTTCAAGTGCTTGTTCTGTGGTGGCAGCGTTTGCTGCCCTTGATAAATTTGCCGAAACCAAATTATCTCAAGAGCAACTTATCGAGTTGATGGCTGATTTTGAAGCCATTGTTAGTGGCGGCCGTCATTACGATAACATCACACCTTGTTATTTAGGTGGTTTGCAATTAACGGGTGAACTCATTCCGAACAAGTCAATTTCGTTACCCGTTGATAATCAATGGTATTACGTAGCGGCTTTTCCAGGTTTTTCACTGAATACTGCAAAAGCGCGTTCGGTATTGCCAACGCAATTATCAATGCACGACAGTGTTGAGTTTGCACAGCGACTTTCTGCATTTAGCAGCTTATTGCTAACAGGTCGTTTTGATGCTGCGTTATCAATTATGACAGATGAAATCGCTGAGCCACATCGCGCACCATTAATCCAAGGTTTTGCGGAAGCTAAAAGTGCTTTACCAGAGCTTGGTGCAGAGATTGTCAGTATTTCTGGTGCGGGCCCAACATTATTTACCGTGTGTAAGAGTCTTGAAGCTGCTCAAAAGTGTGCAGCTTGGCTGAATGATAATTACGTAAATGAACAAGGTTTCAGCCACATCTGTAAACTTGATCAGCTTGGCACACGACAGCTTTAAAGAATTTAAGGAATAAACATGCAATTACATAATTTAAAAGATGAAACACAACAGGTGTCGTTTGTTGAAGCGGTAAAAACGGGGTTAGGACGTAACCAAGGGGTATTCTTCCCAGAAAGCCTTTCGCCAATTCAAGACATTGATGCGTTACTTGATTTAGACTTTGTTAGTCGTAGCAGCAAGATTTTATCGCACCTAATTGGCGATGAACTACCTGCCGATACCGTTGCACAGATGGTACAAAATGCTTTTAACTTTGATGTGAAACTGGTTGAAGTAGAAAAAGATATTTATTGCTTAGAGCTATTTCATGGTCCAACGCTTGCGTTTAAAGACTTTGGTGGCCGTTTTATGGCTGAGTGTCTTGCACAATTTAACCAAGGCGAAAAAGTAACAATTTTAACTGCAACATCGGGCGACACGGGGGCTGCGGTTGCCCATGCATTTTATAATAAGCCAAATATCGATGTCGTGATTTTATACCCGAAAGGTAAAATTTCACTAGCGCAGCAAAAGCTATTTACAACATTAGGCAATAACATTCACTGCTATGCTGTTGATGGTAGCTTTGATGATTGCCAAAGCATGGTAAAGCAAGCTTTCTTAGACGATGAAGTTAAACAAAAGCTAGGTCTAAATTCTGCTAATTCAATCAACATCAGTCGTTTAGTTGCACAGGTTTGCTATTACTTTGAAGCCATTGCTCAATTACCTAAAGAGCAGCGTAGTAAAGCGCATATCTCAGTACCAAGTGGTAACTTTGGTAATGTGTGCGCTGCGATGATCGGTGCTGTGCTTGGTATGCCAGTAGCGAAACTAAGTGCTACAACTAACCAAAACGACACTGTGCCACGTTTCTTACAAAGCAAAGAGTGGGCACCGAACGACACGCTTGAATCGTTATCGAACGCTATGGATGTGAGTAAACCGAATAACTGGCCACGTGTTCAGTTTATGTTGGATAACAAATGGTTTAGCTATGATGATTTTTATTCAAGCTGTGTTGGCGAAGAAGAAACAAAAGAGGTGATGAAAAAAATTCATCAAACGGGTTACATCGCAGAGCCTCATACTGCAATTGCTTATCAAGGCTTGAAAGAAAATCTAGCAGATGGCAGTGCAGGTATCTTTTTAGCGACTGCACACCCAGCAAAATTTAAAGACAGTGTAGAAGAAATTTTAGACATCGAACTACCTATGCCGAAACCACTTGCTGATGCGCTAGCAAATGAGTGTTTGGCTGAAGATATTAACTTTGATTATCAATTGCTTCGAACTGAGCTGTTAAATAAATTAGCATAACCTTGATTATAGAGCGGCTAAGCCGCTCTTTTTTATGCAGTCTTTTAATAAAGCACTCAATGAAGTAACGAATGGCTATGACGGTTTAAAATCCGCATGCTTAGAATGACCCCTGCCGAGATACACAGCAAAATACTGATCACCGAAACGAGTTCATTTTGCGTCCATTGCATCAAGGTGAATGCCGAAATAAAAATGATAAAAGGTTTAAATTCATAGTAATAGCGACGTTTTCTTTGCTTGACTCGCTGGCTTGAATGATCGGTTCTTCTGGCTTCAGAACGCATCCGCCAAATGTTAGCACCTAATAAAAATAAGATTACACCGATTAATGTAGGCACATAATTATTGGCTAATGTGATACAACTGATGCCGAGAAAAAAGTATCCGTAGGGGACTAATTCGTATATTGGTTTAGCTAACATGTACTTATACCATCCTTGATATTGACCAGTCTTATAAGCTTAGTTTGCCCTAATAAAAACGCAATTTAACAGAGCGATTTTTGTTTAAGTAACATTTTAAATATCTATGAAATATTTTAAATTTATAAATTTTTGTTATGTATCAATAAAAAAATATCATTATTAAAACACTGTGAAATAAATTCAATCCCTGTTTAAATATGTTCATCTTTACAAGATAGGCAAAAGTGCGTTTTAAGCGTACAATACAGCCTTTAAAAAACACCATACACGTTGCCTTAGGAGACCCCATGTTAGAACGTAGCATGAATATTTCGGATTTCGATCCAGAGTTATTTGCAGCCATCAATAAAGAGACGGCTCGTCAAGAAGAGCACATCGAACTGATCGCGTCTGAAAACTACTGTAGCCCACGCGTACTTGAAGCGCAGGGTTCTCAGCTTACCAACAAATATGCTGAAGGTTACCCAGGCAAACGTTACTATGGCGGTTGTGAGCATGTTGACGTTGTTGAGCAATTAGCAATTGACCGTGCAAACGAATTATTCGGCACAGATTACGCTAACGTTCAACCACATGCGGGTTCACAAGCAAACGCAGCTGTTTTCCAAGCTCTTCTTCAGCCGCACGATACAGTACTAGGTATGAGCTTAGCTCATGGTGGTCACTTAACTCACGGCTCACACGTTAACTTTTCTGGTAAAACGTACAATGCAATTCAATACGGCCTAAACGACGAAACAGGCGAAATTGATTACGCTCAAGTTGAAGCACTTGCATTAGAGCACAAGCCAAAAATGATCATCGCTGGTTTCTCTGCATACTCAGGCGTTGTTGACTGGGCTAAATTCCGTGAAATCGCTGATAAAGTAGGTGCATACTTATTCGTAGATATGGCTCACGTTGCTGGTCTTATCGCGGCTGGTGTATACCCAAGCCCAATCCCTCACGCACACGTTGTTACAACAACAACTCACAAAACATTAGCAGGTCCTCGTGGCGGTCTAATCGTTTCTGCATGTGGAGATGAAGAGATCTACAAAAAGCTAAACAGCGCTGTTTTCCCTGGCGGTCAAGGTGGTCCTTTATGTCACATCATCGCTGCTAAAGCGGTTGCTTTCAAAGAAGCATTACAACCAGAATTCAAAGCGTACCAAGCGCAAGTTGTTAAGAACGCACAAGCAATGGTTGAAGTACTGCAAGAGCGTGGCTATAAAGTTGTTTCTGGTAAAACAGACAACCACTTATTCCTTCTTGACCTAATCGATAAAGATATCACAGGTAAAGATGCTGACGCTGCACTAGGTAACGCAAACATCACTGTAAACAAAAACTCAGTACCAAACGACCCACGTTCACCGTTTGTAACGTCTGGTCTTCGTATTGGTTCTCCGGCTATTACTCGCCGTGGTTTCAAAGAAGCTGAGTCAAAAGAGCTTGCAGGCTGGATCTGTGACGTACTAGACAACATCAACGATGAGTCTGTACAAGCAGAAGTAAAAGAGAAAGTTAAAGCTATCTGTAAAAAATTACCAGTTTACGCTTAATTACTAGTTAAACCGTAATTAAGATAACAATAGCGTTGTTTTTTGCTATTATAAAGGCCGCTTACTAAGCGGCCTTTTTTTGTTTTTTATAAACGGAAGTTGAACCCTATGCATTGCCCTTTTTGCACCGCAAAAGATACTAAAGTAATTGATTCTCGACTAGTTGGCGGTGGTCACCAAGTGAGACGTCGACGTGAATGTAACGAATGCCATGAGCGCTTTACCACCTTTGAAGGCGCTGAACTTGTGATGCCAAGAGTCATCAAGCAAGATGGTAGCCGCGAACCATTCAATGAAGACAAATTACTGAATGGCTTGCATCGCGCTTTAGAGAAACGCCCAGTGAGCACTGAGCAGGTCGATGAAGTCGTTAACATTATTAAATCTCAACTTCGTGCTACGGGTGAGCGTGAAATCTCTAGCCATTTAATTGGCGAATGCATCATGGAGTCACTAAAGAAACTCGACAAAGTAGCCTATGTGCGCTTTGCATCGGTTTATCGTTCATTTGAAGATATTCGCGAGTTTGGTGAAGAGATCGCTCGTTTAGGTGATTAATCATGTCGTTTACAGAGCTTGATACAGCTTACATGGCGCGTGCCATTGAGCTTGCTAAACAAGGTCGTTTTACTACGACGCCAAACCCGAATGTTGGCTGTGTTTTGGTTAAAGATGGCGAAATAGTCGGTGAAGGGTTTCATCAATTAGCAGGGCAGGGCCATGCTGAAGTGAATGCCTTGGCTGTAGCTGGCGACAACGCGAAAGGCGCCACTGCATATGTGACTTTAGAGCCTTGTAGTCACTATGGGCGCACTCCACCTTGTGCCGAAGGTTTAAAAGCAGCAGGTGTAAGTAAGGTCATTGCTGCTATGGTTGACCCAAACCCTGCGGTGAGTGGTCGCGGCCTACAAATTTTAGCTGACGCCGGTATTAGCGTTGCATCTGGTTTACTTGAACAACAAGCGCGCGATTTAAATAAAGGTTTTTTAAAGCGTATGGAATCTGGATTGCCATATGTGACTTGTAAAATGGCATGTAGTTTAGATGGTAAAACAGCGCTAAATAACGGCCAAAGTAAATGGATAACAGGCCCTAAGGCGCGCCAAGATGTGCAAGCATTTCGTGCGCAAAGCTGTGCTATCCTAACCGGTGCAGACACCGTTATTACTGATAATGCCAAACTTAATGTCCGTGTTGATGAGTTGCCATTTACCATGCCAACCTCGTTGCCTTTGCGCCAACCAACCCGAATCATTATTGACTCACAAAACAGGTTAACGCCTGAACTTGCGTTATTCAGCATCGAGAGCCCGATGATAATTTTTACCACGTCGCTTGATAATCATACCAAGTGGCCTCACTTTGTTAAACACGAAGTGGTGCCAGCAAATAACAATAAAGTTGATTTATCGGCGGTTTTAAAGCGTCTTGCTGAACTACAATTTAATCATATTTGGCTCGAAGCGGGTGCAACCCTTGCAGGGGTGTTCGCAGAGCAAGATTTAATTGACGAATACATTGTTTATATTGCCCCTAAGTTAATAGGTGATATGGGCAAAAGCTTACTAAACTTTGCAGAAGTCACCATGATGAGTGATATCACTGAACTGACCTTTACTGATACAGTGATGATTGGCGATGATATTCGCTTAACAGCGATAAAAGCAAAGCAAGCCACAGACATTGAAAATAAAGAGTAGCACTATGTTTACTGGAATTATTGAAGCAACAGGTAAAATTGTTGAACTAACACAAAAGCAAGGTGATCTAGCTATTCGTATTCAAAGCCCTAATTTGGATATGAAAGACGTCAAGCTCGGTGACAGTATTGCCACCAATGGTGTGTGTTTAACGGTTGTCGCTAAACATAGCGATGGTTTTAGTGCTGACTTATCAAACGAAACAATTAGCTTAACTGGGTTTGCACATTATAAAAAAGGTCAAACAGTTAACCTCGAAAAAGCCATGCAACCGGTTTCTCGCTTAGGTGGGCACTTAGTGTCAGGGCATGTTGATGGTATTGCGACTGTCGAAAGTATTAGTCCCAATGCTCGTGCAACCGAGTACTGGTTAAGCACAGACAATGATTTAATGAAGTACATTCCGTACAAAGGTTCTGTGTGTATTGATGGCATTAGCCTAACCGTCAACGAGGTTGAGCAAAATCGCTTTAAGCTGACGATTGTTCCGCATACTGCAGAGCAAACAACGATTGCAGAATTTCAGGTGGGGACTCAGGTGAACTTAGAAGTTGACCAGATTGCTCGCTATTTAGAGCGCCTAATTAAAGGGGCTGAACAACCTTCCCGTTCAGACATATCAATGAGCTTGTTAGCACAAGCTGGCTTTATTAAATAAGCAAAGATACGTCACTATTAATCATACTCTCATGGGCACATTATGAATTTACACAGCGCGCAAGAAATTATCGATGACATTAAAGCCGGTAAAATGGTTATTTTAATGGACGATGAAGACCGAGAAAATGAAGGCGATTTAATCATCGCAGCAGAGCACATTAGTGCTGATGCTATCAACTTTATGGCAACACATGGCCGTGGTTTAATTTGTTTAACAATGACACAAGAGCGTTGTCAGCAGTTAGAATTACCACTGATGGTGAAAAATAACGGTGCAGCTTTTTCAACTAACTTCACTATGTCGATTGAAGCGGCGAAAGGTGTAACTACAGGTATTTCAGCGGCCGACCGTGCACGTACCGTTCAAGCCGCAATCGCTAAAGGTGCCGTACCGAGCGATATCGTTCAGCCAGGGCATATTTTCCCAATTATGGCGCAGCCTGGTGGCGTGTTAACACGTGCAGGTCATACTGAAGCAGGTTGTGATTTAGCGCGTTTAGCGGGTCTTGAGGCGTCATCTGTGATTGTTGAAATCTTAAACCCAGATGGCACCATGGCGCGTCGCCCTGATCTTGAAGTATTTGCTAAAGAGCATGACTTAAAGATTGGCACCATTGCAGATTTAATCGAATACCGAAACCTAAACGAAACCACCATTGAGCGCGTTGCTAAATGTAAACTGCCAACAGATCACGGTGAGTTTGATTTAGTGACCTACAAAGACACCATTGATGGTCAGCTTCACTATGTTTTACAAAAAGGTGAAGTATCGAAAGACGAACCAACGTTAGTACGTGTTCACTTACAAAGTACCTTTAACGATATTCTATTATCAGATAGAAGTGCTGATCGTAGCTGGGGCTTATCAGATGCGATGGCTTATATCGCTGAGCACAACGGTGTGCTGGTTATCTTGGGTAAACAAGAGTCAACAGAAGACCTAGAAGCAACCGTTAAAGCCTTTGCCGCTGAAGATGCTGGCGAAAATGTGAGTCATCGTAAATTCCAAGGTACATCGCGAACTGTGGGTGTGGGCTCGCAGATTTTGGCTGATTTAGGTATTGAAAAGATGCGCTTAATGAGCCGTCCTAAGAAGTACCATGCGTTATCTGGTTTCCACTTAGAAGTGGTTGACTACGTTGAGCCTCGCTCTTAATTAGGGAAAACAGATTTACTAGGCTACTTTTATATTTTTGTGGTATTATGCGCCGTAATTTTTGCGCAATCGCAACCGCTTAAACTTATTTTTTAGGGTTATTAAATGAAAATTATTGAAGGTAACAAATACGCACCGGGCAAAAAATTTGCCATTGTCATTTCTCGCTTTAATGACTTTATTGGTAGCAGCCTATTAGCAGGTGCTGTTGATGAGCTTAAGCGCACAGGTGGCGTATCTGAAGACGACATTACAGTTGTTTACGTACCAGGTGCCGTTGAATTACCTTTAGCAGCGAAACGCGTTGCAGCAAAGAAAGAACACGATGCAATCATCGCTTTAGGCGTAGTGATCAGAGGTGGTACACCACACTTTGATTTAGTCGCTGGCGAATCAAACAAAGGTCTTGCGCAAGTATCTCTTGAGTATGATATCCCGGTTGCATTTGGCGTATTAACCACTGAAAGCATTGAGCAAGCAATTGAGCGCGCAGGTACCAAGATGGGTAACAAAGGCGGCGAAGCTGCTTTAGGTGCGCTTGAAATGGTTAATGTGTTAGACAAAATTTAAGTTTAAGGAATCTCTGTGAAACCAGCAGCAAGACGTAAAGCACGTATCTTAGCACTTCAAGCCGTATACTCTTGGCAGTTAAGCGGTAACCCAATTGCTGATATTGAACAGCAAATGTTAATTGAAAATGATGTGACTAAGATCGACGTCGAATATTTCAAAGACCTAGCACGCGGTGTTGTTGTTAACTGTAAGCAATTAGATGAAATCGTTGCGCCACATTTAGCACGCCCAGCTGATGAGTTAGACATGGTCGAAAAAGCAATTTTACGTCTGTCTGGCTATGAGTTGAAATTCCGTGAAGACGTACCTTACAAAGTGGCAATCAATGAAGGCATTGAGCTTGCTAAGATGTTTGGTGCTGAAGACAGCCATAAGTTTGTCAACGGTGTACTTGATAAAGCAGTGAAAGAACTGCGTAAGTAAGTAACCCCGTAAAGGAGAGCCGGCTTGGGCCGGCTTTTTTGTGTATGAAGGAATTTGAACTAATCAATCGTTACTTTAAGGGGCGTGGCATTATTCGCCGTGATGTTAACCTAGGTATTGGTGACGATTGTGCCTTAGTAACTGTGCCTGAAAACTGTCAATTGGCGGTAACAACAGACACCTTAGTTGCGGGCGTACACTTTTTTGATGACATCTCTGCACGTGCCCTTGGGCATCGAGCTTTAGCTGTTAACTTAAGTGATCTTGCGGCAATGGGCGCTGAACCTACGTGGATTTCGGTAGGCCTAACTTTGCCTGAAGCAAATATAGAGTGGCTTGAAGAGTTCACTGAAGGCATGCATGAAATTGCAGAGTACTTCAATGTGCAAATCATTGGTGGTGATACCACTCAAGGCCCTTTAACTATTACGATTTGTGCTAAAGGTATCGTGCCTGAAGGCAAAGCACTGCGCCGTAGCGGTGCTAAAGTTGGCGATTGGATTTATGTAACAGGTCCATTAGGTGATGCTGGTGTAGCCATTGAAGCCCGTAAACAAGGCCTCGATATCGCCCCTGAACACTTAAGCTATTTAAATAATCGCTTTGATTATCCGACTCCACGTGTTGCAGCTGGTCAGGTTCTGCGAGGCGCTGCCTCTGCAGCAATTGATATTTCCGATGGCTTATTAGCTGACTTGGGCCATATTTTAGCGCTATCGCAAGTTAGTGCGGTGATCAATGTTGATAAAGTGCCTGTTTCTGATGCATTAAACTCGTCGATTCCACGAGCAGAGCAATTTGACTATATCTTAAATTACGGTGACGACTACGAGCTGCTGTTTACTGTGCCAGAAAGCAATAAAAGCATGGTTGATATGAAGCTACGCCAATATGGTGTTGAAGCAAGTTGTGTAGGTCAAATTAAAAGTGGCGAAGGTGAGATTGAGCTATTACTTGATGGTGAGCAATTTAACTATCAAGGTAAGGGCTTTCAGCACTTTACGAAGGAGCCGGTTTGAGCAGTAACCGATTATTCAATTTAAAACGCCCACACCAATTTTTTGGTTTGGGTTTTGGCTTAGGCCTTGCCCCTAAAGCACCTGGCACCTTTGGTACCTTTGCTGCCTTGCCATTTATTTTTACTACTATGTACTTTCCACTGTGGTTACAGATTGTGTTTGCAATCGTGATCAGTGTATTTGGTATTTGGGCATGTGGTAAAACAGCAGATGACTTAGGGGTACATGATCATCCAGCCATTGTTTGGGATGAAGTTGCTGGTTATTATATCACCATGATTGGTGCTGCACTGAGTTGGCAGTCACTGTTGGTTGGTTTTTTATTGTTCCGCTTTTTTGATATCGCTAAACCAGGCCCTATCCGAATTCTAGATAGACGTTTACACGGTGGCTTGGGCATCATGGCTGATGATATTTTAGCAGGTATATTTTCATTAATTTGTGTTCAAGCCTTGTTTAAAGCAGGCTATTTGCCTTTTTAAACGATGAGTTAAGTGTTACTTGGTGGCAAGTATATGATGCGATTTCTAGTTGTCTGTTTGTTGATGCTTTGCAGCACGTCTGCGTTTGCATCTATTACTGACTATGTCGTCAAACAGTGGAACATCCAAAATGGCTTGCCATCGCAATCTTTAAAAAGCATTGCTCAAGATGAGCAAGGTTATATGTGGCTGGGCACTCAGTTTGGCTTAAGCCGCTTTGATGGTAACACCTTCACTAACTTCAATACGCAAAACAGCGATTTCCTACCAAGTAATGGTATTAATAAGCTATTAGTTGATAGTACTGGGTTACTTTGGGTTGGTACCAAAAATGGCTTGGTAACACTTGATCCTAAAACCATGATGTCGCAAACCTTTAACGTTAAAGGTCCGGTTCGCGATATTCTTGAAGACTCCAAAGGCAGTATATGGATTGCAGCGAATGGCCTTTATTACGTTGCTCGAAATCAAGTCACACTCAATCAAAACTCAGCGTTAATTGTACCGGTATCTAATGCCACTGCTATTACGCAAATTGTGGGTTCAGTGAGCCAAATGGCGTTGTCGCCAGAAGGCATTTGGCTGGTCAATGAGCGTCACTTATTGCGTTTAACCAATACCTCTTCTGACTTTGCAAAGTTACGATTAGAGCTGACTGCCAAAGTTTCATTACCTGAGCGTTTAGCACAAACCATTATTCATGATATGGCTTGGCTAGAAGGGAATTTATACCTTGCTTCAGAGCTGGGTGCTTACTTTCTTGATTTAGATGACGAGCTGCGCCCATTCCCACTGCCAAATGCCAGTAACTCTGCCGTTTATAAGTTTATGAGCGACTCAGATGGAGCGCTTTGGATTTCGACCTATGGCCGACTGTTATTTCGTGATAATTCAGGAGATTGGCAATGGGTTGAGCCAAGCCAGCTCGATCAAAGCATTTGGTTTGCCGATATTTTCCGTGACAATCAAAATAACATTTGGCTGGCAAGCTTCAGTGAAGGCTTATGGCTTGCTCACGAAGGACGTATTGAACGTCACTCAGCTATCTCAAATATGACCGAAGCGGTGATGGCGATTAGCCAAGCACCTGATGGCAAATTATGGGTGGCTAACCGCAGCGGTGTTGGCTACTTCGATTACAACAAGAATTTTGTAAATCAAATTCCGAGTAATCAGTTTGGTCGAGCAGCAGTGCACGACTTACAGTTTGACGGTGATCGTTTGTACATCGCAACAGGCCGTGGTGTGTTTTATTACGAAAACCAAAACTTGTATACGGTGCCGGGGCGAGCACTGCGCGATAACCCTGTATTCGCAATTAGTCGTTCTAGCAAAGGCGGTTTTTGGCTCGGTACTGGCCGTGGTATGTACCGCTTAAGCTACGGTGGTTTAACACCCTTTGCATACAATGCATTCTTAAGCAGTAAATTTATTACCTATGTTCTGGATGAGCAAAACTTTGGCTTAATTGGCACCAGTAAAGGGGCTTATTACTTTACCGACCGCGGGATTGAAAAAATTGGCGATCAAACCAGCTTAGAAAGTGCCTACGTTACCAGTATTTTGAATATTGAAGGGGTAGGGATATTAATTGGCTCACTTAACGATGGTTTATTTTATCGCAGTACCAAAGGTCAGTGGCGTCAGTTAGATGCGACAGACGGTCTGCCGTATGGCTCTATTTTTAGTCTTGTTTACGATAAGCAATTAAAACGTATCTGGGTTAGTACCATGAAGGGTGTATACCGCATGCCAGTAGAGCAGTTTGGTACTGATATCGAGAGCTTAAAAGTAGAACAAGTGATCTCATCGTTCGACCGTCAACTTGATGGTAAAGCAAGTCAGTGTTGTGCTGGTCTGGGTCATGACGCTGTAGCAGATACCGGTAACTCTATTTGGTACCCAAGCCTACAAGGTGTGGTAGAAATACCAAAGAGCGTTGAGCTTTTTGGTGTTCAAGCTCTTAAGCCTCGAATTGAAAGCTTGATCACGCCGCTTCGTCATTTAAGTACCGCAACTTTAGGTAATAAACCAGAGCTGCAAATTGATGAACGCGATGTAACGTTAAAATACACTGCGATTGATTATTATGCTCCTTCAAGTATTGAGTTCCGTTACCGTTTAAGTGGCTTAGACAGTGACTGGCGTTATGCCAATACTCGTCGTGAGGCAATCTATACCAACTTACCGCCGGGTTCGTTTTTATTCCAACTTGAAGCAAAACGCCGTGGTGAAGATTGGCAAAAAGCACGTCGTACTGAGTACAGCTTTGTAGTGCCGCGCCGTTTTGATGAGACTATTTATTTTAGACTCTTGATCACTAGTAGCTTTATTTTACTGTTCTACCTTGTATTTTGGGTATTTAGAGCGCAAGAGAAACGTAAGCAATTAGCCCTTGAAAGCTTAGTAACAGAACGTACCGTAGAGCTTCGAGAAGCTAACGATAAACTTAACCAAGTGAACTCACAGCTTAAGTTAGTTAGTCACTCAGATGAGCTTACAGGCCTACGTAGCCGCCGCTTCTTGTTTGATCAGCTCCCTAAAGATATCGAACACTTCCAGCGTAACTCGCAATCATTGCAAGCGCAGGGTAAGTCGCTCGTGCTATTGATAATTAACTTTGATAACTTCAGTCGCATTAATGATGCATATGGCCCGCTTGCCGGCGATAGCTGCTTACAGCAAATGGCGACTTTATTGAATAGTCGTACTCAAGGTTCTGACTATGTTGCACGCTGGAGTGGCGATGAGTTTTTACTCTTACTACGTGATTTCAAACGCACAGCAATAGACAATTATGTGGCCGATTTATGTGAAGCAATTGCAGCAAACCCATTTAGATTACCGAATGGAGAATCGACCACGATTACTGCGTCGGTTGGCTGGTCTTTCTATCCTTTACCTTTATTAGGTGGCCAAGTTATTGGTTGGGAAACCTCAGTTAACCTTGCTGATATTGCATTGCATCAAGTTAAAAAGCGCGGTGGTGATGGTGTAGCAAACATTACCTTTGACGAGCAATTAGATGCCTTTGAATTCGAGCAGAGCCACAATGTTGATCAGCAGCTTAGTGCACTTCAAGCTAATGGCTTAGCCGATATTAAAATTTGGATGCGTTAGCGTTTCTATTGGTATTAAAAAAGGAGCCTTAAGGCTCCTTTTTTGTGAATGCTGTTTGGCTTAAGCCATGAACTCTTTGATGCTAGTTAAGATACCACTTGCATCTAGGCCCATTTCGGCGTGCATTTCATCTTGCGTACCATGCTTAATGAACTCATCTGGAATACCTAAATTTAAGATAGTCACATCCGCTTTGATTGCAGCTAAGTATTCATTCACAGCAGAACCAGCACCGCCTGCAATAGCGTTATCTTCTAGAGTAACAATTACATCATGGTTGCCAAGTAATTCACTGATAGCGTCAGTATCAAGAGGCTTAATAAAGCGCATATCAATCACTGTTGCGTTAAGCTCTTCTGCAGCTACCTTGGCGTTCTCTAGCAGCGTACCAAACGACAATATGGCCACTTTATTACCTTGTTTGATATTACGCGCTTTACCAATTTCAATTGCACTCATGGTTGATTCAACCTCACAATTACCGGCACTACCACGTGGGTAACGAACAGCAACAGGTTGATTGCATTGGTAGCCAGTGTAAAGCATTTGGCGGCACTCGTTAGTGTCGCTAGGCGCCATGATAATCATGTTAGGAATACAGCGCATAAAGCTTAAGTCATAGGCGCCTTGGTGAGTTTCACCATCAGCACCAACAATACCGGCACGGTCAATAGCAAATAGAACAGGTAAGTTTTGTAATGCTACATCGTGGATAAGTTGGTCGTACGCACGTTGTAAAAAGCTTGAATAAATAGCAACAACAGGCTTCAACCCTTCACAAGCAAGACCAGCTGCAAGCGTTACAGCATGTTGCTCAGCAATTGCTACATCAAAGTATTGCGCTGGGTACTCTTTAGAAAAACGTACCATGCCTGAGCCTTCACGCATGGCAGGGGTAATTGCCATTAGCTTGTCGTCTTGAGCTGCCATATCGCATAACCAGTCACCGAACACATTTGAGAATGTGGCAGCGCCCGGTTTAGATTTTGGTAATTTCGACATGCTCGGATCAAATTTTGGTACGCCGTGGTAGCCAATTGGATCTGCTTCAGCAGGCTTATAACCTTTACCTTTTTGCGTTTTAATATGTAGTAATTGCGGACCTTTAAGGTTGCGCATATTACGTAAGGTATCAACCATCATATTAACATCGTGGCCATCAATTGGGCCGATGTAGTTTAGGCCTAACTCTTCAAAGAAAGTGCCCGGAATGACCATACCTTTTAAGTGTTCTTCCATGCGGCTAGCAAGTTCTTTCACTGGCGGTAAACCAGAAAGAAGCTTTTTACTGCCTTCACGAATATTGGTGTAGAAGCTGCCAGATAAAATACGGGCAAAGTGATTGTTTAGTGCACCTACGTTTTCTGAAATCGACATTTCATTATCGTTTAAGATAATTAACACGTTAGGGTTAACATCACCCATGTGGTTCATCGCTTCAAATGCCATACCAGCAGTGATCGCACCATCGCCAATAACAGCAACTGTTTTACGATCTTTACCTTCTTTTTCGGCAGCAATGGCCATGCCTAAGGCTGCTGAAATAGAGGTGCTCGAATGGCCAACACTAAATGTATCGTAAGGGCTTTCTTCACGGAATGGGAAAGGGTGCAAACCGTCTTTTTGACGGATAGTATGCATTTGGTCACGACGACCCGTTAAGATTTTGTGCGGATATGCTTGATGACCCACATCCCATACTAAACGATCTTCAGGAGTGTTATAAACATAATGCAGCGCAACGGTTAGTTCAACAGTGCCTAAACCTGATGCTAGATGACCACTACTTTGCGAAACTGAATTAAGTAGGTATTCGCGTAACTCTTTACTAAACGCAGGTAACTTGTCTTGCGCTAAATCACGCAGCTGTGCTGGTTCGTCAACCAAACTTAATAATGGATACTTGCTACTATCAAGTGTCATGATTTTTTATACATCCTTCGCTAACCAGAGTGCATTATAGCCCATTGCTGCTCTGATTTTTTAGTTATTTTGTCTTTCTTTTTTAGGCATTAATAATTACGTTCAACGATATAGCTAGCAAGGCTCGCCAGTTCGCTGGTGTCGTAATCAATTGCCTCAAGAGCTTGATGAGCTTGAGCTAGTAAATCTTGTGCTTTTTGCTTTGCACCAGCCATACCTAATAAAGCAGGGTAAGTTGCTTTATTAGCCGCAATATCTGAGCCTTGTGGCTTACCTAATGTTTCAGTATCAGCTTCTACATCAAGGATATCGTCTTGTACCTGAAAAGCTAGCCCTATTGCTTGGCCAAATAGGTTTAATTGCGCGAGAGTATGTTCATCACAGCTTTTTGCACTCAATGCACCGAGTGTAATAGCACAATTAAGCAAGGCGCCCGTTTTTAGCTGATGAATGCGCTCTAACTGCGCAACGGTAATTTCTTTATCGGTCGCTTCAATATCCAGCGCTTGCCCACCTACCATACCTTCAATACCTGAGGCTTTGCTTAATGAGGCAATCATTTTTACTTGCTGGCTCGCAGGAACGGCAAATTGATGGTTGGCAATTAAATCAAATGCCAGCGTTTGTAATGCATCGCCCGCGAGTATGGCTTGCGCTTCGCCATAAACAATATGACAGGTAGGGCGGCCACGTCTTAAGTCATCATCATCCATGGCAGGTAAGTCATCATGGACTAAAGAGTAGCTATGAATACACTCAATAGCGGCAGCAAGAATATCAAGATCGGTCTTGTCTGCGCCCATCATTCGACCCGTTGCGTATACAAGGTATGGACGTAAGCGCTTACCACCATTTAAAACACCGTAATGGGTGGCTTCTTTGATGGTTTTTTCGGTATTAAGTGGTAGTTCGAAATAGCGATTTAAATGTGCTTCAACGTCTTCACGAGCGCGTTGTAGTTGTTCTTTTAATTGCACTTAATTAGTCCAAGTTTGAATCAAAATTGCTAAGAGGAGCTTGGCTATCGTTACCCATTAAAATGGCAACCTTTTGTTCGGCTTGCTGTAACTTACCAGACGAAGCATTCGCCAGTGCAATGCCGCGTTCAAATTGTTTTAGCGATTGTTCTAGTGACAATTCACCTTGCTCCATTTGCGCAACAATTTGAGATAATTCATCCAGCGCTTCTTCAAAGCTTAAGTTTTCTGGTTTCTTTGTTGCCATTGTGGCCTCGATAGCTGTTAGAAAGTGAGGCCAATTTTAGGGGGAATGCTAAACTAGGTCAAAGAATGATGTGTTTTTTTACGCATAATCCATTTTCAATATGCTATTTTTACGGTTTTAGATACAGCTTAAACTTGTAGCTTAAAAATCTTACATTAAAATAAAATTAATTCATTTAATGATTTAAGTATTTCAACTGCTTGCCGATAAGCAGTTAATAATAAAAATTTGATACCTGAGGGTGTCGTGTAATTGTTCCTCTGGAGGGGTATGTGGATTTAGCAACCATAATAGGTATTCTTGGTGCCATAGGCTTAATTGCTATGTCGATGGTGTTAAGTAGTGACGGCCAAGTTGCAATGTTTTACAACACGCCTTCGGTGGTCATTGTATTTGGTGGTTCGATTTTTATCGTATTATCGAATTTCACTATGGGGCAATTTTTGGGCATAGGTAAAGTCGCTGCAAAAGCCTTTATGTTCAAAATCGAATCTCCAGAAGAATTAATTGAAAAAGCAGTAGAATTAGCTGATTCAGCACGTAAAGGTGGTTTCTTAGCATTAGAAGAAGCCGAAATCCCCAACGGTTTTATGCGCAAAGGGGTCGATATGTTAGTGGATGGTCATGATGCTGATGTTGTTCGTGCCACCCTACAAAAAGATATTTCTCTTACAGCTAACCGTCATGAACTAGGGGCTGGGTTATTTAAATCACTTGCCGATATTGCCCCTGCGATGGGTATGATCGGTACGCTAATCGGTTTGGTTGCTATGTTATCAAACATGGATGACCCAAAAGCAATCGGCCCTGCAATGGCGGTTGCACTTTTAACTACTCTCTATGGTGCGTTCTTAGCAAACGTTGTTGCTATTCCAATTCAGGTAAAACTAGAGCTACGTAAAGACGAGGAAGCGCTTAATCAACGTTTAATTCTCGACGCGGTACTAGGTATTCAAGATGGTCAAAACCCGAAAGTAATTGAAGGTATCTTGAAAAACTACTTAGCTGAATCAAAACGTAAAGTTGATACCGAGGAGTAGGGCATGTCAGATCAAGAGTGCAAATGTCCACCACCGGGTTTACCCGCCTGGATGGGAACCTTCGCAGATTTAATGTCATTATTAATGTGCTTCTTTGTACTCTTGCTTGCTTTCTCAGAAATGGACGTACTGAAGTTTAAGCAAATTGCCGGCTCCATGAAGTTTGCTTTCGGTGTACAAAATAAAATTGAAGTAAAAGATATTCCAAAGGGAACCTCGGTCATTGCCATGGAGTTCACTCCGGGTAAACCTGAACCCACACCTATTGAAACGATTCAACAACAAACCGTAGAAATGACGCAACAAATGCTTGAGTTTCAGGCTGGCGACGAAAGCTCTGCCGGTGGTCGACAAGAACAGCGCGGTAATAAACGAGGTGGTGAATCGCAAAGTACGGCTCAGCAACAAGCTTTAGAACAGTCAATTTCAGCAGCTGATCAAGAACAAACAAATGAACTTGTGAAGAAAATTGCTCAGCAACTAGAACAGCAAATTATGGATGGTGCGATTGAGCTCGAGTCATTAGGCCAGCAAATTATTATTCGTATCCGTGAGAATGGCTCATTCCCATCAGGTAGTGCTTTTTTACAGCCAAAATTTAAACCTATTATTCGTGATATTGCTACGCTGTTAAAAGATGTGCCGGGTGAAATAACCGTGTCAGGTCACACTGATGACTTCCAAGTATCGAATGAACTTTATACTAATAATTGGGATTTATCATCAAAACGTGCGGTGGCAGTTGCCAGTGAAATGGAAAAAGCGCCCGGTTTTGATAAATCTCGTATGATGGTGGTAGGTCACGCAGAAACAAGGCCTCTTGTACCGAATGTGACCGATGAAGATCGCAAGCGTAATCGCCGTGTTGAAATCTCTATTATGCAAGGTAAAGCACACGAGTCTGACCCTATTGATGTAAGGCAATAAATCAATTAAAGTGAAACTTCATTAACACATGTAATGGAGTATAAAAATGAAAAAAGTTGATAAATATAGCTATATGCCAGGCAATGGTGATGGCGGTGATGATGATAAAACTGATTAAGGCACTGCATTTTGCCTGATTGGTTTGTAGAAGTTAGAGTTATATTAAGCAATAGCTGGGTGTTCATTTTGAGCCCGGCTATTATTATTTTTTACCTTCGTAAAGATTGGCCCGCTTTCTATTTCTCTATCATTACTGCTGCTTTTTTCCTTTATGGAACTCTTATTTATTCTGCTTTAAGAGAGTTTGATGATATCTATATCTGGCGCTATGTAGTCTGGGCTTTTAATGATATTGCTTGGATGGCAATCATTGCTTACTTGGGTATTAAAGATAAAGTCTACTTATGGCAAAGTGTTTTAGGGCAGTTGGTTGTGATAATGGCGCCCATTCTACAGTTGTTCCGTTTAGTTGACCGCCACCTTTGGGATTTGTCTTACAGCACCTACATGTACAAGACCCTGCTACCGCTAATCAATATTGGTACTGTGGTCGTATGTTACCTACCGCTTATCTACCTCTTTACTCGACGAAGCCAGCAAGCATAAGGCGTTTCTTCGTTAAAAATCCTGTGCTAGACTACTGTTTATAAAAACAGTATTTAGTGTTGCGTTATGAAACTTTACATTGCCGAAAAACCATCCTTGGCGCGAGCCATTGCAGATGCACTGCCAAAACCACAAAAAAAGCATGATGGCTATATAGAGCTAGGTAATGGTGATTGTGTCTCATGGTGTATTGGTCATTTGCTTGAACAAGCAGAACCCGATGACTACGATGCAAGTTTTAAAAAGTGGCGGTTTGAGCATTTACCTATCGTGCCTGAACAGTGGCAATTAAAGCCTAAATCAAAAACACGTAAACAACTCACTGTATTAAAAAAGCTAATCAAGCAGGCAAATATAATTGTTCATGCCGGCGACCCTGATAGGGAAGGCCAGCTATTGGTTGATGAAGTGATCGAACAGGTTAAAATTAGCCAAGTTAAAAAACAGCAAATTCAACGACTCTTGATCAGCGACTTAAACTTAAGTGCAGTTAAAAAAGCGCTGAATAATTTAAAATCGAATCGCGATTTTATTCCATTGAGTGTATCTGCTTTAGCTCGCTCACGTGCCGATTGGCTATTTGGCATGAATTTAACTCGCGCTTATACGCTTGCTGGGCAAAAAGCTGGGTTTGGTAATGTGTTATCTGTTGGGCGTGTTCAAACTCCTATTTTAGGTCTAGTTGTAAATCGTGATAATGAAATAGCTAACTTTGTAGCGAAACCTTTTTATGAAGTATTAGCTCACCTTGAAACTCAGCAGCAGCAAGTATTTTCTGCAAAGTGGCAGCCAAGTAAAGCATGTGAACCTTATCAAGATGAAGAAGGGCGGGTATTACATAGAGGGCTTGCTGAAAATGTTGTGTCACGCATAACTAATCAGCCAGCGAAAGTAGTTGAGCTTGAACAAAAGCAAAAAAAGCAACAAGCGCCACTGCCTTATAACTTGTCGGCTTTACAAATTGATGCGGCAAAGGCTTTTTCAATGCCAGCACAAAAGGTGCTAGATACCTGTCAAAGCTTGTATGAGCGTCATAAGTTAATTACGTACCCTCGTTCAGATAACCGCTATTTACCAAAAGAGCATCATAAAGATGCAGCGAGTATTATTGCCGCCATCACTAATAATGAAGGTCAAGTAAGTGAAGCTTGCAAGCAAGCTGATACCAATAAGCGGAGTAAATGTTTTAATGACAGCAAGGTTGCAGCTCACCACGCTATTGTTCCTACCGAAAAACAGCTTCGCTCAGCATCATTAAATAGTGATGAACAAAAAATCTATCGGTTGATCTGCCGTCATTATTTAATTCAGTTTTATCCAGACTATATATTTAACGAAACTAAAGTAACGGTTGAAATTGCGGGTGGGCTTTTTAAAGCTGCTGCTAAGCAAGATGTTAGCTTAGGCTTTAAAACATTAATGGGCAAAACAGAGTTAAAAGATGAGCAAACCTTACCGCCACTTGAAAAAGGCCAGCCGCTACATTGCAATCAAGGTGAAGTGGTAGACAAAATGACGACACCGCCGACGCATTTTACTGATGCTACCTTATTGAGTGCTATGACAGGCATCAGCCGCTATGTGAAAGACCCAGAAATTAAAAAGATCCTCAAAGAAACCGACGGCTTAGGCACTGAGGCTACACGGGCTGGTATTCTTGAGCTTTTATTTAAACGCCGCTTTTTAGAGCGTCAGGGTAAAAACATTCTAGCTACCGCAACAGGCAAAGCTCTCATAAGTACATTACCAGAGCAGCTTGCTAGCCCTGACTTAACAGCTAAGTGGGAAGCATCGTTAGGGAATATAGCTGAACAACATATGAGTTATCAGCAATTTTTAACGCCATTGTTGGCAGAGTTACATGCTTTAGTTGAGCAAGCCAAGCAGTGCGACAGCCAAGTCTTTACTCAGTTACCAAAAACGCCGCAAAAGCGACGTTTTAAAAGAAAAACTAAGCCTAGAGCTAAGTCAGCCTAAACTATTTTTTGTTGAATAGGGCAACCGCAGCATTACTCATCGCTGTAATCCCTGTAGGAAGAGCCTTCTTGTAATCAGGTGCAAACTTGCTTGAGTGTAAAGAAGGTAATGTTGCGCCAGATTGCATTGCTGCATCATATTGACTCGGTTCAACACCGCCTAACCAAAACAAAGTAATTGGCACGTGCTGCTCTGTACGACCGTATAGACCAAAGTCTTCGCCAGCCATTACTGCTTCAGTTTCAAGTACATTGTCTTCACCAATAGCATTAGCAATTGCTGAACGCACTACATTGGTTTGTGCAGGGTTATTGTAAGTCGAAGGAATTGACTCATCTTCATGTACATATACTTCAGGTGCTAAGCTTTCATCAAGGCCAGCACTTAATGCGATACCTTTAGAAATTCGTTTAATCGCCGCGATTTGTTGCAAACGTACTTCAGGGTTATAACTGCGAAGTGTGAGCTGTAGTTTTACTTCATCAGAAATGACATTGTGTTTAGAGCCACCATGAATTGAGCCAACAGTGACCACTGACGGTTCAAGTGGTGACAATTCGCGACTAGTAATAGTTTGCAGTGCCAATACAATACGTGAAGCAATCACAACAGGGTCTATTGTTGTATGTGGATAGGCACCGTGACCGCCTTTACCCTTTACAGTAATATCAACAGAGTCAACACTTGCCATCGTATACTCAGTTTTCATGCTAACTTTACCAGCAGGAATACTCGCACTTACATGTAAACCAATAACATGGTCTGGAGTAGGGTACTTAGTAAAAAGCCCTTCTTTAAGCATTGCTTTTGCACCACCGCCTACTTCCTCTGCAGGTTGTGCGACCATCATTAACGTACCTTGCCATTGATCTTTATGTGTCATTAACTGTTGTGCTGTGCCAATAAATGAACTCATGTGAATATCATGACCACAACCATGCATTACGCCAACTGTTGCACCGGCATCATTTGTTACAGTCACTTTAGAGGCGTAAGGTTTTCCTGTTTGCTCAACAATTGGTAATCCATCAGTATCTGTGCGGATCATTACTGTAGGGCCATCACCGTTTTTATAAATACCAACAACGCCATAACCACCTACATTATCAGTAACAGTAAAGCCCAGCTGTTTTAATTGCTTTGCTAGCTTTTGACCTGTTTGTTTTTCGTGGTAAGACAGCTCGGGAGATTGATGTAAATCTAAATAAAGCTTTTCAATCTCAGGCATAGTTTTTTTGAGATTTAAATCGAGCGTTGTTGCTTGTGCGAATGGACTAAGAAGTAATAAAGCTGCAGAAATAGCAGATAATTTCATAATGACCTCGACCCGTGGGGCTTGTAATTGTTATGTTTGCCACTATATAAAAACCTAAATACTTATATAGTGCAATCGATCAAATGAATAATATGATAAAACTTACCCAGCAAAATTTGCAGCAAGCACTGGGTGAAACGTCCGCTGAAAAACTAGTGCTACTTACTTTTTACTCTGCGCAAAACCCAGAGTGTCATCAGCAAGCTGCAATTTTAGAGAAAATAGCAAATGAGTATGGTGAGCATTTATCAGTAGCAACATTAGATTGTGATGTTGAGCAAGCTCTTGCAGGGCAACTTGCGCAGCAAATTGGTTTACAAGCATTACCTACGCTTGTGATGTTAAAAGAATCAGCGCCTGTAGATATGTTACCGGGTGCTCAAACAGAGCAGCAAATTCGCGATGCGCTAGCCAAACATTTACCAGCTCAACACGAGTTATTACTAGAGCAAGCTAAGCAAGCGTTAATCAATCAAGATTTAAATAATGCTTTTAACTATGCAAAGCAGGCTTATGAGCTTGATCCAAACCATACACGGGTAAAGTTAGTTTTAGCTGATATCTGTATTCAAATTCATAAATTAGAAGATGCACAAGCATTATTAGATTCGGTTGCAGAAAATGAACGTGATGCATATTTCACAAATATCCAAGCAAAATGTGAACAAGCATTAGCAGCAACAGATTCACCAGAGATAAAAGCACTGCAGGATAAAGTTGAAAAATACCCAAATGATTTAGAGATAAAAGTAGAACTAAGTAATGCTCTTAATAGCGCGGGTCGTAAAGAAGAAGCTTTAGAGATGCTATTTAATGTACTTAAAAAAGATCTTAACTACGCAGATGCAAAACCAACCTATCTAGAAATTATCGCTTCTTTACCTGATGGAGATGCCTTGGCATCTAAGTATCGTCGTAAGTTATATAGTATCTTGTACTAATTCAGAGTTGATTGATAAAAGCGCCACTAAGATTGTGGCGCTTTTTTTTATTTAAAAACTTGCGTATTACCTAATTTCGATAATACTTAAGATCCTCTCGAGAAAAGTTGGCTGTATTTTGTACAGTAAACTGTGTTTTTTACTGCCTTTAGCTTGTTTTTTGCGCGAAAGGTAAGTTTTTAGTAGTTTTCTACAAAAAGTGCTTGCGTTAATTCTTCGCATCCCTATAATGCGCATCCACTGACACGGCGGGCAGCAATGAAAAGCGCTGAACAAAGTGACACAGAGTTAAGTAAAACTTCGGTTTAAAACGGTCTAAAAAGAAAGTTTAAAATTAAGTGTTGACTCGAAAAATTAAGGATGTATTATACGCATCCCTAGCGACNTTTAAAACGGTCTAAAAAGAAAGTTTGAAATTAAGTGTTGACTCGAAAAATTAAGGATGTATTATACGCATCCCTAGCGACAACGTCGCAACGTTCTTTAACAATATAAAGCAATCATCTGTGTGGGCACTCGTACAGATTG